>JABFSL010000038.1 GCA_013140605.1 Anaerolineales bacterium
GCTGCACGCTCAGGCAAAGAGGGGATTCAACTCGCGCAGGAGTTGGATCCCGATGTTGTGTTGATGGATATCAACATGCCTGATATTGACGGTATCACTGCAACTGAGATCATCAGGCAAAAATCACCCCATATACAAGTTTTAATTCTATCCGTACAAGGCGACCAGAACTATATGCGCAAAGCCATGTTGGCTGGCGCTCGCGACTTTTTAACAAAACCCCCCATGGGGGATGAGTTGATTTCTGCAATTCGCCGTGCAGGTGAATTGGCACATGCCGAACGTGCAAAAAGTGCACAGCAACGCCTTGTTGCGGCTGCTGTATCAGGTGCTCCAACTTCCATGTCAAGTTTTGCGCCTGTCACGAAAGGAAAGATCGTAACTGTCTACAGCCCGAAGGGTGGTACGGGATGTACAACGATTGCGGTTAATCTGGCAATTGCGTTAAACAATGAAGATACTCGCACAGCCCTTGTGGATGCGAACTTGCAATTTGGTGATGTTGCTGTTTTTGTCAACGAACAGGGTAAAAATACAATCCTTGAGCTTGCACCTCGCGTGGATGAGTTGGAGCCTGATGTTGTTGAGGAGATATTGATTAAGCACGAGGCTTCTGGAATCCGAATTCTTGCGGCGCCGCAACGCCCCGAAATGGCTGAGAAGATTTCTGCTGATCAGTTTGCCAAGGTGTTGCAGTTCCTGCAAAGAATGTATGCCTATGTTGTGGTGGATACATCCTCTATTTTGACGGATGTCGTTCTTTCCACTATTGATATTAGCGATGTGATCGTTTTGGTAACCACGCAGGAAATTCCCGCCATCAAGAACGCCCGTTTGTTTCTTGATCTTTTGCAAACAATGGGTATTAATAAAGGCAAAATCGTTTTTGCCATGAATCGATATGATAAGCGGATCGCAATTACTCCAGAAAGAGTAAGCGACAACCTTAAGCATGAAGTGTCTGTAACGATACCGCTTGACGAGAAGATTGTTATTACAGCAGTTAACCGAGGCGTACCGTTCATGTTGGATAATAAATCCCAGCCTGTTGGTAGAGGTATTTTCTCATTGGCAGAAGGTGTGCGGGCGCGTTTAACTTTATTGGAATCTGAAGATGAAATGCCCGTTAAACGGTAAGGAGTTTTATTATGTCATTGCTTCGACGTATTGAGCAGGGTCAGAGTGGTGGTCAGCAAGATGGCGCATCATCTCCGTCACCGCAACAATCTGGTGGTGACGGAAAGTCCGGTGGTGGAAACGATTCTTCCCGCCTTTCGTCAATACAAGCGAGGCGGGTGAGTGCCCCGATCACATCTCCGCAGGCCGGTTCATATTTTGACTTAAAAACTCGTGTTCAAAATAAACTGCTGGCTGAGATCGATCCATCCATGGATGTTTCCAGAACAGACGAGGTCCGGCGTACCATCCAGGGTTTATTTGAGCAAATCCTCGCAGAAGAGAACATCGTTCTTTCACGGCCTGAGCGCGCGCGTTTGTTTGAACAAATTGCGGCTGAGATACTCGGGTTGGGACCGTTGCAATCCTTGCTGGAAGATGACACCATCACCGAAATTATGGTAAATGGTCCGAAGAATATCTATATTGAGCGCAAAGGTAAATTGCACCGTGTGCCGGTAACCTTTGAAAGCAACGAACATGTGATGCGAATTATTGATCGCATTGTTGCTCCGTTGGGACGCCGCATTGATGAGTCCAGCCCGTATGTGGATGCGCGTTTACAGGATGGCTCTCGTGTAAATGCCGTTATTCCTCCAATTTCATTGGTTGGGCCTGTTTTGACGATTCGTAAGTTCTCCAAGAACCCAATTTCAGTTGAGCAGATGGTTCAATTTGGCTCGCTTACCAATGAATCGGTTCAGTTTCTTAAAGCCTGTGTAGAGTCGCGCTTAAACATCATTATTTCAGGCGGTACAGGTTCTGGTAAAACAACGCTTTTGAATGTGCTTTCAAGTTTTATTCCTTCAGATGAACGTATCTTAACGATTGAAAACGCGGCTGAACTGCAATTGCGCCAGGAACACGTGGTAACGCTGGAATCGCGCCCTCCGAACATTGAAGGACGCGGCGAAATTACCATTCGTGATCTGGTGATCAATGCCTTGCGTATGCGCCCTGAAAGAATTATTGTTGGTGAGTGCCGCGGCGGCGAAACCCTTGACATGTTGCAGGCCATGAATACAGGTCACGACGGTTCGATGACCACAGCTCATGCCAATACTCCGCGTGATGCGATTTCTCGTATCGAAACCATGTGTCTTATGGCTGGTATGGATTTGCCTGTGAGGGCAATTCGCGAGCAGATTGCCAGTGCTGTTGATGTAATTGTTCAACAGGAACGTATGCGCGATGGTACTCGTAAAGTTATCACCGTCGCTGAAGTAAGCGGCATGGAAGGTGATGTGATCACAATGACCGATATTTTCGTTTTTGAACAGACCGGTGTTGAAAACGGCAGGATCGTTGGGCGTCTCCGCCCGACCGGCCTGCGTCCCAAGTTCATGGATAAAATTGAAGCTTCAGGTATTCATTTGCCGCCTTCCATTTTTGGTATTGGCGAACGCCGCCGTTATTGAGATATTCAAAATTATCGAACCATTTTGTATTATCAATTATGATTTCTCCAGCAAAAGTAATTTCCTTGCTGAAGAAATGTTTCCAAAGCATTATGTTATGAGTATATTTCCGATAAACCATTTAGAAGGATCAGCATGATTACCTGGGTCATTATCATTGGCGGCATAATATTAATCATCCTGTTAATCGTGGGCGTTGTTGTTTCGTCAAACAGCGAACGCACCCTTGTTGAACAGCGGCTTAGCCAGTATTTGGATGATGGTAGTAAGAGCACATCTGGGGAACGTGATGCTCAACGCTCAATGATCACTGATTGGGTGTCAAGGCGCGTGGAGAAGACATCCTTTGGTGATCGGGTTGCTCGCGATCTTGCCCGTGCAGATCTGAAATTCAAGGTGGCCGAATATTTTGTGTTGATTGCGGTATCCATTTTGATCGGCGGACTCTTTGCCTGGTTTATCGGAAATCAGCATCCAGTCTCGGCATTGATCGGCGCCCTTGCAGGTGCTTTTGCTCCCAGATTTTATGTGAAACGTCAGCAGGCTCAGCGCTTGCAAAAATTCAACGATCAATTGTCGGATATGCTCAACTTGATGGTGAACGGTCTTCGCGCAGGTTATTCGACTATGCAGGCCATGGAGGCGATCAGCAAAGAATTGCCATCACCAATCAATGATGAATTTCGACGTGTAGTGCAGGAAATGCAGATCGGTATTCCAATGGAGACCGCGCTCGAAAACCTTCTGCGTCGTATTCCAAGCCCGGATCTTGATTTCGTTGTAACGGCGATTAACGTTCAGCGTGAAGTTGGCGGTAATCTCTCGGAGATTTTGGATAACATCTCATTTACCATTCGTGAACGTGTTCGTATCAAAGGGGAAGTGCGTGTGCTTACATCCCAGGTTCGCACCTCTGGGAGTGTACTTTCCTTGATCCCCTTTTTTCTCACACTTGTTTTGTGGTTCCTAAATCCTGAATATCTGATGTCAGTTACGCAAGGTGGGGTGTATTGCACAGCGGGAATTATCTGTGTTGTTCTTGGGTTGATCGGGTCAAGTTACTTTATCATGATGCGTATTGCGGATATCGAGGTGTAGTATGAATTCGACAACGATTATTTCGATTATTGTTGGTGTTGTCATTGTTGGCGGCGCGATAGCGCTCGTCGTCGTGGGGTCGCGTTATTCCCGTCAAAACCAGCAGGAGGAAGCGGATCCTGTAATGGCGCGTCTGGCTGAAGCCACCCAGCGTGGAGAATCTGTTTCCCTGGAAGATATCGAATTGCAACAGCCTTTTATGGAGCGTGTTGTCATACCGATCATAAGAAGGTTTGGGGAGATTTCCACTCGATTTACACCGCAGAAACTCCTGCAGGAAACAACGCTCAAATTGGAACTGGCGGGGAATCCTGGCCGAATTGACGCTTCCACCTTTTTGGCGACCCGCTTTGTGGGTGCTGCGGTTTTTGGCGGTCTCCTGCTTTTGGTTTCTTTTCTTTCTACAAACAAATGGCCGCTTGGAAGGGTGGTCCTTGTTGTGGGTATATTCAGCGCGCTGGGTTTTTTCTTTCCACAATTATGGCTGCAGAGCCGAATTAACCGCCGCCAAACTGAAGTCCGCAAGGCAATGCCAGACGCTCTTGACCTGTTGACCATTTGCGTGGAAGCAGGGTTGGGTTTTGATGCGGCGATGTCGAAGGTCAGTGAAAAATGGGAGAACGAACTATCCATTATGTTTGGCCGCTGTATTCGGGAAGTTCAACTGGGAAAGACCCAGCGCGAGGCTTTGCGCGATATGGCAGACCGCCTCGGTTTGCCTGAATTAACGAGTTTTGTTGCGGCCGTGATCCAAAGCCAGATATTGGGCGTCAGTTTGGCAAAAGTACTCCGCATTCAATCTGATCAGATGCGTGTGAAGAGACGCCAATACGCGGAAGAACTTGCGCATAAGGCTCCTGTCAAGATGATCATTCCCATGGCTCTCCTGACCTTCCCATCCATTATGATCATCCTAATGGCGCCTGCGGGATTCCAGATCAGCCGCGCCTTTGGTCCGCTTTTAGGAAATTAGATTTATTCAGATAGTAATTTTCCTGCCGCTTTAATTTGGAGGGGCAGACTTGATAAACTGGTCATATACACTATACCGATCACTTTGGAGCACACTTGACCTGCTTTATCCTCCCGCATGTGGAGGTTGTGGCAAAGTTGGTTCACGCTGGTGTGTTGAATGTCAAAAGCGTGTACAAGTTATAAATGGAATTGTTTGTGCAGTATGCGGTCTTCCCTTGGACAGGGCGGGGGTATGTGATACCTGCCAGATGGACAGACCGCATTTTTGCGCATTAAGAGCGTGGGCCGTTTTTGATAACCCTGTGCGGGGTGCGCTCCATAAATTGAAATATCGAAGGGACATGTCGATGGGGGATTCGCTTGCCGCGCAAATGGTTGCGTTTGTGCGGGATTTGGATTGGCCGATCGACATAATTATTCCCATCCCTTTGGGAAAACAAAGACTTAAGGAACGAGGCTATAATCAAGTTGGAATGATCGCAAAACCGCTTGCGCTGGCTTTGAATTTACAATATGCTCCAGAAGGATTGGTGCGCCGCAAGGAAACACGTTCCCAGGTGGGGCTGACCAAAACTGAAAGACGCGAAAATGTCCATTCGGCGTTTCAGGCTGGGGTGGATGTGCGCGGGAAAAATATCCTGGTAATGGATGATGTATCTACAACAGGATCAACTTTATCGTCCAGTGCGGAGGCGCTCTATTCCTCAGGTGCGAAAAATGTATATGCGTTGACGGTCGCTCGCGCGCTGCCGCATCATGGATTGCAGCATGCGTGAGCGTTTTTGTTCGTAGCTTTTCATCCCTATAAGGAGGACTTATGTCCAACAAAGTGGAAGTTCAGACACGTAATATTCGTTTGACGGAAAAGATCGAAGAGTACGTGAGCAAGAAGGCGGGGAATTTCGATCATTACCTGCCTACGATCGAAGAGGCCCGTATTGAACTGGCGCATTACAAGGCGGCGCGTAACGCCACTGATCGTAATGTGGCGCAGATTACCGTGTATGGCAAGGGCTTTATACTCCGCACCGAAGAGCGCGCAGATGAGGCGCTGGCCGCTTTTGATCTGGCGCATGATAATATGCAGAGGCAGATCGAAAGATATAAAGGCAAGCATCAGCATGGCCGCGGCGATGGGCGTTCAGCCGCCGAAGCCGCCGAGCCGATCTTTGATGATGAGACAGGTGAACTTTCTCCGCTTGTAGCGCGTAAAAAGAAGTTCGTTTTATACCCAATGAGTGAAGAGGAAGCCGTGGTGCAGATGCGCAATCTTGGACACGATAACTTCTTTATCTTTTATAATGCAGAGACAAGCAAGATCAATGTGTTATACCGCCGCCGCAACGGAAGTTATGGTCTGATAGATCCTGAGCTCGGTTAGATCAGGGAACCACGACTGGCCTGGCGGCATTGCTGTCAGGCCAGTTTTTATTATGGAGCCGCCATGGAATTCGATGATGTAAACGAAAATGATGTCACAGAAAATTTGATGGATGATGCCGCTGTGGAAAAAGCCGTCACGCAAATATTAACTGCGGTTGGTGAAGACCCGCAGCGCGAAGGCCTGAAATTTACGCCCCACCGCGTGGCGCGCATGTATCATGAATTGCTTGGCGGTTACACCATGGACCCGCAAGCCCTCATCAACGGCGCGTTATTCGATGTGAAATATGATGAAATGGTTCTTGTGCGTGACATAGAATTCTATAGCATGTGCGAGCATCACATGCTTCCGTTTGTTGGTCGCGCTCACGTAGCTTATATTCCAGATGGCAAGGTGCTGGGTCTTTCCAAAATTCCGCGGGTTGTGGATATGTACGCGCGCCGTTTGCAGGTTCAGGAACGCATGACTCGTCAGATTGCGGATTTTCTGCGCGACCTGCTCAAGCCGCAGGGTGTGGCTGTTGTTGTGGAAGCCATGCATTTGTGTTCCACGATGCGTGGTGTGAAGAAACACGATGCGCGCATGACCACTTCCGCGATGCACGGCGCGTTTCGCGCCAACCTTGCCACACGTCAGGAATTTTTGGCGAATATCTCGCGCGGTGCATCACCTTTGCAGATTTAAAAACGGAATGCAAAATCAGGAGACTTTGCATTCCGTTTTTATGATGTAAATCGCGCTCACCTGCACTGGCGTGCGGCGCAAGTGTCGCTCTTAACCCCGAGCTTGCTTCCTGTATCTGACTTTTACCTCCGCTGAATCATCTTCGGACATGGCTTCAAACTTATCCCTTTTCTGATGGCTTGAACCTTGATTCAAATAACACAAAACAAACCGCAAGGGCCGTCCACGCAATGATTTGCTCTTGCTTCAGGCCATTTAATATCAGCGTGTTATCTCCGTGGAAGGCTTGAATAAAAAGTTGCGAACCTGCTGTCAGTGTGGTAAATGTTAGGAAGAGAATGCCCGGGGTTGGATTCTGCGTTTTGAACCAGATCAAGCCAAAGATTAAGAAAGAGGCGAGAGTCTCGTAGATTTGAGTCGGATGCCGCGTGGCATTCCATAAATTGATTCCCCACAATAAATCAGTTTCCTTTCCAAATGCAGTGCCTGCCGCGAGATGACTCAATCCCATTCCAATGGAAATGATCGCAAAGAATGGCGTGAGCACGTCGAGGGTGGGCCAGAGGGAAAGCCCGCTTCGTTGACCGTAAATAAATGTCACGATAAGCGCAACTGCCATCGCGCCGAGCGGATCGAAAATATCAGGGTTGATGGAGAGGATACCCAGCGGGCTTTTGAGGAAAGCGGGAGTATTTTGAAGTACAAATGAAATTCGGCCGCCGACAACGAACGCGATCAGACCATAGAAAATGACATTGTTGATATTTTCCTTGCTGATGCCGTGGCGTTCGGCACGTTTTTCAGCAAGTGTGAGGCCGATCCATGCCGCGATAACGAGCAGGATCATGTGACGGGGCGGGGAGAAAAGATTGCGAAATAAAGTGAGCATATTATTTTAGGATCTCTTCAATTCTTGTGCGAAGCAGCGCTTCGGACATGGGGCCGCCTATGACAACTTCCGAGATGATGCCATTGCGATTGATGAAGAAGGAGGATGGCAGTGAGCGCAATTGATAGGCAGAGGCAACGTCGCCTGTTTCTTCGAGCAGAATGGGGAAGGTGAGATTAAATTCTTTAACGAAGGGCACAACTGCAAAAGGATCGTCCTGATAGGTCATGTCAATTGCGAGAACGACAAAGCCCTGGTCTTTGTATTCCTGATACATTTTTTCGATGGCAGGCATTTCTGCGCGGCAGGGCGGGCACCAGGTAGCCCAAAGATTTACCAGTACGGCTTGTCCGCGTAAATTTGAAAGCGTGTACGATTCGCCATCTGGGGTCATGAGCGTGAAATCGGGGGCGGTAAACCCTGCCTGTGGCGCGGGGATTCTGCCTGCTGTGGATGCGCCAGTTTTATCGGTATTGAGGGCGATCCATGATGCGCCCGCGATAAGGATAAGAATATAAAAGATGATTCGTTGGTTTTTTTGCATGGTTTTTCGAGTATACATGAAATGGGGTGTAAAATATATTTGTTTTCATATACCTGTCTACTTGTATCCTTGATAACTTACTTATGCTTTTCACTGACTCAGCCTTTATTGGCATTGACCCCACTTCTGGACGCAAATCCTTTACCTACGCCGCATTGGACCGAGACTTAAATCTTCTCGCGCTTGCGGACGGCGAAATGGAGGATGTAACCGCGTTCCTTGCGGGTCAGCAGTCCGCCACGGTGGCGGTCAATGCTCCCTCGGGTGTCAATCGCGGGTTGGTGCGTACCAGACTCAAAAAGGAAATGCTGACCCCGCATCAGGTCCGCGGTGCGGAGTTGCGCATGGCGGAGTATGAATTACGCGCACACGGCATTGCTGTTTCAGGGACTTCCGCCAGCGCGGCGCTTTGTCCCGCCTGGGTGCAGGCGGGTTTTGAACTGTATCGAAAACTTGAGAAGATGGGGTTTGAAAAGATTTCTGGAAAAGAGTTGAATTATCAATTGCTGGAAACGCATTCACACGCATGTTATTGTGTGCTGGCTGGCAGCGCTCCGCTATCAAAGCCTTCATTGGAAGGAAGATTACAGCGGCAGTTGATCTTGTACGAGCGCGGCATCCGTATTAAAGATCCGATGGATTTCTTTGAAGAGATAACACGTTATAAGCTTTCCAAGGGCATTTGGCCGATGGAGCTATTGTATTCACCAGAACAACTCGATGCGCTTGTCGCGGCATATACTGCTTGGCTGTCGGTGCATAAAGCCGAGAATATATCCATGATCGGGGATGCAAAAGAAGGACAGATCACATTGCCTGAGAAGGAACTAAAAGAGAAGTATTAGCAAACTCTCATATGTGCAAGCGGCCAAAAGCATAACTTTGTAAATTTATTTCCGACTAATACCATGAATTGACTTGTGAAGATTTCCATTCCTTGCTATCAGGGTTTTAATTCATCGTTTGGTAAAATAAATAAAAAATTTTTTATAAGGACAATTATGTCACCTGATCTTCAAACTCGCGCGATCAATACACTTCGATTTTTATCTGCGGATGGTGTGCAGAAGGCCAACTCGGGTCACCCCGGACTGCCAATGGGTACCGCCGCAATGGCATATACCATCTGGACGCGCCACCTGCGCCACAACCCCCGCAACCCAAAATGGGCGGGACGTGACCGTTTCATCCTCTCTGGTGGACATGGCTCTATGTTGTTATATTCCCTGCTTCATGTCACCGGCTATGATGTTTCGCTCGATGATCTCAAGAACTTCCGTCAATGGGGAAGCATTACCCCCGGCCATCCTGAATATGGATTGACCCCCGGCGTGGAAGTCACCACCGGGCCGTTGGGACAGGGCTTCGCAAATGGAGTTGGCATGGCAATTGCCGCCTCGCACCTTGCCGCAATCTTCAATCAGCGCGGACATGAAATCATTGACCCGTTCATCTACGCCATTGTCACAGACGGTGACTTGATGGAAGGCGTGACTTCAGAAGCCGCATCACTCGCGGGGCATTTATCTCTGGGACGCTTGATCTATCTCTATGATGACAACCATATCTCCATTGATGGTTCAACAGATCTGGCATTCACAGAAGACCGCGCCGCGAGATTCCGCTCCTATGGCTGGCAGGTCTTGATGGTCGAAGACGGCAATGATGTGGATGTGATTGATAAACTGATTCAGGAAGCGAAGGCCGACCCGCGCCCGTCCATTATTATGTGCCGCACCACGATTGGATTCGGCGCGCCGAATCGACAAGGCACATCCAAAGCGCATGGCGAGCCGCTCGGTGATGAGGAACTCAATGCCGCGAAGGATAACCTTGGCTGGCCGAAAGAGCCGCTCTTCTTTATCCCTGATGATGTTCTTGAGTTTTATCACGAAGCTGTGGATCACGGCCGTGAACTCGAATTCGATTGGAAGACACGTTTCGATGGATTCGTGCGGCTGTTTCCAGCCTTGGGGGCGGAGTTACAGCGGCGTTTGAATGGCGAATTGCCGAACGATTGGGAATCCGCTTTGCCGACTTTCCCAACGGATGCGAAGGGAATGGGGACCCGCGTGGCTTCAGGAAAAACCATCAACGCAATTGCGCCGAAACTTCCCGAGTTGATCGGCGGTTCTGCCGATTTGGCTCCCTCGAACAACACCAAAATTGATGGAAGCCCTGCCTTTCAAAAAGACTCTTATCAGGGACGTAACTTCCACTTTGGCGTGCGTGAGCATGTTATGGGTTCTGTCGTAAATGGAATGTCTGTCTTTGGCGGCGTGATTCCCTACGGCGCTACATTCCTTGTCTTTGCAGATTACATGCGGGCTACGATACGTTTAGCGGCTTTGTCGCATTATCCCTCCATTTTTATTTTTACCCATGACAGTGTTGGTCTTGGCGAAGACGGCCCCACACATCAGCCAATTGAGCAATTGACTTCGCTGCGCATCATTCCAAACCTGGTTGTCATTCGTCCCGCTGATGCGAACGAAACTGTCCAGGCGTGGAAGGTTGCTATTGAACGCCGCAACGGGCCGACCGTGCTTGCCTTGACTCGTCAGAACGTTCCAACCTTTGAACTTTCAAACCTTCCAACTGTTGAAAAAGGCGCGTATGTACTAAAGGATTTCGGAACGCCTGAAATAATTTTGATGGCATCTGGTTCGGAAGTAGGTCTCATTCTTGAATCCGCGCAAAAACTTGCGGATGAAGGCAAAAGCGTGCGTGTGGTTTCCTTCCCAAGCTGGGAACTGTTCGAGAAACAGGATGAAGCCTATCGCGAGTCTGTGTTGCCGAAAAACATCCAGAAGCGACTCGCTGTCGAAGCGGGAGCAGGTATCGGCTGGGAGAGATACGCGCGGTCCGTCATCAGCATTGAACGATATGGCGCATCCGCTCCAGCAAAGGTCATCTTTGAAAAACTTGGCTTCACGGTTGAAAATGTAGTTGCGAAGGCGAAAGAGCTTTAAACACAAAGGATACAATGGGCACGAAGGTGGTTTGCGCGACAGATTAATCCTTTGTGTACTTTGTGCCCTTCGTGTTTGAATCGTTTTAGGAGTAGAAATGAAAATTGCAGTTGGTTGCGACCATGGCGGATTCCCGCTTAAAGAGATTGTGATCGAATCCGTGCAGGCCGCTGGTCACGAAGTAATTGATGTCGGCACGTTCAGCGCGGACGCAGTGGACTTTCCCGATTTCACGAAAAAAGTTGGCGAGAAGATCCAGAGCGGCGAAGCTGAACGCGGAATTTTAATTTGCGGTTCTGGCATTGGCGCGGCGATCGCGGCAAATAAAATGAAGGGCGTTTACGCTTCGATCTGCCACGATACATATTCTGCTGCGCAAG
Source organism: Anaerolineales bacterium (assembly GCA_013140605.1). Taxonomy (GTDB): domain Bacteria; phylum Chloroflexota; class Anaerolineae; order Anaerolineales; family Villigracilaceae; genus Villigracilis. The sequence continues at coordinate 11,521 of JABFSL010000038.1, forward strand.
GTGTTGCGCATGACGCGATGAATGTGCTTTGTCTCGGCGGGCGGGTGATCGGACCTGAATTGGTAAAAGTTCTGATCCCTGCATTTTTGAACGCAAAGTACCTTGGGGCTGAAAAGGGCGGCGAAAGATTTGCAAAGCGTGTAAATAAAATTAAGAAGATGGAAGATGGTAATTAGAAACAACCTCAAAAATGTCGCCCTGAGCGAAGCGAAGGGTCTCTACCCAAAAAGTAAGAGACTCTCACCTGCACTGCAACAAACGCAGTGCGGCGCAAGTGTCGGTCGCGAAGAACGCGCTCCCTCACATCGTCCCGTTGTTCTTTGGGAGAGCGACACAGTGTTTTGAGTTAACTTACAGTAATTCGTAATTTACCAATTACGCACTTATTTCTAAAGGAGCTATCTTTATAATGTCAGAATCAATCAAGAAATTAACGAGCCTCGGTCAATCCCTCTGGTACGACAACATCCAAAGAAAACTTCTTGAAAACGGCGAACTCAAAGCCATGATTGAGCGCGGTGATATTCGCGGTGTGACCTCGAACCCGACCATTTTTCAAAATGCAATTGCAAAGACGAACGATTACGACGCCGCATTAATTCCGCTGGCATGGTCAGGCTGGGATGCCGAAAAGATTTTCTGGCAATTAGCCATTGAAGATATTCAGGAAGGCTGCGATCTCTTCCGCCCGTTGTATGATGAGACCAAAGGCGGCGATGGATACGTGAGTCTTGAGGTCAGCCCGTATCTTGCAAATGATACGGAAGGCACAGCGAAGCAGGCCAAGGAACTTTGGGAGCGCGTCAACCGCCCGAACCTGATGGTGAAGATTCCCGCCACCAAAGAGGGAATTCCCGCCATTCGAAAATCCATTGCGGCGGGCATCAATATAAATGTAACGTTGATCTTTTCGCTTGAAAGATATGCCGAAGTGATGGATGCCTATCTTTCGGGCCTTGAAGACCGCGCCGCGCAAAACCTTCCCATCAATCAAATTGCGTCTGTCGCGTCTTTCTTTGTTTCGCGTGTGGATACCAAAATTGATCCGCGCCTTCCGAAAGATTCAAACCTGCTTGGCAAGGCCGCGATTGCGAATGCCAAACTTGCCTATCATGCCTTTGAAGAAACTTTTACATCTGCGCGTTTTGCAACGCTCAAGGCTCGTTTCAGTGCCCGCGCACAGCGTCCGCTTTGGGCTTCGACGGGTACGAAGAATCCCGCCTACTCCGATACGGTTTATGTGGACAATCTCATCGGCCCCGATACTGTCAATACCGTTCCGCCCGCCACGATCGATGCGTTCCGCGATCACGGCAATGCCGCCATCACCATCACGCGCGGACTTGATGAATCTAAAATTCAATTGGCTGATCTTGAGGCTGTTGGAATTTCCATGAATCAAGTGACTCAGGAATTGGAAGAGGAAGGCGTCAAATCTTTTGCGGATGCGTTCAAGGTCTTGCTGGATGTGGTTGAGGATAGAAGGAAGAACGCCGCTTCTTCTCTTGGACCTTTAGCTGATTCTGTCGCCAGGCGTTTATCCACGCTGGAAGCGGACTCTGTCGCCGCCCGTGTCTGGTCGCATGACCCGACGCTCTGGGCGACAGAAGATGATGCGGCTGGCTGGAACGAAGTCAAGATTAGACTCGGCTGGCTGCACTCCATCGAAGATGCGCGCACACGCCTTGATGGATATTTATCCTTTGCAAAACAAATTCACGACGAAGGCATTGACCGTGTCCTCGTGATCGGCATGGGCGGTTCGTCGTTGACCGCCGAAGTGTTGAGTTCATTACTCGCCGCCGCAAATATCGAAGCGAAGTTGAGCCTCGCCATTCTTGATTCAACCGATCCAGAACAGGTTGCTTTGGCCGCAGAAAATTATCCGCCCGATAAATCGCTGTACATTCTCGCCAGTAAATCAGGCGGCACTGCTGAATTGCTCGCAGCTTTTGATTATTTCTGGGAACTGAGCAAAGGTGATGGCTCGCGCTTTGTGGTCACAACCGACCCAGGCACATCTCTTGAGAAGCTCGCAAAAGATCGCGGATTCAGAAAAGTATTTAACGCTGATCCCAACGTGGGCGGACGTTTCTCCGCGTTGACCGATTTCGGTCTTGTCCCTGCGGCCTTGCTCGGCATGGATATTCCGAGGTTATTGAATTCCGCTGAGAAGATTCAAAAGATTTCAAGGGATAATCGCAGCGCTGGCTTTGCGCTGGGCGCTCTACTGGCTGAGTCTGCTCTCGCAGGCAGAGACAAGCTCACAGTTTTGAGTGATGCGCCTGTATCCGCTTTTGCAGGTTGGATCGAGCAGGTCATCGCTGAGTCCAGCGGCAAACATGGCAAGGGAATGCTTCCCGTTCCAATCGAGCCGCTCGCCGCGCCCGAAATGTATGGCAATGACCGCCTGTTTGTCTATCTGCGAAATAACGGTGAATTGGATGCAGGTGTCGCGGCTATAAAAAATGCTGGTTTCCCTTTAATCGAATTACCAATTACCAATCCCTACGATGTGGGCGCGGAATTCTTCCGTTGGGAGATCGCGGTTTCGGTGATGTGCCATATTTTGGGAATCAACGCATTCGACCAGCCCGATGTGCAGGATAGCAAACTGCGGACGATTGCGAAGATCACCGATTATCAAAAGACTGGCAAGCTGGCTGATGTGGATTTGGTAAACCTCAGCGATGTGAAGCCTGTGCTGGATAAATTGATTTCTGCCGCACAAGCGGGAGAGTTCTTCACCATCAACGCTTATATCCCGCGCAACAAGGAAACTGTGGATGCTCTGCAGGCCTTGCGAGTTGCCATTCGCGAAAAGACGAAGTGCGCCGTGTCTGCTGGGTTTGGGCCGCGCTTCCAACATTCTACGGGACAGTTCCACAAAGGAGGCCCCAACAAGGGATTATTCATTCAGGTCGTGTACGATGCCGCGAATGACTTTGAAATTCCAACCCAAGGCATGACCTTTGGCACGCTCATCCGCGCACAAGCGTTGGGCGATTACGAAGCGTTGATTGCGGCGGGCAGGCGGGTTCTGCGCATAAAATTGGATTCGGTAAAAGATTTGGAGAAGCTGGCCGAAATATTATTAGCGGACTGAAGTCCGCTTCTTATATGTTGGAATGTATTTTGAAAGGAAGTGCTCAATGATTAACTTAGCGGCTGGACAATGTGTTGCCTGTCGCGGCGGCGAGCCGACTTTGACCGACGCCGAAATTGAAGATTTGCTGTTGCATGTGATTGGCTGGCAGGTCAAAGAAGTGGACGGAGTCAAACGGCTTGAACGTGTATTTAAACTCAAGAACTTTGTCGAGGCAATTGAATTCACGGACAAGATCGGTGTGATCGCCGAAGAGCAGGGACATCATCCGCTCATCATCACCGAGTGGGGCAGGGTTACTGTCCAGTGGTGGACCCATAAGATCAAGGGCCTGCACAAAAATGATTTCATCATGGCGGCCAAGACGGAAGAATTGTTGGGATAAATAAAAGCGACCCGTGAGGGTCGTTTTTATTAGTTGGACTACTTTTTTAAGTGTTCGGGAGCAGAGAAAACTCGAAGCCAGAAAAATGCTTAATTTCCTCATCCCTTATGAAATCTAACTTTACGTTGATGTTCTTTATAGTCAAGTAGAGCTAATTCAATTTCTTCTTTCGTCAAGTTCTTCATAATAGAAGGAACTTCAAGAGAATATCGTGTGATTTCTCCTCGAGTTGACTGCCAATATAAATGCGGTTTGTTTTTTATATCGTTTTTCCAGACAATAGCTTGAAAAGTATAAGTAGTAAATTTTATTCCAGACACTAATGCGCCTACTTTTTCAGCAACATCTTTTGCCCTCAATGGATGAGAAATATTAGGGTCTACAGATCGTTCAATAATCAAAGGTTCTGCACCATCATCCTGTACACCTTTGACGGCAACTACTACATCAGCTGACGATACCTTTTTGACTGATTGAAGGCTTACTGTAAAAACTGTTAGAAATCTACCAGTATCAAGGTGTTGTGTTTCAAGTTGTCGTGTGACTTGAGATACTTCTTTAATAAATTGAGCAACAGCCTTGTTTTTGGGGGCATCTACTTTAGCTTGTTGCAAAAATTGAATGGGATCGGGTCGTGTTCCAAATGAAAGAGGCAATAGACTTATAGCCATTTCATTAGAAATGTCATATTTAAACACCCCGCGCATTAAATCTTTGAAATTAATAATACTAGTTTGGGCAAGCCCGTAAATGATTATGCCAAATCCATATTGGTTATAAAAATGAATGGCGTTATTTCTGTAAGTTACCAGCATGCTTATGTTTTGCGCCACTGGTTCATATTGAATATTTGAAGGAAAAAAACTCTTGGCTTTTAGAAGTGCATCTTGAATTGACAATGTTCGGTAGGGTTCACTTCTTTTTTTATTGTAGTAAATATGTTGATTATTTTTGGATAAAATCGCCTTGAGTAACAATTCCCATGCATTTACTAAAAGAATTGTAAAGCATTCATCTCGATATTGAATTTGTGGTTTGTTATATATCTCTATAGCCGCAAGAATAGCAGCTTTTGAGTTGTTACGTAAAGATTTGTATGATCCCTTTAGGTTCATTTTCTAACTTCCTGTGACTGTTTCGGAACCTTATTTGGCACGTTCTTACATTAAAAATGGGGGAAAAGTGGGCCAGGTTGGATTCGAACTAGCGACCAAGCGATTTTAGGTTTTATTCCAGTTCGGCTATGATTTTATCAGTAAAAAATGCAACAGTTTGCGTTGACTAGCGCTGAAGCGGGCGTGGACTCTGCTTGGGAACAGAACAAACTTGAAGCCACGTGTACGCGAAATGCTTGACGCGAAGCGTGCCGCAGAATTTCCAGTATCAGCTGCACGTTTTGTTGTCTCTGTGTGGAGAATCTGACAACAGGGGAACAAAAAAACAGCTCCAAATATTTCCCATTCAGAGCCATTTTTCATTTTGAGATCAATTTTCAGTTTCAGTGTGCTTATCTCTTGACACTGCTGTTAATCGGTAGCCTGCTACTGTGGTGAGAAGACATCAAGGTGTTCAAGAAGGGTTTTATTTTTTGCGATGGTTTTAATGCCAGTAAAAAGTTTGAAGTCTTTGCACTTACCGAATAAATTATTTCGATTGGATTGAATAGATTTAACAAGAGGATCTTTGAAGGCATATTTCTTTACGATAAACTGCTCCATTTTGTTGCTTTTTAAGAAATATAGTATCCAAATTATTTGATAGCGATTATCTCTTTCGTTGGATGCTAAAGCATGAAGATAATTTGCCAGATATTTTCCGATTTGGTCTGTATACCATACAGTGTTTGCTGAACGCATTATAGCCTCAATAACGCCGAGGATTTTTGGAAATGACTTTATTCTAAGAGTAGCAAGCATCATTAGCAGGCTGATAATGTTTGGGACAGTTTTTTTACTGATAGCAAAATTTGGCTTATAGTCTTTTGTTACTATATCTGCTAAGAAACGGTCAACAATGCCTGTTCCAGGGAATTCTCTGTCAGTTGCAATAACTGATAAGTAAACTTCCTTGAATTGTTTGTAAGTATATTCCTCTTTTGGCTTAGGGTTGGCAGCATGGTACTTTGACACCCAAGGTCTAAACAAGCCATCAGGAAGCCTGTCGATGGTGGTTTTTTCTGCACTTAAGTCAAGGTCGTATTCTCTTAGAGCATTTTGAAGACACTTAATGATAAATTTTGCATCACTTTCTGATTGGCAGAGAATTCGATAATCATCCTTGAATCGTACTGCTAAATACTTCTCTGGAGAATTAAGAGATTTTGAAAACAAAGTATCTACACGGGCAAGAAGCAATTCAGTAATAACATCTGAAACAGAAGGTCCAATTGCGACACCATTAGTATGGTCATCGTTAGAACGTTGAAATAGTCTGTCGATTCTGTTTCCGACTTGGTTATAGTCATGCCTTCTTTTTTTTGCTCGGATATATGATTTGCCATGAAATGCCCATGATAAAGAGTGAGTGTAAACAGAAGGATAAAAGCTTTTGATGTCAGCCTTCACAAGATATGCATACTGAAAAGACTCTGACGAAACGTCGTTTTCTGCCATTTCTATAAACTCATAAATCATTCTTCCACTTCGGAGTTTTCCGATAGAGCCAGGTTGATTTGTATCCACTGGAATAGGAAAACTGTAAGAATGAACAAGGTTTTTTGAATTAAAGATTATTCTTAATATTTTTTTCCAGTTACGTGCAATTTCGTAAGCAATATCACAGTGAATCTCTGGATCAATAATACTGAATGTTCTATCAGCAAGATTGCTTTTTGGAAAATGTATTTGGGCTAAGTATGAACTTCTAGGAGAGTAATTGCCCTTTGAGCTAATCGTAAAGTATTTTTTCCCATACTTTGGATAACGGGTGACATTAAAACAAGGCGGTAAGACATAACTTTCTGGATAATACCCATTCATCATTATCCAATCGTAAATATCTTTTTGTTTTAATTTTCTTGTAAATTTAGCAGTTCTTTTTGTATGCTCTGAAGGTTTAGACATTATCCCTCACTAGATAATGATTTGGTTTTGCAGGCTAACTAGTGTTTATACTGCCACTATCCGTATAACTGACTATAGACGGCGTGTTCCGTCTAATCGCCTAATTCATTTAGGATGTTAGGCGGTGAAAGATTAAAACCAGTACTGTCTAGTCAATCCTTGATATTTTACAGATAATCACCTCTTGAGTCATCTGTCATTTGTCACCAAAAAACAGGCGGTCAAGCCTCTACAAACTTGACCTTCTCTTCCGCAAAGCCCTATCATCGCGTCCCTTAAAGATCAACAATACAAAAGGAATATTTCCCAGCCAGCCTAAAAACTCCGCCCACAAATGTTCCAATCCTTTGGGTTCGCGCGGCAAAGACATGGCGGGTGTGAAATCCACCACTCGTTCGTCAACGCGGAAGGTATATCGTCCCGTTTTTTCGATCTTTGGATCTTCTGCCAAAAAGCTTCTTAACTGTTCGCGTTCCTCGGGCGTGAACCACTGCGGCAGGCCTGAAGTCGCTTTGAATTTGCAAACCAGCGCAAGGTCTTGCAATAATTTTCTGTGTTCCTGCGAGAGCTTGTTTTCCTTCGTTTCAAAATATGCGATATCAGGGTCAACGTGTACCAACGGTTGCAGCCATAACCTGTTAAGCGAAGTGCGTATCGCATTCCTTGTGCCTGGTACAGACGGGTTGTATAACAGGTTCGCATCGCGATAACTTTCCCACACATTCGAAACGTCAGGCCCGACCCGTATCGCGTCACATAGCCCGATGGCGGGCAGAATGGGTGTGCCGCAAGTCAGGAAGAATGCGTCCGCGCCCATGGCTTCCCGCATCAGGCGCAATGACTCGCGGTACGCGGCTTCACGCGGCATGTCCTTGTAGCGTTTTCCCTTCAACGCGCCCCCATATAAAAAGTCCAGTTTGAGATAGTCAAAGCCCCAGGCGCGGACCTGCTTCATGAGGGCAACCAGCCATGAGCTTACGTCAGGATGCGTGGTATCGAGCGCGTATAAATGTTCGCCCCAGTTGAATCCCGCCGAGGTGAATCCTCCGCGCCCATCATGTAAAAACCAATCGGGATGTTCACGAACCAATCGTGATGATTTAACAGCGATCAAAGGCGCGAGCCACATGCCCGCTTTTCGTCCCGTCGATTTGATCCGATCTGCCAGCGCGTTCATCCCCGATGGAAATTTTTCATTCACTTCCCAATCGCCAATGCTGACCTGCCAGCCATCGTCCACTTGCAAAACGTCGAAAGGCAGATCGTTGAGACCGTCAAAAATTTTATCCAAAATAATTTCATCAATGGTTGTATACAGGCTGTACCATGAGCACCATACACGCGGCGCGTGATTCTTTTTTATTTTTCCAAGATGATTCCCCAACCGTTCGGCATACTCAGCGAAGACGGCATCTTCCTGCCCATAAGCAATGAACCACTCCCCGGCATCCGCCTCATACCGCCCTGATAATTGATCCTCGACGAGAAACACATGTGAGTCTGTGGCAAGCGCGCCAAGCAAAAGTATGTTTCCATCCGCAAACTCCACTGCGCCCAGCCATGAACCGTTGGGATTCTTGTCATAAGCAAATTCTGCATTCATTTGTAAAGGATGAAAGATGGCAGGTTTTTGTATGGGCAGGGGCTTTAGATTTGTCCACGCCGCCAGCGACCAGGATTGCCATCCGTGCCGATAATACTGTACTGGTGTTGACGGTAATTTGATCTGTAATTCTTTGGCTTTTATTATTTTGGAACCGTTTTGAATTTCGTTAAATTGAATGAGTGTCATCAGTTGGGTGGCCTCAATTACTTTGAAGAATTGTTTTATGGTAGGCGAGCATAATACTCGAATTAACTTTGGTTGGGTAGGTGACATTGGTTTTGCCATTTAGATATGGCTTTCTCAAAGTCCGATTTATGTCGCTCTGAAGGAGCGTGTTCGCCGCGACTGAAGAGTCTCTTAGCCGTGGTGGTGACCCTTTGCTTCGCTCAGGGCGACATGTTGCGGTTTTGTCAAGCTACTTTGAGAAAGCCATAGGTTTTGCGATTTTGACCATTTCCCTTGACGACTAAAAGGCCGTAAGGTATAGTTGTATTGTAACTTTCGGAAACAATATGGATAACCTATGTATGAATTTGACATAAATGATATAAAAATCGTCAATTTGTTGCTTGAAGATGGCCGCATGTCCGCTTCTGAAATATCCCGCCGCATGGGAGATATTTCAGAACGGTCGATCCGCTATCGCATTGACCGCATGATCGATGATGGGGTGATCCAGATCAGTGCAGTGGTCAGCCCGGAAGCGCTCGGATTTAACATCAAGGCTGATGTCTGGCTGGAGGTTGAATCAGATATGATCCTTGAAGTGGCGAAGAAACTGGCTGTGTTCGAGAATGTCACATATGTAGCCTGCGGTATTGGTCAGAACGATATTAGCATTCAAGTTGTTGCGAAAGACACGGCTGAGATCTATCATTTTGTAACGGAGACCGTCCGCAAAGTGGCAGGGGTCCGCAAGACAACCACTTCCATCGTGCCGATCATTCTCAAAGATGTGTACCAGTGGCGGGTCCCGGAACGGATCGCAAAAGAACTTGCTGAAAGTAAAGCCACATCATCTACATAGTGCCGCATAATTTAATAACCTGGAAATATATTTTCCATTCGCAATTTCCATAAAAAATTTACTCATTGACGATACAGGTAATAATTAATCCAACAGGAGAAATTAATTTATGTTCGGTTCAAAGACGCAATCTTTACAGAAACGCGCACAGAAAGTTTTGCCTCTGGGGGTAAATTCAAATTTCCGCTTTTGGGGTGACGACATCACGCCTTATGTGGAAAAAGCAAAAGGCAGCTATTTATGGGATGTGGACGGAAAAAAATATATCGATTATCGCATGGCCTTCGGGCCTATTATTTTAGGCCACGCTTATGATGAGGTCGATCAAAAAGTAATTGATGAAATTAAGAACGGCGTGCTCTTCGCGATGACAGGGGAATTGGAAGTAGCAGTTGCCGAGATGATCGTCGAGATGTCACCCGCAATTGATATGGTACGCATGGCTTGTTCTGGAACCGAAGCCACCATGCATGCCATCCGTGTTGCGCGTGCCTTTACCGGGCGCGATTTGATTCTAAAGTTCGAAGGTAATTATCACGGGATGCATGACCATGCCTTATGGTCAACCTACGCACCCGTTGAATCTTATGGCAATCGCCGCAGTCCCATTGCCATTCCTGGCTCGTCTGGCATCCCAAAAGCAATGCGAGAATTTATCATCACGCTTCCGTTCAACGACTTCGAAGGCTTCGAGCGCGTCATGCGTTCGTATGGTGAGCAGATTGCGGCGGTAATCACTGAACCCTGTCAGGGCAATTGCGCGGCCATCAATCCGCAGGATGGATTCCTCGAACTGATCCGCCAGCGAACGGAAGAGCATGGCTGCGTTTTTATTTTGGATGAAGTAAAGACTGGATTCCGAATCGCAAACGGCGGTGCACAGGAATACTACAGTCTCAAACCTGACCTGGTCACGTATGCAAAAGCTTTGGGCAACGGTTACCCTGTGGCAGCCTTCGGCGGCAGGCGCGAGATCATGTCCATTATTGGGCAGGGCGTGGCGCAAGGCGGGACTTATACAAATAACAAGCCTGGAATCGCGGGTGCTTATGCCACCTTGAGTTTATTGAAATCCAAACCGATTTTGAAGACAATCGAAAAACGCGGAAAACGCCTGATGGACGGCTTGAAGGAAATCTTCGAAGAGAACGATATTCCTGTCGTCATGACAGGCTATCCCGCAATGTTCTCGTTCTCATTAAATATAGACTCTCTCACCTGTCAACGTGAATGGGCGAAGAGTGACCATGACCTATATATCGAATTGGCAGATAAAGCCATTGCGCGCGGAGTCATGCCAGACCGTGACGCGCGTGAGCCGTGGTTCCTGTGTTATGAGCATTCAGACGCCGATATTGATGAGACGCTGAATGTATATGCGGAGATTGTGAAGGAAGTAAAAAGATAGTCAAAGGTCGAAAGTCGAAGGTCTGTTGACTTTTGACCTTTGACTTTAAAACAAGGAGTAGCCATGACAAATAAACTAACATCCAAAGAAATCGTTGACATGAATAAGGAATATACATTCTTCTCATGGTCGAATCAGGGACAGGTGAATCCGATTCCCGTCACCAGGGCCGAGGGTGTCTATTTTTGGGACGCAGATGGGAAACGTTATCTTGATTTTGCGTCCCAGTTGGTCAATGAGAATATCGGGCATCAACATCCAAAAGTGGTAAAAGCCATTCAAGATCAAGCCGCCATCTTGGCGTTTGTATCGCCGGGCATGGCTACTGAACCACGCGGATTGCTCGGCAAAAAACTTGCTGAGATCACTTCGGGCGATTTAAAGAAAACATTTTTCGCGTTAGGCGGCGCGGAAGCAAACGAGAACGCGATCAAGATCGCGCGTCAATTCACAGGCAGACATAAAATTTTGGCGCGCTATCGCTCCTATCACGGTGCGACTCACGGCGCGATTTCCCTCACTGGTGATTACCGTCGTTTGCCCGCTGAACCCGCGATATCCGGTGTTGTTCATTTCCTTGACCCATATTGCTATCGCTGTCCGTTTGGCTGGACGAAGGATACCTGTCATCGCGAGTGTATCAGTCATGTCGAAGAGGTGATTCAGCACGAAGGTCCAGATCAGATCGCCGCGATTATTCTTGAAGGTGTGACAGGTACGAACGGACTCATCATCCCGCCCGATGAATACTGGCCGCGCATGCGCGAGATTTGCGACAAGTACGGTATTGTATTGATCTCAGATGAAGTCATGAGCGGATGGGGACGCACAGGTGAATGGTTCGCCGTAGATAACTGGAACGTGACCCCAGATATTATCACCACCGCAAAGGGCATCACTTCTGGATATGTGCCGCTTGGTGCGGTGATCGTGCGCGAGCATATCGCAAAATACTTCGACAGCCACATGTTGTCCGCTGGCTTGACGTATAACGGTCATGCGTTGGCGTGTGCTACTGCATTGGCTACGATTGAAGTCTATGAAGAAGAAAAGATATTCGAGAACGCAAAAAAAGTTGGCGCGTATCTCGGTGAACAACTCGAAGATTTGAAGAAGAAACACCCTTCCATTGGCGATGTCCGTTATATCGGCTTGTTCACCGCCATGGAATTAGTCAAGAACCGCACTACAAAAGAACCAATGGATTTGACTGCGCTCAAGAACTTCCTGGTTTCCAACGGTGTGTATGTGTTCAATTTCAAGAATGTATTGTTCATTGTCCCGCCGCTGATCATCACAAAGGAGCAATTGGATGAAGGCTTGAAAATGATTGATGAGGGGCTGGCTGAGTTGATGGATACGCAAGTAAATTAAACACAAAGGACACGAAGTACACAAAGGAAAATCTGGAAATGCCATCAGGTTGCGCTGTGCATCCAACCTTAGTGCCTTTGTGCCCTTCGTGTTTAAAAAGGAGTGAAAATGGAAATCTTAAACTATATAAATGGCGAATGGGTAAAGCCGACAGTCAAGGATTATTTTGATGTCATCAACCCTGCAACGGGGGATGTGATCGCGAAGACTCCGCTCGGCACAAAAGCGGATGTGGAAGCGGCGGCCAAGGCTGCGAGTGAAGCCTATGTTTCGTGGCGTCGCGTGCCTGTCAATGATCGCGTGCAGTATTTGTTCAAGCTCCGCAATTTGATGCGCGAGAATGGTGATGAGATTGCAAAACTCATTACTAACGAAGCGGGTAAAACTTTTGAAGAAGCCAAGGCCGAAATGGTGCGTGCGTACGAGAATATTGAAGTCGCCTGTGGAATGCCGCATTTGAGCAAGGGCGAATTCGTGGAAGACATCGCCCCTGGCATTGATGAGATCATGATCCGCCAGCCTGTAGGTGTATGCGCCACCATCGCGCCGTTCAACTTTCCTGGCATGATCGTGTTTTGGTATCTGCCGTACGCGCTCGCGGCGGGCAACACCTATATCGTGAAGCCTTCCGAAAAAGTGCCGATGACCATGCAGTTCATTTTCAAGCTCATTGAGCAGGTTGGCTTCCCGAAGGGCGTGGTCAATATGGTCAACGGTGCGAAGGATACCGTGGATGGCATTCTTGAGCATCCTACGATTCGCGCGATCACTTTTGTTGGCTCGACCAACGTTGCGAAATATATTTATTCAACAGCCGCATTGCATGGCAAGCGTGTTCAGGCGCAAGGCGGAGCGAAGAACCCTGTTATCATTTTGCCTGATGCGGATATGGAAATGGCGACAAAGATCATCGCCGACTCAGCCTTCGGGTGTGCTGGTCAGCGCTGTTTGGCAGTTTCTCTTGCGGTGACGGTGGGTGAGTCGCGCAACATGTTCAATGAATTAATTTGTGACGCCGCCGCGACAAGAACCGTCGGTTACGGGCTGGATGCGGGCATTCAAATGGGGCCGGTCATCAACAGCGCTTCCCAGCAGCGCGTGGAGCAGTTGATCGCTCTCGGTGCGAAGGAAGGAGCATCTGTTCCCGTGGATGGACGCGGAACGGTGGTGAAGGGCTACGAGCGTGGATTCTTCGTCAGACCGACGATCCTGTCTGAGGTCCAGCCCGGAAGCGAGATCGCGAGGACGGAAATCTTTGGGCCAGTATTAAGCCTGATGCACGTAAATTCCATCGACGAAGCCATCCAATTAGTGAACAGCGGACAGTATGGCAACCAAGCCAGTCTGTTCACATCCAGCGGAAATGCCGCGCGCAGATTCAGATATGAAGCCGATGCGGGTAACATTGGAATCAATATCGGCGTTGCCGCGCCGATGGCTTTCTTCCCGTTCAGCGGGTGGAAGGATTCGTTCTTCGGCGATATGCACGGGCAGGGCATGGACGCGGTGGAATTTTTCACGCAGAAAAAAGTTGTGGTCGAACGCTGGCCGAAAGAGTGGACGAGAAAGTTTTAAGTTTTATTTCCTCGTCATTGCGAGGGCGATGTTCTTCGCCCGAAGCAATCTCCTAAATTATGAGGAGCTTGCTTCGTCGCAAAGAGCAAGAGCGCTCCTCGCAACGACTTGGATTTGAGGATATTTTATGACCGTAGATTACGAAGACGCATTGGACTATTCATCGCGCTGGCTGGATTTGATCCAGAAGAACGAGTTTCCGACACAAGAAGAAGCGTATAAGATCATTGATGAATCAAAAAATAATTTTGCGGAATATTACAACCGCAACTGGTTGGAGTATCGCAAGTCGGTAACTGAGGCAGGTGATTGGGCCGCGGTGGAATGGAGCGGCTCAGGCTCGGTGTTCAAGGATGTGCTTGGCCGCGAGTATTTGGATTTTCTTGGCGGCTACGGCATGATGGACTTGGGCTGGAGTCACCCTGATGTGGTGAGGGCAGTGAAGGCACAGTTGGATCGCTCGCCGATGCCGTCACAGGAATTGATCGACCCGCTGCGAGGCGTGCTTGGAAAACTTCTTGCCAGCATCACGCCCGGCGATTTGAAATATAGTTGGTTCGCCGCAAGCGGGACCGAAGCCAATGAAGCCGCGATGAAGATCGCAAAATTATATACGGGCAAAACAGCGTTCATCGTTGGGGTGAGGGCGTTCCATGGAAAAACAATGGGCGCGCTTTCATTGATGGGTAAGGCTGATTACCGCGCGCCAATGGGAGCGATGTATGCGGGGCAGGTCTATCACGTCCCGTTTGGTGATGCAGACGCGGTTGAGAAGCAGCTTGAGATTTGCGAGAAAGTTGGCATCGGTGTGGCGGCAGTGATGTTCGAGCCGATCCAGGGTGAATCAGGCGCGATTGTCCCGCCTGATGATTTCTGGCCGCGCATCCGTGACGCAACGAAAAAGTATGGCGTGCTGTTAATCGCAGATGAAGTGCAAACAGGAATGGGACGCACGGGTAAGTTGTGGGGCGTTGAACATTGGAATGTTGTGCCTGATATTTTGACGGTTGCCAAATCTTTAGGCGGCGGTGTGATGCCTGTCAGCGCGGTGAGCACGACAGAGGAAATTTATCAGCCGATGATGTATCCGAATCCATTCATGCATACAACTACAACGGGCGGCGGCGCACTGGCATGTTCCGCTGCGATTGCTGCGATCCACGTAACGTTGCGCGAGCGGTTATGGGAAAAGGCCGCTGATAAAGGAAATTATCTGATCTCGAATTTGGAGAAATTCGTTGCACAATATCCGCAAATTTATGAGAAAATAACGGGCAAAGGTTTATTGATCGGCATGCATTTCAAGACACCTGAGATTGGTTACAAAGTTGCGGCTGGATTATTCAAGCGGAATGTAGTTGTCGCTGGTACGCTGACCAGTGCGCAAACCATCCGCGTTGAACCGCCGCTTATTGTTACCCGGGAGCAAATGGACATGCTGCTGGACCGCTTGAGCGATGTGTTGACGGAAATTAATAAGACGATGTAGCAGACCTGACAGGTTTCATTACGACTCTGATTAGTCGAGATTTTGTGAATCAAAATTTGTTCGATTGATTGGAGATTTGTGGAAACCTGTCAGGTTTATAAGATACCCTCACTATGGAGAAGATAGATGACCAGTGAATTTGCAGTTGAAATGCGGGATGTTGTAAAACGTTTCATCACACCTGAAGGCAATGAAATGGCCGCCGTGGATCATGTGACCATGCAGATCAAGAACGGCGAGTTCTTTTCCATGCTCGGTTCTTCAGGGTGCGGCAAGACTACATCCTTGCGGATGGTCGCGGGATTTGAGTGGCCGACCGAAGGCGAGGTGTATATTGAGGGAAAGGCCATGGGGCATACGCCTCCGTTTCAGCGCAAGGTGAATACGGTCTTTCAGAGCTATGCACTTTTTCAGCATTTGACCGTCTACCAAAACCTGGCGTTTGGTTTGGAAATGGAAGGCGCAGGAGCCGATGAGATCAAAAAGCGAGTCGGACGTGCCCTCGAGATGGTTCAGCTTACTGGGATGGATCGCCGCAAGCCCAAGCAGCTTTCCGGTGGACAGCAGCAGCGCGTCGCTCTCGCCCGGGCACTGGTCAAAACACCCGATGTTCTTCTGCTCGATGAGCCGCTTGGCGCGTTAGACTTGAAACTTCGCAAAGAAATGCAGCTTGAGCTCAAGGCACTTCAACAGCAATTAGGCATTACATTTATTTATGTTACGCACGATCAGGAAGAAGCGTTGACCATGTCTGACCGTATCGCCGTGATGAGCAAGGGCAAGGTTCAACAAATGGGCACGCCGGTGGAAGTGTATGAACGCCCATCCAACAAGTTCGTGGCAGACTTTATCGGGGAGTCGAATTTCCTCGAAGGCAAGATCAAGTCCATCTCAGGTAATGAAGCGAGTGTCTTTATCCCCAGCTTGAATGCTGAGTTGGTTGGCATGTCCATTTCAGAAGGAATTGTCAAGGGCGAGGAAGTCAACGTATGCATTCGCCCTGAGAAGATCCGCATTGCGGATAAGGAAGCTGTCAATCAAAATATGTTCCGCGCCACTGTAACGAATACGGTTTATATTGGTGTGGACACGAAAGTTTTTGTGGATGCGCATGGGGCGAAATTAAAGATATGGGAACAGAACCGAATTTCGCGACTCGACCCGAAATCTTTCTATACGGTCGGGCAGGAAGTTTGGCTGATGCTCCTGCCTGAGAATACGCTTGTGTTGAAAAAGGATTAGCCATGTTACAGCGACTCCGCGAAAGTAAATCAGCTCAGGGTACGTTTCTGGCGCTTCCGACAACGATTTGGTTGTTCGTTTTATTGATCATTCCGTTGATCCTCACTTTGATCGTGAGTTTTGGAAAACGCACTCCCGACGGCGGTGTAATCTATACGTTTACTATTGATAATTACACCCGCCTGTTTGGATACAGTACAGATTGCCCCGATGGGCAGGCTTCATGCTTTGACCCGTTGTATGTGAATATTCTGGGGCGGTCGTTGTCACTGGCTTTCAATACAACGTTCTTTGTGATCGGCCTCGCGTATCCGCTTGCTTATTTTATTGCGCGCGCCCACCCGAAACAACGAAATTTTTATTTGTTCATGGTTTTGATTCCGTTATGGACGAATTTTGTTATCCGCGTATATGCGTGGATGATGCTGCTGCGCAAGGAAGGCGCGATCAATATCATTCTCGGCTGGGTGATGAATTTGTTCAACATTCCATTCACGCCGCTGGAGATGTTATATACGCCCGGTGCGGTGCTGGTGGGTATGGTGTATGAATTTTTACCATTCATGATCCTGCCGATCTATACCTCGCTTGAGAAGATCGAGCCGTCTTTGTATGAAGCCGCCGCAGATTTGGGAGCGAACGCTGTCAAGACGTTCCTGCGTGTGACACTTCCGCTGTCCATGCCGGGCGTTGTGGCTGGGACGATCCTCGTGTTCATCCCTGTTATGGGGACATTCATTGTGTCTGATATTCTTGGAGGCAGGCAGGTGATCCTGGTGGGGAACCTGATCCAGCGTCAATTCCTGGATGCGCGTGACCCGACCTTTGGCTCGGCCGCGTCGCTGATCCTGATGGTGATGACTTTGATCGTGACTTATTTCTATACGCGTAAATTCGGATTTGGAGAGGAGATCGTGGTCGCATGAACCCATTTCGCCGTTCTCCCTTTGTGATCATTGCCGCGGTATTGGTTTATATATTTTTATATGCTCCAATCGTTGGCTTGATCCTGTACTCGTTCAATGCCTCGCGCACAAACGTGACTTTTGAAGGATTCATTCCTGCGTTTAGTGAACGCGTGGTGATGGATGGCAGTCTTGTGAAATCAAGTCCGTGCGGGCCGTTCCATTGGTACTGCGATCTTGCCAAGAATAATGATGTGGCTGAGGCGGCTGGGAATACGCTGAAGATTGCCTTTGTAGCGACGATCATATCCACAGTCATTGGGACAATGTCCGCGCTGGCGTTGCAGCGCTATAACTTCAAGATGAAGCCGTTCTCACAGCTTTCACTTTACATTCCCATTGTTATCCCAGAGATCGTGATGGGTATTGGCATTCTTACGCTGTTCAGTCAGGTGTTTGGCTGGGCGAATAATGCCTTCAACCTTGTGGGAGATGCCCGTCTCTCGCTGGGTATTGCCACGGTGACTGTGAGTCATATCGCATTTATGGTTCCGTTCGTGACTCTGGTGGTGCAGGCGCGCTTGCAGGGATTTGATAAATCCTACGAAGAAGCCGCCATGGACTTGGGCGCCAATGAATGGACCACTTTCCGCCGCGTGACATTTCCCATGATCCTGCCGGGCGTTATGTCTGGCGCGTTATTGGCATTTACATTATCGTTGGATGATTTTGTGATCACATTCTTTACAAATGGACCGGGTTCGACAACCCTGCCAATTTATGTCTACGGTCTGTTAAGGCGTATCATTACGCCGCAGGTCAATGCGCTTTCCACGGTTTGGATCCTGGTTGTATTTTTAGCGGTTATGGCTTTGCAGATCCTTCAAAACCGGGAGCAGAAACCGCAGCACTAATATGATTGCGAATGCTGCAATGACAACTCGTTCAGGTATTCCGCATTTCGTTTGGAATGCGTAGCCAATAGACCATCTTATTTTTTTCTTGGAGGAAGAAATGAAGAAATCGAATCTGTTTAAATTGCTGGCACTGCTTGTTATGGCAAGCATGGTGCTGGCGGCTTGCGGGGGCGGCGGGGATGCCACCCAGGCTGTTGATAGCGGCGAGAAGGTTGCGTCTTCAGGGTTTGTCTGTCCTGAACCTTCGCCTCGTGTGGAGCTTACTTCCACCCAGTTAAACCTCTTTGTGTGGACGGAATATTTCCCTCCCGATATGCTTGAGTGTTTTGAACTGGTTTATGGGATTACGCTCAATCGTGACGAATATTCCAGCAATGAAGAAATGTACGCAAAGGTTTCTGCCGGTGGGACATCCTACGATCTCGTTCAGCCAACCGACTACATCGTTGGTTTGATGATCCGTAACCAGCTCTTGCAGGAATTGGACAAGGCTCAATTGCCGAATATGTCCAGCTTTGACCCGGCCTGGTTGGACAAACCCTTTGACCCGGGCAATGTGTACACCCTGCCATATCTTGCCGGCACCGATGCGATCGTCGTGAACACTGATACGGTTGAAAATGTTCCTCAATCCTGGGCAGACCTGTGGAAGCCCGAATATGCAGGGCGCATGATCTTCCTTGATGATTCGCGCGCTGTCATCGGCCTGACTTTGCTGACCCTCGGATACGATCCCAACACGACCGATCCCGCTCAGCTTGAAGAGGCCAAAGTCAAACTTGCAGAGTTGGTTCCCAGCATCAAGGCCTTCGATAGCGACAGCCCCAAGACGGCCCTGATCGCTGGCGATGTTGACCTCGGCATGGTTTGGACTGGAGAGGCCTTTATTGCCAATCAGGAGAATCCAGCTTTTCAATACGTTTACCCGAGTGAGGGCGCAATCCTCTGGCAGGATAACTGGGTGATGCTCAAGGATGCTCCTCATGCCGATGCCGCCTATGCCTGGCTCAACTACACCATGCAGGGCGATGTCTTCTGGCTGACCATTCGCGACTTCCAATATACAAATCCGAACAAGGCCGCTTTGGATTATGCAAAGGCTAACGAAGTGGATGTTTACAATGCGTACATCAATTCGCCGATCACCAATCCACCGGCTGATGCAGTTGCCAACGGCCACGGCATAGAAGATGTGGGTGAGGCCGCTCCGCTCTTCGATAACATTTGGGTTGAGGTTAAGGGCGGTAACTAACCCTGAAATTTGAAAATACTATACTTACCCCGGCAGGTGAAAGCCTGTCGGGGTTTTTGTTTTAATGTGCTTCGTGTAGGCACTTGTGACATTTACCGTATATTATAGCTAATACAATAATCGTTGAGTTTATCTGTTTTATTCAAAATCATCATAATTCCATTGACAATAATGCAAAATCGTTATAACATATAGGTGTGGAAAGCATAATCAGCACAAGTCAGCCAGAAAATCTCGACACTATAGATTTATATATTATCGAGGCTCTGCAAAAAGACGGTCGGGTGGCATTTGCCCAGATCGCCGAACAGCTCAAAGTGTCGCCAGGCATGATCCGCCAGAGATACAATCGCCTTGTCGAATTGGGATATCTCAAAGTGGTCGCGGTCACCAATCCGCTGATGATGGGTGTCCGCAAAATGGCGATGATCGGCATCCGCACCGATGGCGGCAAGCTGATGCAAGTTGCCGAAAAACTTTCCGAGCTAAAGGAAGTTGTCTATCTCGTGATTTTGAGCGGCCGATATGACATCATGATCGAAGTCTTTTGCCGTGACCATGAAGAACTGCTAAGTTTCATGACCGAAAAACTTTCCACAGTGGATGGTGTGCGGGATACGGAATCCTTCATGCATTTGAAGATCGTCAAGGAAATCTATTTTTAGAAATTTCGCTTCAAGCGGACCTCGTGCCTGCTTCAGCGATACAAACTTTGTCTGCGTCCCAAGCATTGAGGATTGCGGAGCCAACCAAAAGGAAAAAATGAAAGCGTTAGTTCATAGGTTCAAAAAAGTGGGGGATACGTTTATCAAAGCGTATTTAATGTCTCTGATGATCACTCTTAATCCTGATAGCCAGAACAAGCCGCGTGACCGTTACTAATGATACAACCTGCTTCAGCCGCCGTCCTCGGCGGCTGAACTATTTCCGATCATATATTTGGAATGTTTACACAATAATCTAACTCGCATCGTCGCGGGTTAAAAAACAAACGGAGAATGGATCGTCATGAAAGTCTTGTTAGTTGGTGTGGGCGGGGTTGGTGAAGCAATTGCGGCGATCGCAAAGCCGCGCGCATGGATGGAGCAAATGGTGCTTGCCGATTACAACGTCAAGCGCGCAAAGGAAGTGCAGAAGAAACTTGGACAGAACAAGCGCTTCCCGGTCGAATTCATTGATGCCAGCAAGAAATCTGAGATCGTAAAACTCGCAAAGAAATACAAAGTGGATATGATCATGAACGCGGTTGATCCGATCTTCAACGAGCAGATCTTCGATGCCGCTTTTGATGCTGGCGTAACTTATATGGATATGGCGATGACCTTGTCCACCCCGCACGCGAAAGACCCGTTTAACAAGTGCGGAGTCAAATTGGGCGATTATCAATTCGCCAAAGCCAAAGACTGGAAAAAGAAAAAACAACTTGCGCTGGTCGGCATTGGCGTGGAGCCCGGCATGGCGGATGTGTTCGCTCGTTACGCCGCAGACCATCTTTTTGACGAGATCGAAGAACTCGGCATCCGCGATGGCGCTAATATTTCCATTGAAGGTTATGAGTTTGCGCCCAACTTCTCAATCTGGACAACCATCGAAGAGTGTCTCAATCCGCCTGTGATCTGGGAAAATGGGAAATGGTTTACCACCGCGCCGTTCTCTGAGCCCGAAGTCTTTGACTTCCCCGAGATTGGCCCTGTGGAAATTGTCAATGTGGAGCATGAAGAAGTTCTGCTCATGCCGCGCTGGGTAAAGACAAAGCGCGCCACGTTCAAGTATGGTCTCGGTGACCAGTTCATCGGCGTGCTTAAAACTTTGCACATGCTCGGCCTCGACAACAAAGAGAAAATCACAGTTAAGGGCGTGCAAGTTGCTCCGCGTGATGTTGTGGCGGCGTGTTTGCCCGACCCCGCTCACCTTGGTGATAAGATGTCTGGCAAGACCTGCGCCGGCACATGGGTCAAGGGAATCAAAGACGGCAAGCCGCGCCAGGTATATCTGTATCAGGTGGCGGATAACAAAGCCTGCATGGATGCTTGGGGCTGCCAGGCTGTGGTGGCGCAGACCGCTTTCAGCGCAGTGATCGCCATGGACTTGCTCGAACACGGTGTGTGGAAAGGCGTGGGCGTTCTTGGTCCCGAGGCTTTTCCGCCCGATCCATTCATGGAAAAAATGGAAGATTATGGCTTCCCTTATGGGATGAAGGAAATG
>JABFSL010000114.1 GCA_013140605.1 Anaerolineales bacterium
GGAGGCGTGGGGTTATATACGCCCTGAGTCTCTTCCTCCGATCTTAGTATTCGGCGTATTCGGTCGTCATCTTCTTCGTTGCTCATTTTTTAAACCTACCTAATTTCCGTCATTGCGACGAAGCAATGACGGAACGTATTTATTTTGGCTTGCTCAACACCAGTAAATTCAAACTGCCGCGTTGACATATCTCATCATTCTGATTGCGGACTTCCACTTGTGCGATCAAGGAGCCGCCGCCGATGCGTGGCAGGGCTTTCATCTCGGCAATGGATAGAACAGCGTGGACTGTATCTCCGATCAAAAACGGTTTAACGAATTTCCATTCGTTGATCTCACGGAAGGCGAGCACCGTTCCTTCGAGCAAACCTGTCTGCATGATCAGCCCCACCGAAATGGACATGCCCAATAATCCATGCGCGATGCGCTGGCCGAATTGGGTTTTGCTGGCAAAAGCCGCGTCTGTGTGGATCTGGTTGTAATCGCCTGTCAGGCCTGCGAAGGAAAAGATCGCATCTTCACTGATGGTGCGCCCGGCAGTGACGACTTTTTGTCCGACAGAAAATTCCTCAAAATAAAGTCCAGCCATGATTAGTCTCCTCGTCTGATAGTCGCTAGTCTTGTAGTCATTGCAATCGACCAGCCGACTAGCGACCAGTGACTATAAGACTGCCCAATCAAATTATACCCGTTTGACCTCCCGCCATTTCGCCCGTACAATATGCGCCATGCGCGATTGGTCTTTAAGTCTCGGCGACCCGCTGTATCTTTCTCTGGCGGCGGACGCCCGTTTGTGTAAACCAGATTACGTCAACGACCATATTTGGGAAGTGGAAATCGGCGCGGCTGACGCGGAACGCGCGGCCGTTTCGCTTAACACAACCTTCGGTTTGCGCGCGCGCTCCATGCGCCTTTTTTTGCGCTTTACTGAAAACAATAACTCGGTGATAGACCCTAACACTTTTGTCTCCAAACCGTCACTGCGCCGCTACTACCCAAACTTCCTAACCCTCGATTTTGTTCCCCTCGAAGCCCTGAACGTCACAACCGAATTCTGGGTTCCAGAATCCCACGCGGTTGCGGGGCGCGTCATCCTTACCAACAAAAGCAACGCCACTCGTAATCTCAAATTGGAAGTGTGCGCCGCGCTTGCTCCTTTGGACGGCCAGTCCATCATTCCCACTCAACAACAATTGGTAAATATTCTGGCGGGGCAGACCAGCGGAATCGCGCCGGTCATCTTTATGACTGGCGGCCCCAAGCATGGTCCCGGCCCGCATTCCTCGCTTCTGCTTGAACTGGAACTTGGTCCCGGTTCGACGAGGCAGATCACCTTCGCTGAAGCCGCTCTGGATACAGTCCCCGCATCCTTTGAACTTGCGCGCCGCAGCGCCGCCCGTCCCTGGGAAGCCGAACGCACGCGCATCGAAATGCTCGACGCCTCGCAGGTTTTAGACATCCGCACCGGTGACGCCGATTGGGATGCCGCATTAGCCTTCAGCCAAAAAGCCGCGCACGGATTATTCTTCAGCGGCAGCGAAAAATTGCCCAATCCATCTTTTGTGAATGCGCGTCATATTGACAATGGCTTTTCACACAAAGGTGATGGTACAGATTACGCCCCCTCATGGAACGGACAAACCCCGCTGGATGCCTACTATATTTCCAGTATTTTGCAGGGTGCGCCGCAGGTCACAAAAAATCTCGTTCTCAATTTTCTCTCCACACAAAATGGGGACGGCATCGTGGACAGCAAGCCTGGCCTCGCCGCACAGCGCGGAAAATTGATCGCCGCGCCTTTGGTCGCCAGCCTGGCATGGAAATATTATCAAGCCACACAGGATGATGCTTTTCTCGCGGATGTGTATCCAAAATTAATTAAATTCTTCTGGGCGTGGTTCTCTCCTGAACATGATCGCAACCGTGACGGCGTGCCGGAATGGGATCACATTCTCCAAACTGGTTTTGAAGATAATCCTTTATTCGATGTCTGGCATCCGTGGTCGCAGGGACTGGATATTTCATTGGTGCATAGCCCTTCATTGGAAGCGCTTTTATATCGCGAAGCAAAATCCATTGTGAAGATCGCGAAGAAGCTCGGCAAGAATGAAGAAGAGACCATGCTGGTGCAGTCACAGGCTGAAAGGATCAAAACATCCCTGATCGCCGGCTGGAATGCGAACCAAAGTTTTTATTCCTATCGCGACCGCGAAACGGGATTGGTTTCAACGGGCAAAGAGATCGCACATAAAAAGGGTAACGGAAACATGCGTCCCAAGGCGGAGTTCGAGAGTGGAGTCCGCTTGTTGATCGAGATCCAGACCCAAAGTCCAGCCGCGAAGCGCCCCGAAGTGGAGATCAGCGAATACTTCACCAAATCCAAAGGCGAAACCGAAATTATTTTAGGGCATCAATTCCAATGGCGCAGCGGCGGATTGGTGGCCACGACCCAGAAATTATTCAGGCGCATCGGCAGGGTCAGCGTGACCGGCCTCGATGAAAAAGATAAGATCGTTGTCAAGCTGATCGACACCAGCGGTGAAGACATCACGCTGGCGCTGCCGCTCTGGGCGGGTGTTCCTGAAACACAACAGGCGAACGCGATGATTGGACGCAACATGATGATGGCGGATCGGTTTGACCGCCCGTTTGGAATGCCCTCACTGCCGCTCTCCCCCGAACCTGAAGCTGACCCTGTTTCGATGAGCGTTCACCTCCCGTGGAATCAATTGATCGGCGAAGGCCTGCTCGCGTATGGATTCCGCGCCGAAGCCACGCGCCTGACCGCGCATCTGATGAACGCCGTGATCCAAAACTTAAAACAGCACCACGCCTTTTATCAACGCTATCACGCGGAAACTGGCGCAGGCATTGGCGAACGTAATTCACTGAACGGTTTCGTGCCAGTGGGGTTATTCATGCAGACATTGGGCGTGGCCATTCTTTCCGCCACGAAAGTAAAACTCGAAGGCAAAAATTTATTCCCGTGGCCTGTCACGATCAAATATAAAGGACTCACCGTTGTGCGCGCCGCGGAACAAACAGTTGTCACATTTCCAAATGGGGAAAGCGCCATCGTAAAAGACGAACAGCCTTGTATTGTTGAGATGTAATTTCATAACGGAACGCGGACTTCAGTCCGCTTTTTCGGCAAATGGCGGACTGTTGCAGATTAACAAATTAAACTAACAATCCTTTTTAACGCGAATTTCGCGAACAAAGCGAATTCCGCAAAAAAATTCGCGTTTTTCGCCCCTTTAGCGGAATTCGCGTTAAGGGTTATTGTCAGAATAATTTGGAAAAGTACAAAAGTCCGCGTTCCCTGTATGAGTAATTCTTCGAGAGACAGTCACTTCGCGCAGCGGGTGACTGTCTCTTTTTAAAATGGAATTAATCACAGCCAATAAAAGTCATGGTATAAAAATTTCAGGAAATTTCAAATCATGACCACTGAAAATATTATCTTCATCGAAGAAATAATTGTCATCCTGCTTCTGATCGCATCAGTTGTGGCCGTTGTTGCGCGGCGTTTGCGCGTTCCGTACACAGTGGGGCTTGTCATTATCGGACTCGCCATTACGTTATTGAATCCGCAGCAGGTGAAGTTCGCGCCGCAGATCATTATGTTATTGCTTGTGCCGCCGCTTGTCTTTGAAGCCGCGTTCCACATCCGCATTGACGATTTGCGTCATGACTTCGGCCTGATCCTTTTGCTGGCGGTGCCAGGTGTTGTGTTGACCACATTACTGGTCGGCTGGCTCGTCTCCTGGGGCACGGGGCTTGCCTTGCAAGCCGCGCTGGTTTTCGGCGCGCTCATTGCCGCGACCGATCCCGTTGCAGTGGTTGCTTTATTTCGCAGGCTGGGAGCGCCGCGTCGTTTGCAGGTGTTGCTTGAATCAGAAAGCCTGCTGAACGACGGCACTGCGATTGTGATGTTCGGCCTTATGCTCAGTTCCGCGCTTCAAGGCGGATTTGACCTGAGGCAGAGTATTACTCAATTCCTGACAGTTGCAGGCGGCGGCGTGGTGGTGGGATTGATCCTTGGCTTGAGCATTTCGCAATTCATTAAACGCATTGATGACCCGATGGTTGAAACCACGCTCACAACCGCGCTGGCATTTGGTTCCTATTTACTGGCAGAGAATCTACACGTGAGCGGGGTGCTGGCTGTGGTGACGGCTGGCATCATCAGCGGGAATACAAGTCAGCAAACCATGTCCGCATCCACTCGATTGGTTGTGTATAACTTTTGGGAATACGCGGCCTTTGTCGCGAACTCATTTATTTTCCTGCTTATCGGTTTGACAATTGACCTGAATATCCTTTTTGAAAATTGGTCGGCCATTGCGTGGGCGATCCTTGCCGCATTGACGGCGCGAATTGTCAGCATATACGGGTTTTCCATTTTCAGGCGCGAATTATCTGCCAAGTGGAAGCATGTACTTTTCTGGGGCGGACTGCGCGGAGCGATCACACTTGCGCTGGCATTGAGTCTGCCTGAGGAAGGTATCTTCGCTGCCGAGCGCGGACGTTTACAAGCGATGGCGTTTGGCGTGGTGCTGTTCACTTTACTGGTACAGGGTTTTTCAATGGACTGGCTGGTGAAGCGGTTAAAGCTGGTTGTCCGCTCACTTGCGCAGGATGAATATGAATCTCGTCACGCGCGTTTTGTGGCGGGACGCGCAAGTTATGATTATCTTCGCAGACGCAGCCAGGAAGGCATGATCTCTGAACACACCTGGCAGAAATTGTCCGCACTGATGAAAAAGAAAAACGATGTGTTGATGGAAGAGGTTAAACAAGTGATGACTTCCGAGCCAGAGGTGGAAGCCGAGGAACTCGATACTGCTTATCGTGAAGCCTTGCGCGCCCAGCGTACTGCGTTGACAGGTCTGCTGCGCGATGGGGTCATCACAGACGATACTTATTCACAACTCATCGGTGAAGTGGATGAAGCATTGATGGATAAAAATCCATCCGCGCGATTGGTTGATTAAGGTAGAATCATTTATCATGTCGTTGCGAGGGCATTCTTGTTTTTCGCCCGACACTTGCGCTGTACGCCAGTGCGGTGAGCAATCCCCAACTTTACAGGAGATTGCTTCGTCGGGGAGAACACCCTTCTCGCAACGACACACCCTCGAAACAGAACCAGCTCAAAGCGAAGCAGGAAGCGTTTTTTTATCCTAAGGAGAATCAGTATGGAAAATCCGATCCATTTATTATTGATGGCCGTCATTCAAGATCAAGACCTTGAGACAGCGACCAAGGCCTTGCAGGGAATTGGCGCATCGCTGACTTATCTTTCCAGCGCGGGTGGATTCCTTGGACGCCGCAATGCCACGCTTCTGATCGGCCTGCCTGTTGAAAAGGAAAAAGAAGCGTTGGAGGCATTACAAAAATCCTGCCGCCAGCGGATTGAATATTTAACACTTCCGCTCGAAGGCTCGCCCATGCCAATGCCCGCGCCTGTCCCTGTGACCGTGGGCGGCGCGACCGTGTTCGCTTTACCTGTTGAAAGGTTTGAACAAATTTAAATCAAAACCCTAAAGGTCTTTAAGACCTTTAGGGTTTAGGAGTAAAAACCATGAAAATGATCATTATCATTGTGCAGGATAACGATGCGGATACTTTAACTCAGGCATTCACAGCGGGAAATTTTCGCGTGACGCGTGTCGCATCCACGGGCGGCTTTATGCGCAGCGGAGTTGTGACCATGCTGTTGGGCGTGGAAGACACGCAGGTGGATGCCGCCATTAAAGTTGTGCGCGATGCTCTGCCCACGCACAGCGCATCTGCCGATAAAAAACGTGCCACATTATTTGTTGTCCCGGTAAACCACTTTGAGCAGGTGTGATGTGAAAAAGGAAATTCGTTTTCTTTTTGTGCTGGCATCCCTGATCCTGACCATACTGGCCTGTGCCTTTCCTCCTGCAGGAATTACGCCTGCTCCGCCTGTCAATGTGGAGACAATCGTCGCGGAGACATTTGCGGCGCTGACCGGGACCGCGCCAGAGATCAGCGCAACGCTTCCTCCTGCGACCGTTGGCCTGCTCCCGCATTCGATGTATTTTCTCAACAATGACGGAGCCGGTCTCGCGCAAGTGTATCGCCTTGAGACAGACGGCAAGACCGTTACACAGTTAACTTTTGAACCCGCCAAAGTGGAGGGCTATGATGTTTCGTTGGTGGATGGAAGTGTGGCGTATGTGTCCAATAATCAATTGCTGACAGTTAACGCCGATGGCAGCAACCGCAGCATGGTCGTGGAAGGCGGGCCGCGTGATGAGAATAATCCCTTCCTGACCAGCATCACCAATCCTGTCTGGTCACCCAATGGACAAACCATTGCCTTCGGACATAAAGGCTTGAATTTTTATTCGATCATTTCAAGCCAGTCCAACCGTGTGCTTGAAAATGACATCGACGATCTTGGCGGCGGTTTATTTGTGCCGCGTGAAATGTACTGGCCTGAAAAATACACCGCAGATGGCAGTAAGCTGGTCATCACGCTAGGTTACTACGAAGGCGCATCTGCCGCGATCTATTATCCAAATGGAAACGCGCTTGTCCGCTTGAGCAATGACGCAGGCGCATTCATCTGCTGCGGCTATACCGAATGGACGGCCGATGGTTCCGCTTTGTATTCAGCTTATCCATATATGGGGATGTTCGTGCCCGGCTTGTGGAGGATTGATGCAGCTAACGGCGCGGTTACCACGCTTATCAACGGCGACCCGGGCAACGGCACGTTTAATTATGCCGATGCGCCCTACCTCGCACCCGACGGACAGTTGTATTATTTCTTTACCAATCAGCCGAACACATCTGAATTCGCCAGCCGTCCGCCCTTGCAGCTTGTCCGTTCCGCGGCGGATGGTGTTACCAATCGAATCACTCTGCGCCCCGAAACTTTTGAATTAATGAACGAATCCCTTTGGGCTCCAGATGCCAGTTTTGTGCTCGCAGCCATGGCGCCAATTCCGGATGTGTATCAGGGCGGCAGGGTGGATTTGTATTACACGGATGGCCAGCCAGTCATCTCGCTCATTCCATTCGCAATGAACATGAAGTGGGGACCGTAAAGTTAATTTTATAGGTTCAATCCCTGAAGGTCTTGAAGACCTTCAGGGATTTTTATTTAACAAATACTCATCAAAAAAATCAATAACCCGTTTTTCATACTCTTGTGGATTATTCCCATACGTTCCCAAATGCGATACTCCATTTTCCACCCAAACTTGTTTTGGCTCGCCAGCCGCATCGTATAGGCGATACGGTGAATTCATCAAAATTGCTCCACCTTCCCAGCCGTCAATGATAAGCACAGCCCGCGGACTGATCTTCGCGATCTCATCTACTGGGCGTACTTGATCCATTTCAGAACCACTTAGCCGTTCTCCAAAAAATAACATGAATGGCTGCATGAATTTAATGGGGATGTTGAGTTTCATTACGTCTTCCAGGGAAGGATATGCACTATCACTTACGACCGCTTCAATTTCAGATCGCTTTGCAGCTGTGAGAATAACGGTTGCCGCACCCATTGAGCCACCCCACGCGCCGATGTGATTTACATTGGGTTGGGCTAATGCATAATCCAGTGCGGCTTCCACATCGAGTTGTTCGTAATATCCAAGCGTGGAAATGTCGCCGCCGCTTTGCCCATGTGCGCGAAAATCCCAGGCTAATACGCCGTAACCATGCTGTGCGAACATCACATAAATATCTTCAGGGCGATTGGAGTTGTATCCATGTGCGACCAATATCACCGCGCTGTTCCGGGATGGTGTGTACCAAGCCGCAAGTTTGACCCCGTCTTTGGTTGTTAATTCAATTTCCTGAAAGGGAATATTATTTTCCCTGAGCAAATTCCCCGTTGAGATGGTCCGCGCGGGATGAAGATAGGATTGCACCCAGCGGTTGCTGAAATAGATCACGAGAATAAAAAATGTGAGGGAAAACGAGAGGATAATGAGCGCTGTGAGATTGAGCCAGTAGCGCAATCGAGTTTTGTTGCTTGACCACATAGCTATACCAGCACAAAATTATCGATCAACCTTGTTTTTCTCAGCAACACAGGATAAGTAAAATTACTTTTATTTGATTCCGAGCTTGTTTCTCACAAAGCCGCGCACTCGTCCTGCTGCGAGCAGTGCCTCTTCAGCCGTTTTTGATTTTACATGCACGCCAGGATAACGCACAGAAACTGCAAAACCCTCCAGCCTTCGCAAATCCTTGATAAGGGTTTCAAAATCCTCATCTATTTCCAGACATAGGTTGAGCAGGGAAATAAGTTCATGATTTCGTGGAAAATCAACCTTATGCTCTTCAAGAAAAGCTTTGAGGTATTTTTCAGCACATTGCTGGCAGTGAAAACATGCGGTTGCAACAATGGGAGACTCGCGCCCATATAAAAGCGTGTCGGCTGAATCATAATCCTCCTCAGCCTTTACAACCCACTCTTTAGCGATCTCGCGCATACAAGACTTTCCCTTTTGTAATAATTTCATTCATAAATCTATCCCCGATGGATTGACGATGCTTGATGACTTTTCGAGAGCGCGCCAGAATATCCACGCTGAACAATACGTTGGGCAGAGAGTCTATGATCTCGATGATGGTTTCCATTTCCCCTTTTGGAGTGTCCATCACCACAAGTATATCCACGTCGCTAAAGGCTGTCGGCTTTCCATAAGCGTGTGAGCCGAAGAGAATAATCTGCTCCGGGTCGAAGTTTTTCGCGATATGTTTGGAAAGCGCGCGAATTGTCTTCATCGGAATCCGTTTGCGACGGTTAAGTGGTTGAACTTTAAATATCGCTGGTGTTGCCATATTTGAATTATACACTTGATTAATTGAGCACAAAATTATCGATCAGCCTTGTCTTTCCTAAAACCACCGCCATTGAAAGCAGGGCTTTTCCTTTCACCACATCCAACTCTTCGAGAGAGTCATAATCTGCACAGGAAACATATTGCACCGTTGCGCGCGGCTCGCTCTCAAGCACTTCTTTCATCTTTCCTCTTAGCGCTTCCGCATTTCTCTCTCCACTCTCGTATAGCACTTTCGCTGCACTCAACGCATGGAACAAAACCGTCGCGGCTTTGCGGTCAGCGCCTTCGAGATATTTATTGCGGCTCGACATCGCCAGCCCGTCCGCCTCACGCACGATGGGGCAAACGATCACGTCAATTGGGAAATTCAAATCCCGTACCATCTGGCGGATGACCGCCGCCTGTTGAGCATCCTTCTGGCCGAAATACGCCTTGTGCGGCTGGACAGCGTTGAACAGCTTTGCCACAACCGTAGTCACACCCTTGAAGTGGGTCGGCCGCATCGAGCCTTCCAGTGGACGAGTGATCGCATCCACCTCCACCCAGGTCTGGTAGCCAGTCGGATACATGATCTCGGCTGTGGGAGTCCAAACCAAATCCACGCCGAGCGGTTCTATCAGGCTCAAGTCACGCTCAAGGTCACGCGGATATTTCGAGAGATCCTCGTTCGCCCCGAATTGGGTCGGGTTGACGAAGATGCTCACAATGACGTTGTCGCACTCAGACTTTGCGAGGCGGATAAGAGAGAGATGCCCCTTGTGAAGGTATCCCATCGTTGGGACCAGACCAACCGTCCCTGCGAGAGAGAGGCGAGAAGCTCTTAATTCGTCTAGACCAATTATCGTTTTCATACCTTTCTCCTACTTGACAGGCTAGAAACTTTGTTCTACACTTTGACCACCAAATTAGACATAAGGAGAAAAAATGGCATATTCACATACTAACTCAAAAGGAACCACTTATTTTCTGCACTCAAGAGGCAAGATGTTCTTCTTCGCACGGGAAGTCAAAGAAGGCGCTCTCGATGCCCTTCCTGCCGGCTACAGCGTCGCTGAAATGAAGACAGGCATGCTCGTTCTGAAGAGAATCCCTGCCGAAGGCGAAGCGAAGCCTGTGGAGAAAACAGAAGCATCTTCGTAAAGTATAAACCTGTTCGACACAATTCAATATTCTTTTAGATTAAAAAGGAGACTCATATGACACGTAACACAGCATCTAAAAGCCACGAGATAAAAGCGAGGGGAACATGCCTACACTAAACCGCGTCCAGTTGATCGGCCGTTTGGGCAAGGACCCCGAAAGCAAGTTCACCCCCACGGGCAAAAAGGTAACCCATTTCAGCCTTGCTGTGAGCAACCGCTGGAAGGACAAAAGTGGAGAGACAAAAGAATCCACTGAGTGGGTCAACATTGAAGCTTGGGGACGGCTCGGCGAAGTTTGCCAGGAATACCTCAAGAAAGGCAGTCTGGTTTTCCTCGAAGGCCGATTGCAAACAGATAAATATGAGGATAAGGGCGAAACGAGGTACTATACCAAAGTAGTCGTGCAAACCCTGCAATTCCTCGATAAGCGCCCCGCGGAAGAACCCATGATGGCGGTAGATGAAGACCCGGGCGATTACGAAGCGTAGGAAGTAACGAGTAATAAGTGAGAAGTAAAAAGACGGCCACTCAAAAAGTGGCCGTCTTTTTACTTAAGTCAGGAATTACTTCTTCTTCCCCGCTTTGGCTTTTACAGCTTTAATCTTTGCCTTGAGTTTCTTGACTGGAGCTTTCTTTGCTTTAGCCTTCCCTGCTGGCTTGGCAGTTGCTTTCTTCGGTACCGGCAATTTCTCCAACTCACTGACCAATTTCTCCAGCACATCGAAACCGCCCTGCCAGAATTTGGGGTCGCGGATGTTGATGCCGGCTTCGCTCAAAATTTTCTCCGGCGCTTCAGATCCGCCCGCCGAGAGGATTCTGAGATACTTCGGCTTGAACGATTCACCTTCCGCTTTGAATTGCTGATACAACGCCAGTACCAACAGTTGACCGAAGGCATACGCGTACACATAGAACGGCGTGTGGTAGATATGCGGAATGCCCACCCATTCCCATTTGAATTCATCGCTCAACTCAAGCGAGTCACCGAATTGCTCTTTCAAATTTTCGAGATACGCAGCCGCAAGATCGTCGGCAGAAGCGTTCTTCTGCACCATTTCATGCGCCTGTTTCTCGAACAATGCAAAATAGGATTGGCGCATAATGGTCGCATACGCGTCATCCATTTGTTTGAAGAGAATATCGCGGCGCACAGATTCATCCTTCTCTTCCGTGAGTAGTTTGTCGATCAGCACCATTTCCGCAAACGTGGAGGCTGTCTCTGCGAGCGGCAGGGATGAATGGAAGGTGAATGTGTTGTGATGCGACGCAAGCATGGCGTGGATCGCATGTCCCAGCTCGTGGGCCAGAGTCGCCACCTCGCGTCCTGTCCCCTGATAGTTGACCAGCACCCACGGAGTCATCTCCGGCACGACAGACCAACAGAACGCACCACCAGCTTTCCCTTTGCGAATTTCGCTGTCAATGCGGCTCTCGTCAAAGACGCGCTTTGCCAGCTCCGCTACTTTTGGCTCAAAGCCATTGAACGCATCCAATACCATGTTGACCGCTTCATCAAATGTATAGGTTTTCTTTGCGCGGGCAACGGGCGCGTAAATGTCATAGCGGCGCAGTTTCTTCATGCCGATGTATTTAGCTTTCATGTTGAAATAACGCTGGAAGATATTGACATTCTTGTGCGCGACACCCAACAATGCATCCACGGCTTCATCGGGAATATCATTGCTTAAATTCCGCGCCGCGATCGGACTGCTGAACTTGCGTAAATTAACGTTCTCATTGTGCCAGTCACGCAAGCGGGTCTGGTACATCTGTCCAAGGATCGGACCGTCATTAGCCAACACTTTGAATTGCGCCTGATAACTCTCCGCGCGGACTTTCGAGTCTGTACTGTAGCGGTATGAAAACAGCTCAGCCGAAGTCATTTCCTTCTCTTTGCCGCTGACTTTCATTTTGAACACGTAGCGATTTGTGATCGAGTCATATAAATTGACCAGCGCGTTGGAACCAGTCACATTTTTGATATTGACGATCTTCTCTTCCGCTTCGCTCAGGGTGTGGGGCTTGTACAAACGCATGGCTTCCAGATAATAGCGATAACCGCCGGAAGCATCCAGCAGGCGTTTGGCGTTGTCACCATCCAGTTCCTTCCACCACAGGCTGAAGAAGAGCGTGCGGTTTTCCACCTCCGCTAGAAATTGCAGAACGCGGTTTTGTAGGGACTGTGCCTTCTGATCCTGTGTGTCCGCCGTGAAGGATAAACCCGCGAACGAATACATCTTGTTTGCCACGCGCGCGGTCTCTTCGCTGGCGCGCAGCACATCCACAAATTGATCGGCGGGCATGTCAGGGTTTAGTTTGTTTCGCAAGCCTTCGAACGAAGTGACCTGTTCTTCGATCATGTCGAACGCGCTTTGCAATTCCGCGCTTTCATAACCGGAGTACAGCGGAGCAAGGCTCCATTTTGAAATTTTGTATGACATGATGCATCATCTCCTTAAGATTCTTTTACCATAAATTGAATGGATTTCGTAGATACTACAGAAGCGTATTTAAATTGTTTCCTTCCGCTCACGATAAGCGAAAAAAGACAGCATGACAAGAGTGATCAGCGAACATGTAAAACCTATGATGAGTATGGTCATATAAGAAGGATCAGAATAATTGCCCACAGCCACTTCAATAACGTCAGTCGCTCGTTGGGAAATACTATAATTATCAATGCTCCAAACCCTTGAATTGTATATTAAATCGTATGCCATCAAAGCTGTCCCAAACAATACAATAATTTTCTTTTCCAATCCTTTTTGATCCCAGCCATTGATGAGAGACTGGAATTGAATGCTTGCAAGAGTCATCAGAAAAACCAGTGGTACGATCAAAAGACGGGTTGGCGCACGTTGTGAGTCCAAAAACGGGATGCCGGAATTAAAGAAAGGCAGGTAGATGGATCCTATGGAGAAAAAAACCATAACCAGCATGGGAAGGTAGAGAGGGTAATGTTTCTCGTTTGTTGACCAATTTCTGATTATCCCAAAGTATAGGATGAATGCAAATCCAAGAGCTCCCACGAAATATGTCTTTTCCCAAAATCCTCGATTGCTTGGAGCGATCAATACCTGAAGTACTTGAAGAACAGATTCGAATCCCCCCAGGCTTTTGAGCCCGGTACCGCCTGCAAATTGAATGGCAGGCGGGAGTATTCGGACCATACTTATAAGCGCACCCAGACCAATCGCTTTGATTACCGGCGGAAAAAATCGCGGCTGAAACAACCCAAGCAAAAGCAGGAAACTCATGCAGTAAATAAAGAAGTGCGCGGCGCCTTGCAAGGTAATGGCCAGCAAGACCAGCGACATGGAAAGCAGCCATCTCCAACCGGTTTTTTCTCCCTCCACCATTTTCAGGATAAGGAGAACATAAAACGGCAGAAGAAAATATCCCACCCATTCAAAGTGTCCAACGCCAATGTGAGCTGTGATGTGGCCATTAAGGTTAAATAGCAGAAACAGTGAAAGGAAGGAAACAAAGGATAGGTGATATCTGTTACGGATCAATAAAAGACCCGCAAAGCCCAGGCTGTAAAAGATCCATACATTTACAAGAACATAAGTAGCCGGGTTCAGGAAATAAAGCAAAAGGATTTGAGGTGAAAAGGGACGGTTCTGCCTTGCAAGATATTGGGACGGAATCATGTAGGGAGAATCCGCATGCATGGGAAACTGTCCGCTTTTGAGGGCTCTACTTAAAAAATCGAGATAAGGTCCAACATGTATGTGCCAGTCCTGGATATCAAAGCGATTGTTGAACCAATCCAGGAAGAACCCCCAATGCAGCAAGCCTGCTGCAAATAAACCTGCCAATAGAAAACTGGCTGCCCATTTTAACCGTGAAGATTCTTCGTATTTAAACAGAACATCAAGCCAGAACTGACCAGCTTTCGCAAGCTTTTCTAATAATGGATAAACCATCTTTCCTCATATAAATGCAGGCACAACAAAGCCGCCACTTAATAAATAACGGTTCCCCCTTGCGTTATTACAAACTGGAGCGGACGTGCATGATGTCGCCATCTTTAACGGGATATTCCTTGCCTTCGAGTCGGAACTTCCCTTTTGCCTTCGCTTCATTCATGGACCCGAGGCTGATCAGGTCTTCGTAAGCCACCACCTCCGCCCGGACAAATCCGCGCGACAGATCGGTATGGATCTCACCTGCAGACTCTTGGGCAGTCGCGCCGCGTTTGGTAGTCCATGCGCGCACTTCATCTTCACCCACTGTGAAGAATGTTTGCACTTGAAGCAGTTCATAGGAAAGATTGATCATTCTGCTCAAGCTTAATTCCTTGATGCCGTATTCTTCCATAAAGACAGCCGCATCCTCTGCGTTGAGTTGAGCGATCTCCATTTCGAGTTTGCCCATCAATGTCACGGACGGATGATCGAGCTTCCCATCCGCATCGGGCGCAGATTGCCCCTCGCCCATGTTGAACACAGTGAGGATGGGTTTGCGGGTCAGCAGGCCAAAACTTGACAGTTCTCTATGCTCATCGTTCGTGAACTCCATGCTGCGCAAGGGTTTGTTATCTGAAAGTGTTTTGTGTAATTTTTCAAACAGTTCTGTTTGACGTGCATTGAGGGTTTTGTCTGTGCCGCCCTTTTTGCGTTCATCAATTAACTTTTCCAATTTTCTTTCGACGGCGATCAGATCATTTAACAGGAGTTCGGTTAGCATATTTTCCGCGTCGCGCATCGGGTTTATGCTGCCATTGGGATGCATAACGTTATCGTCGGTGAATCCACGCACCACCAGGATCAAACCGTCCATTTGGTTAAGTTGATTCAACAGTTGCCCGGAGATGCCGCTTTTGGCTGAACCAGCTTCCAGTCCCGCAATGTCCGCGTAAGTCACTTTAGCGTAGATGGTTTTCTTCGGGTTGAACATGCCGGAGAGTTTGGTCACGCGCGGGTCGGGTACATCCACAACAGCATTGTGAATTTCGATTCTTCCTGCGCTGGCTGTAGTGGGAGTATTGCCACGTGTGAGAGCGTTATAAATTGTGGTTTTTCCAGATTGGGGTAATCCTATGATTCCTAGTTTCATGCTTGACCTTATCAGTGAGAGTTTGTTATACTAGCGGGCGCTCGAAAAATCGTTTGAGCAAAATGCCGAAGTGGCGGAATAGGCAGACGCGCACGACTCAAAATCGTGTTCCCAACGGGAATGAGGGTTCGATTCCCTCCTTCGGCACAAAGATTATACCCGAACGTCCTCTCGCTTTGAGGGGACGTTTGAGTTTTATATAAATCCATATCAACGTGTTGACAATGTTTTTTTGGAATTGTAGAATTGGAATCAAGGCAACTTGCCGCATTGCAAAAGCGTAGATATTTGTATCGTACGGTGCCGACTATTTTTTTGGAGATGTAAGATGAAACTTTATCTATTGTTTGCCGCGATTGATCTGTTGATCTTCCTAGCCTATCCCATTGTTTACATCATCCATCATGTCCGAAAAATGATGGGGTCAAAGCATTAGCAAGTTATCAAAAAAACAGTAAAATACATCCAGGAGACTTATATGCCCTCATTAAATGAGATCCTGGCTGTAATTTTGGGTGGAGGACGCGGCGCGCGTTTGTACCCACTCACGCAAATGCGTTCCAAACCCGCGGTGCCAATTGCGGGCAAATATCGACTCATCGATATTCCCATTAGTAATTGTATTAACTCAGAGATATTTCGTATTGCAGTGCTCACGCAATTTAATTCCGTGTCACTGCATCGGCATATTACGCGCACATATAACTTTGATGCGTTTCATCAAGGCTGGGTGCAGATCTGGGCCGCGGAGCAAACACTCGAAAGCGCGGACTGGTATCAGGGTACAGCGGATGCCGTGCGCAAGCAGCTGCTTGAGATACAGTCAACCGGCGCAAAACATGTCTTGATCCTTGCGGGCGATCATCTTTATCGCATGGATTACAAGGCGATGGCGGAGTTCCACTGGGCAAATAAGGCGGATATCACAGTGGCGGTCCAGCCGATCTCAAAAGAGGAGGTCACTCGATTTGGCATTTTGAAACGTGAAGCCAACGGGCGCATCTCTTCCTTTGTTGAAAAGCCAAAAGACCCGGAAGTGCAAAAGAAATTTATCAGCCGCGATGAGCCAGACAGGCCTTTCCTTGGCTCGATGGGCATTTATATGTTCAAAACGAGGATTTTGATCGATCTCTTAACGAACTTTCCAAATCATGACGATTTTGGCGGAGATATCATTCCAGAGGCGATTAAATCCCATGCGGTCTATGGTTTTGATTTCGACGGCTACTGGCAGGATATTGGAACGATCCGTTCCTTTTATGAAACAAACCTTGCGCTGACAACGCCGGAAACGCCCTTTAATTTTTACGACGCCAAGCTTCCCATTTATACCGATACACGCTTCCTGCCTGGTTCGATTGTGGAGGATAGCAATCTGCGCGACGTGTTGATCGCGGAGGGGTCCCGTATCCTTAAGTCTGATATCACCCATTCCATTATTGGGATCCGCAGTCAGATCGCAGCTGGTTGTGTGATCAAGGACAGTATTGTGATGGGTTCGGATTATTACGAAAGGGACGATGAAGGCCTGCCCATTGGCATCGGTGCGAACTGTCATATTGAAGGCGCCATATTGGACAAGAACGCGCGCATCGGCGATAACGTGACCATTCTCCCCTTCCCGCGCAACGCGGATATTGATAACGAAAAATGGTATGTACGAGATGGGATCGTGGTGATCCCGAAGGATATTGAGATCCCATCCGGGACGAGGATCGCGCCGGAATAAGCTGCCCGATAAATTATTTGTGTTTTGATAATGATGTCTCGAGGAATGATTTCAATTGAAATACAATTCGCTTGTTATCATTCCTCGCGCGCGAGCCAACATTAAATTATGCTATACTCGCATTATATGAAGTCATCGCGCGAATACTGGCCGCGCTGGGCAGAGACCTTGCGACGTTATCATCTTCACGAACTCACCGCCTCGCTCCTTGAAGCAGCAAGCCCTCTTGCTCTGCTTGGAGCGCAGGCGCTTTATTTTAGCCGGGGGTTGATCGAGAACGACCAGTTAACAGCTTTGGCAGTGACATTGGAAGAAAACGATGAAGCACGCGCGTTCGCTTCATTCCTTGTTCAAGAGAGAGCCTCCTTATGATCGAGTTGATCATTATCGTCGTCAGTGCGGTTTTGCTATTCGCGATCACTTTGTGGAAGCGAAGGTCGCCAACAACATTGCGTGAGATACCGGCGCTTACAAGATTACTGCACACGCTGGGTCTTAGTATTGAAGATGGGACGCGTCTGCACATTTCACTCGGATCTGGAAGTTTGCTGGATGCGCGCGGCGGTTCCGCCTTTGCGGGGCTGGCCATGCTGCGGCATATTGCGGAACGCACTTCCGTGAGCGATGAGCCTTCCGTCGCATCTGCCGGTGATCCCGCGCTGGGTTTGCTTACACAGGATACATTACAGGCCGGCTACAAAGCCGCAGGGGTGAATGAGTTATACGTTCCCACCACCGGGCGTGTGACCGGATTGAGTCCGTTTGGATATGCCGCCGGCGCAATGTACATTTCAAAGAATGAAAACGTTTCCGCGAATATTATGATAGGCCATTTTGGTCCGGAAGCCGCCCTGCTGACCGAAGCATCGGACCGTGAGAATGTGGTCAGTATTGGCGCGAGTGATGAGTTGAGCGGCCAGGCAGTTTTATTTGCGAATACAAATGACGCCCTGGTCGGCGAAGAGCTTTTTGCGACAGGCGCTTATTTGGGCGCGGGACCCTCCCACACGGCCAGTTTGACAGTTCAGGATATTATGCGCTGGCTGGTGATTTCCGCGCTGTTGGGCGGAGCGGCCGCGAAGTTCTTTGGGGTGATCTAATGCGAATATTTACAGCGGTCATCGCCATTGCAGCGGGAATTTTGGTTTTGGGCGGATACTTCTTCCCGGCGCTTGCAGATATACAAACACTTTTATTGAATTGGGCGATCATTCTTGCGGGTATGGCCGCGCTCGTTGGAATTTTTAATTTGATCTCTGTCCATACCGACAAGGTCCGCCGTCGTGAAAAGGGAAGCACATACAGCGCAATCCTCGTCATCGCTTTGGTGGCTACTTTTGTATTTGGCCTGATCCTGCGCCCCGATCATAGCGCGATGGCGATCCTGATGAGTGGCATCATCATTCCAGTGGAAGCCGCATTGATGGGCCTCCTGACCGTCTCGTTGATTTACGCGGCCATTCGTCTTTTACGCCGCCGCGCAGACGTGATGAGCATTGTTTTTCTGATCACAGCCGCCCTGCTGATTCTTGGTTCTGCCACTCTGCCCTTTGGAAATATCCCACTGCTTGGAACATTGGTGCGTCCGTGGATCACGCAGGTGTTGGCGCTGGGCGGAGCACGTGGCATCTTGATCGGTGTGGCGCTTGGAACACTAACAACTGGTTTGCGCGTGCTATTTGGCGCTGACCGTCCGTATGGGGGCAACTGATGGCTGACACGATCAAATGCCCTGTTTGCGGTAGAGACAATTCTGCAGATCAGGAATTCTGCGAGAATTGTCAATCACGCCTGGAACCCCTGACAGGGCCGCTCAAAGGAGCGGATGCTCCCATCAAACCCGGGCAGGCCCCCACCAGGAAAAATACCGCCGAACTTGAACCGATCCTTCCGCAATGGTTAAGAGATGCGCGCGACTCTGCGCGAAAATCTGCGGAGGATGAGGCTGTTTCCCAAATTGGGAAGCAATCACAAGAATCATTTTCCGCTTCCAATTCTGACCTGTTGGCTGGTCTGCAATCTCATGCAGATAGCGACGACGAAGAGACTCCCGACTGGCTGACCAGCATTACCGGCAACTCGGCCGCATCCAAAAAACTGGATGCGGAATCTCCCGAAGTGCGCTGGGTGGAATTGGGCGGCGCAAGCGATTTTGCCCAGGAAGAACCCCCTGTAGAATCATCAAGTGAAAAAGACGAAATAGCTGACTGGTTCCGTGACGCGAGCGGCTCGCTCCAGTCACCGGGGTTTGAACAGCCAGCCTCCTCATCACACGATTCTTTTATTGCATCATCTGATACGCCGGATTGGCTGCGTCAGATGGCGGCTGAACATGAGACAAAAGATGAAGTTGTTTCAGCCAAACCTTTTGATGCAGTTCCTTCATCATTATTTGAATCATCTGACACGCCGGATTGGCTGCACCAACTTGGTGAAGATGCTTCAAAAAATAGCGACTCATTCTTCACCGATGCAGAACCATCCGCCGGGGCGGAGTCGGCTTTGCCGCAGAGTGACGCACCGGATTGGTTGAGTTCTTTGGGCGCAGGCTCGCAAGAGCAAACTCCAAGCGCTGACTCTGCCGATTTTACAGGACCAGTTTCGGGTGAGAAGGAAGCGGCTGAAATCCCATCGGACGAAGGCCTGCCGGATTGGATGAAAGGTTTGCAGCCGACTGAATCTGAACAATCCATTCAAGCCGAAACGCCGGCCTGGCTGAAGGATGATGCGCAGCCATCCACTGAATCTGCGGATAATTTTGAACTGCCTTCGTGGTTATCTGCCACATCGCCAACTCCTGAAAAACCCGTTCAAGAGGAACAGCCCGCACAGGATGATCTCCCGCTCGGTGATATTCCAGGCTGGCTAAAGGCTGCCGCGCCGCAATCTTCGATCTATTCTGATTCTCCAACTGAGGAAGCGGCGCCATCTTCAGACGCCGATTGGCTTACTTCTTTTAAATTCCCCTCTGAACAAACTCCCGAGCCCCAACCTCAACTACCGCCTGTTTTTTCAACGGATGAACCTGCGGAAGTGCCGGCCTTTACAGGGGATGCTCAATCCAATTACAACATGGATTCGCTCTTTACCGACATGCCAGACTGGCTTTCGAATGCGATGGAAGAGCCTTCTTCAACATCTGCCTCCGCGCCCGCGGCCAATAGTTTGGATTCGCTCACGCCCGGCGAATTACCTTCGTGGGTGCAGGCAATGCGCCCGCTTGACGCAGGCTCTTCGCAATCCGTTGCAAACGATCAGACATTCGAGTCGCGTGGCGCATTGGCTGGTTTTCAAGGTGTTCTGCCTCTGACGACGGGTTTTGTTCCCACCAGCAAACCAAAGGTACATTCGATCAGGCTGCAAGTCAGCGATGAACAACGTTCACAAGCGGCGATGCTTGAACAGATCCTTGCCGCAGAGACCGCGCCTGAACCAATAGCCTCTTTTTCCGCGCTCCCAACTTCCAAAGGGCTGCGCTGGCTGATCGCTTT
Source organism: Anaerolineales bacterium (assembly GCA_013140605.1). Classification (GTDB taxonomy): domain Bacteria; phylum Chloroflexota; class Anaerolineae; order Anaerolineales; family Villigracilaceae; genus Villigracilis. The sequence goes on from JABFSL010000114.1 coordinate 20,261, forward strand.
TGTCTTGATCGCAGTTTTGGGAACCCTGTCGTTTATGCGCACGCAGATCTTTTCCCTGCCTGTGGGCGTTCCATTTGAAGTCAGCGGTGCAATGAATGCAGCGCAAGCGATTCCTGAAGGCGCGCCTGTTCTCGTTGCGTTTGACTATGAACCCGCCCGCGTTGGAGAAATGGAAGCTGCGGCTTCGCCGATGTTCAACCTGATGCAGAATCCGAATTTGACATTCATCTCAACCAATGAGACTGGCGCGATCCTTGCCGAGCGCTTCATTTCTGGACCGTTGGCTGATACAGATCAAAGTGGGATTCAGCGCCTGAACCTGGGTTACCTGCCCGGCGGACAGATGGGCATCCGCGCATTTGCGCAGGATCCCGAATTTACATTCCCTCAATTGGAGGGCGTCACATCCCTTTCACAATTTGCGGCATTGATCATCATCACAGACAGCGCCGACTCAGCCCGCGCATGGATCGAGCAGACTTCATCCTCGCGCGGCACAATTCCGGTTGTGGTTTTTTCGAGCGCGCAATCCGCTCCGATGATCCGCCCCTATTATGACTCACAGCAGATCACTGGCCTGGTGAGCGGATTATATGGCAGCGCGGTCTTCGAGCAGAACATGAGCGGCGGTTCTGGAATTTCAAGAAATTATTGGGATGCCTACAGCGTTGGTATGCTGCTTGCCATGGCGTTGATATTGGGCGGCGGGCTATTCAACCTGGCGTTGGGGCTTCGTGACCGCGCTGCGTCGAGGGAGGAAAAATAAATATGACCACCCTTGATCTGATCACCGCTATTCTCAGCTTTTTGTTCACCCTGCTTATCTTCAGTTATCTGATCGGTGATAATCCGCTGTTTCGCATTGCGGTATATATTTTCGTCGGCGTTTCTTCGGGATACATTGCCGCAATTGCATGGTGGCAGGTGATCTGGCCAAGACTCATCCAACCTTTGATATCGGCCATGTTGACCGGTTCCCTGCTTGAAAAGGGACTGATTTTTGTGCCATTGCTTGGCGCGGTATTGATCCTTATGAAAGCCTCCCCACGTCTGGCGGGAATGAGCAGAGGTGTGATGGCGTTTTTGGTTGGTGTTGGCGCGGCGGTGACTATTGCCGGCGCTGTGATGGGAACGCTTATTCCACAGGTGATGGGAACGATTAATTCGTTTGATCTGGCTTCTGCCAGCGCACGCAACATTAGCCTCATTGAAGTGATCTTCAATGGCGCGTTCGTGCTCGCGGGTACAATATTTACACTGACATATTTCCATTTTGGCGCGCGCGCAAAAGTAGACGGTTCTACGCGCCGAAATGGGTTGATCGAGATTTCCGCGTGGGCTGGGCGCATTTTTATAGGAATTACATTAGGCACAGTATTCGCGGGTGTCTACGCCGCCGCATTGACCGCATTGATCGAACGCATTATGTCGCTATTTAATTTCCTTGGGAACTTCCTGTAATTATGCCTGCATCATTGATCGATGGTAACTCACTGCTTGCTGTAGATGTCGGCGCGGCCAATACGCGCGCCGTGCTGTTCGATGTGGTCGAAGGCGAATATCGCTTCATCGCCTCCGGCACCGCGCCTTCCACAGCCGAAGCTCCGGTCAAGGATGTGAGCGAAGGCGTTCGCGATGCCATCACAAATTTACAGGCGATCGTAGGTAAACCCATGCTCGACGCGAATGGCGGGCTCATTACACCGAGTCAGGCCAACGGTTCGGGCGTGGACGCGATGGTGGTTACATTATCCGCCGGCCCGACCATCCGAACGGTTGTCGTGGGACTGCTCAAGGACGTCTCGCTGGAAAGCGCGCGCAGATTGACCGAGTCCACTTATGCGCGGATCGTTGAAACCATCGGCATGAACGACCAGCGCAGACCGGACCAACAAATTGACAGCGTTCTGCGCGCGCGGCCCGACCTGGTTGTGATCACTGGCGGCACCGATGGCGGCGCTTCACGTTCCATCCAAAAATTGCTGGAGCCCATTGGCCTTGCCAGTTTCCTTTTGCCAAAAGAAAAACGTCCCGCCGTATTATTCGCAGGCAATGAAAAAATTTCAGCGGAAGTGAAAACCCTTGTTGGGTCGCTGGCTGCATCCCTGCACTTTAGCCCCAACGTGCGCCCTTCGCTTGAAACAGAAGACCTTGAACCAGCCGAACGCGAACTGGCGCGCATGGTTGTGAACATTCGCAAACATCAGATCAAAGGCGTGGATGTTTTGGATCTCTGGTCTGGCGGGCACATTCTGCCAACCGCTTATGCTACCGGGCGCATGGTGCGTTTTCTTTCCAAAGTTTATGGCGCAAAAAAGGGACTCCTCAGTGTGGATATTGGCGCATCCGCCACAGTGATTTCAGCGGGCTTCAAAAATAATTCCACATTGAATGTGTATCCGCAATTTGGCCTGGGTGAAAATCTTTCAGCCCTGCTCTATTACACAACACTCGAAGATATTTTACGCTGGTCGCCGCTGGATATTCCAACCAGTGTTCTGCGCGATTATCTTTATCAAAAATCATTGTATCCATCTTCGATCGCGGCAACCAAGGAAGACCTCGCCATGTCGCAGGCGGTTGCGAGACAGGCACTTTATCTTGCAATGCAATCTGCGCGCCGCGATTTTCCACGCGGGATCGCGTCCATCAAGCCGACTTTGACCCCGCTGTTTGAACCGATCCTTGCGGGAGGCGCGACACTGAGCAGCGCTTCGCACCCCGGCCAGGGCCTGCTCCTGCTCCTTGACTCGCTCCAGCCTGTGGGTGTGACCACGGTCATCCTCGATCAAAATAATTTGCTTCCATTATTGGGGGCGGCCGCTTCACAAAATAACCTGTTGCCTGTTCAGGTGATCGAGTCTGGCGCATTCCTCAGCGTTGGAACTGTGGTCTCTCCTGTGGTTTCCGCCGCTTATGGGACGCCCATCCTGCGCGCAAAACTGACCTATGAAAGCGGCGTTGAAGCGCGCGTGGAATTAAAGTATGGAAGCCTTGAACTTCTACCGCTGGCAACCGGTGAATCCGGCAAGCTGGCCATTCAATGTCTGCGCGGCGCGGATGTGGGTTTTGGCCCAGGGCGCGGCAGCACGATTACAGTCAGCGGCGGCGCGCTTGGCGTTGTATTCGATGGGCGCGGACGTCCGTTGGATCTTCCTACGGATGCGGTCCGCCGACACGAGCTGATCAAAAAATGGAACTGGACATTGGGAGGCGAATAGCCCATGCAAGCGCCTGTAAATCATATTGTCGGCCTGACCTCGATCATTCGTGAAAGACTGCTTCCCATTGAAGGGACGGTGCTTGCGCGCCTCAATCAAAAGGTCAGCCCGAATGATGTCATCGCTGAAGCGAATTGGGCGCGCGAACATGTGCTCCTCGATGTTGCCCGCACTTTGCAAATATCTCCCGATGCGGCTGACCGCATCATCAAATGCAAGGTGGATGACCATCTCGCAGCCAGCACCGAAGTCGCAGCAGGCAGAGGCCTCTTTCCGCGCAGTGTGACCGCGCCGCGTGACGGCAAAGTTGTCGTCGTTGGCGGCGGACAAGTCCTGATGGAAGTCGGCGAAACGAAAATTGAATTGCGGGCCGGCATCCCCGGCACGATCATTGAGATCATTCCAAATCGCGGCGCTGTGATCCAGACCGCGGGTTCATTGGTGCAGGGCATTTGGGGCAATGGCCGAATCGATTCGGGTTCGTTGGTGAACATTGCGGAAAAGCCTGATGGCGTGCTGACGGTTAATCGTCTTGATGTGAGCCTGCGCGGTTCGATCCTGCTGGCGTGCATGGTTCAGGATGCAGAGACTTTGAAGGCCGCCGCTGAACTGCCTGTGCGCGGATTGATCCTTTCAAGTTTATCCCCGTCTCTTATTCAACTGGCGCGCGAGGTGCGCGTTCCGATCATGGTGACCGATGGCTTTGGTTCGCTGCCGATGAATTCAGCCGCGTTCAAACTGCTTAGCACAAACGCCAAACGCGATGTCACGTTGAATGCCGAAGTTTACGACCGTTACAGCGGAGCGCGCCCGGAAGTCATTATTCAACTTCCGATCTCATCTAACCCGCCCATGCCGAATGCGACGGAAACTTTTGCGCCCGGCTTGCAGGTGCGCATGCGCCGTCCGCCGGCTTTGGGGATGATCGGTTCGATCGTTTCGTTACCCTCCGGGCTGACCATGCTTCCCAGCGGTTTGCGCGCGCCTTCAGCGGAAGTGAAACTTGAAAATGGCGAAATCATTATCGCACCTCTTGTAAACCTTGAAGTTGTGGGATAATTATTCATATGTATAACGCGAGAAATATTCGCGATGAAATAATAATCAGGAGAGTGTTGCATGTCTTTCGATGAACCCAATTTTGATGATGGTGGCGAGACTCCGCTCCCGGAGGAATCAAATAACAACCGTACTTTTATAATCATGGTTAGCATCTTGGGTGGGATCTTATTGATCTCGGTCGCCTGCATTGTGGGAATTTTATTATTCCGCAATCGGATCAATGGAACACAACAGGCGCAGGCCAACGCAAATTCAACCGCCACTGCCGCCGCCTTTATCGGCAACGCTCTGACCTCCACCTCAGAAGCCCTGGTCAGTTTGCCGACCACCACTTCCACACCGGTACCGACCTCGGTTGTGAAGGCTTCGACTGCAACCAGCACAGTGGATCCAGCCTCGGGCGGAGGCGCCGTTGGCGCGGCCGGTACTCCCGCCGCCGCAACTGCCACTGTCGGCGCGGCATTGACCCAGGCTGCGGCCGCTCAACTCACCGTTGTAGTGACCACAACAGCCCTGCCAACCACCGGCTTTGCGGATGAATTCGGTCTGCCCGGACTGGTCGTGATGGCACTGGCCTTTGTGATCGTGATCCTGCTGGCCCGCAGATTACGCGTCGCCCCCACATTGAATAGATAATTCCTCCTTCTCTGAAATCAAACGGGACAGCGAATTTGCTGTCCCGTTTTTGTTTACAGCTTTTCAAAAGTGTCTAAAAGAATAGCTAAAAACCTTTTACCACAGAGGGCACAAAGTTCACAGAGTTTTTTTAGAGGTTTTCTCAGTGGTCTTTGTGGTCTCCGTGGTCACCTGCACTGGCGTGCGGCGCAAGTGTAAATCTTTTGCAAAACGCATGCGATTAAACACTCCCCATTTTCCTATCTATTCTGATTCAGCCAGTTGATCAATTTTTCAAAATGCTCTTGATGATGATCGTAGGAAGCGATAAGAATAAAAGCCAGCGGATGCCCTTCCAGCCACGGATACCTTCCTGAATCCAGCAGGTCTTTTTCGGAGATATCCGCGCCTAACTCCAAAAATTGTAGAAATCCCTCCCGCCAATTCTGGTGTATCTTTAACCAGGTCTGCTCATGGTGGGTTTCGTAGATCCAGACATTGGTTTGGTTGGCATTGCCTTCCCAATCCGTTTGTAACTTAGCGACCCAATCGGGGAATACAGGTTCTTTACTCTGACGGGCGGCTTCCATCCGCGCAATGGAAACTTGCTGCCACGCCCATAAATGAGCGATCACGTTTTTAACACTCCAATTGGAAGGAATCAGCGGAGCATTGATCTGCTCCTCGCTCATGCCCTCAAGCAATTCTTCCCAACGATCAAATTGCTCACGCAGCGCTGTCAGGATGTGTTCTTTCATGTTCATGGTTTTATTTTGGAAATATACTTTATTCATCATCCGCTAAATCGAGTAAAGCCTTAATTTCATTCATTGGTGATGGTAAAACCTGCCCGCCCATTTTCATAAGTTCAGGCAATAGGCTTTCCATTCTCTCGCCAAGTCTGTTTATGGCTTGTTTTTGACCTTTACCTGTTGGTTCAAGCACACTGCGGGAGCCACGCATATAGTCCCAGGGTTTCCCTGCGATTAGGCGCTCAACTTCCTGTACCATCCCACTTAATTCTTCAAGCCATTGTGTTACGAATACGCCGTCTCGTCGAATCAGATATTTTATAGTGATGGCCAACATCATCCAGAAAAAGGCAACTCTTTCTGATGCCCTTTTTATGCGTTGTTCATAACTTTCCGTCTCTACCGGGGGAATAATAGGAATACTGGATTTTTCAAATAACAGATACGCTTGCGAAGGGCGGCAGGCCTTGCTTTGTGGAATTAATATCCAATCAACCATCAAGTGTGATTTTGCATACAGCGTAAACGTGAATGTTCCACCTTCGGGAGCATTGTGGTTATTTTCGTGAATAATAGCGGGTATGCCGAATTGACTGAATAAATCCAATCGTTCTTTTGTGGTTTGCGGGCTGACCTGTTCGGGTTGCCTGCATAAATTTTCGCTATACGAGTCGGAAACGACAAGATTCAAATCGAGGTCGCTAACAGCATCTGCGTCATTTCTGCTGAAACTTCCAGTAAGCCAGGCCGCTGCAAATCTTTCATCGTTTGAAAGTATCCTGGTTATTTTGGAAAGTAAATCATTTCTACTTTCACGATAATCATGTAGGGATTCACGCATTTTCCTGCTCCATTGATGTTGTAATCAGAATTGTCTTTTGCGAGGGCGGGCTAACGCATTGTTGGGCACCTTTATGAACGCAAGACGCTCTTTGCTAGAAATCGGGTAATCTTGGATAACTCCACCAAACTTCTGCTTCTGAAACCTGCTTATACCCAACGCTCTCAGCAGTGGCAATCATGGCTATATTATCATCGCTCGTACTACATGTCGCCAAACAGCCGGATTTATGAATATAAGATGTAAGAAAAGAAATAATGCTCTTGGAATATCCTTTTTTACGATAATTTTCCATTGTGCTTACAGCAACAATTTCCCACAAATTTTCGGCAAATCGCCAAACACCAGCAGACGAAACAATTTTGTCGCCCTCAACTATCCCGGCATATTGATAACCATACTCATGAGCTTTGTCCCATGTACTATACGATAGATCCTGACTCCATACTTGCCAATAGTGCCTCGCCAATTCATAGTCTTGATCTTTTTCAAGCCACCTAACATTTTCACTTCTAACCGGAAGAAAATTGTTTTCTGCACAAACAAAGTAAATCATTGGAAGATAACTCCTTTATGTTTGTTTTCTTACTACACAGCGTGTTTACCCAACGGTTTGCGCTAGCGGACAGTGCGCGATTTGTTGGCAGGTTTGTGCAAGATTCATTGGGTTTTTTGAAGTCCAATTTTTTCAAGCGCAGACATGGACACTGCCACATTATTGATAATTCTATTCGGAATATAATTCAAGTGTGTTTCCATCAGGATCCCGAACAGCTGTGTTCCCTTCTATTTTTCCGCCATGCTTGAGAGCAATTTTAATTACCTTTTCAATGTCTGGCACACTGAATCCCAGCTGGTGGATCGGGTAATTTTCAAAATCTACTTCATCTCGAATTGGAACAAATTTCAATAGTATTCCATTGATGTTGCCAAATTTGGAGGCGAATCCGGAAGTATCCACGTTTTCAAATTGCACATTGAATGCTTCCGAATAAAAAGCGACCATCGCATCCATTTGGCAAACCTGTACCGCAATACTTGTGATATTCATGGTGTTCATGTCTCCTTTATTTATTAAATAGAACATTATCCCAATTAAAATCAATCAATGATTTCTATAATCCAAATGCACCTGCCCAACGGTTTGCGCCAGCGGATTATGGGCGTGGATTCTGCTTGGGGGTAGAAAAAACTCGAAGCGCCCCAGCGTCAGGTGCGCGATGTGTTGGGCAGCAATTATCCCTTTCCTATCCGCGTTAACCAAGCACGCACATCTTGTTCATGGTCATCGTGGAAATGGTCAAAGAAATAACCAGGTTGGATGCGTTGATCACCCAGACGCACAAAATAATACATACGTTCTCCCTGATGCACTGTATCAATCTTGACATCATCAGGTAATTCTTTAACCACAGTGAAGAGATGCTGAAACATTTGATGCGACTCATCCAGAATCTGGCGCACCGAACGTTCGCGATTGGTCTCGTAAATCCACGCATTGATTTCATCATCGGTTTGTAGATGTGCTGGCCACGGTGGCGGCGGTTCTGGTTCGTTGCGTTGTATTGCCTGTAGGCTGGCAATACAACGCAACCCGTCAGGTATCAGGTGCGCGATCAGATCTTTGAAAGACCATTGACTGTTTACACCTGCTTGATCCAGATGGGTTGGATCAATCTGTTCGAGCAATGCTCCCCATTGCTGATGCTCTTCCAGCAACCAATTAAGAAGTTCAGATTTGTTCATACGGAATTCCTTCGGAATACGCGCTTTATAAGTGCCGCCCAACGGTTTGCCCCAGCGGATTATGGGCGGGCGTGAACACTACTTGAAAAGCGGCGTTGACTTAGATTCAAGATTGCCATCCATAATTCTACTCAACCATTCATGTTTTGTGGCAACACCCTGTTTTGCTTTCTCTTAATCAACACGAGCAAAAGAAACTTACGATAAGCTGTTTATAACCTTGGTCACTACCCAATGGTTCTTTCCGAGTCTACGTGTTCGTTGAAACCCTTGACGCTCAAAAATCGAAACTGTCGTGTTGTAGAGAAAAGATCCTGAAGTAGATTGACCTTCTACATCCTGGGGATAGCTTTCAACAGCTCCTCCTCCGAGTCGGGCGATTTCGTTCAGAGCTCCGTTAAGAGCAATGGAAGCGACACCTTTGCCCCGATAATCCCGGTCTACAAAAAAACAGGTAATCCTCCAATCTGGAAGTTTGGTGAGATTGTTTTGATAATCTCGCTTGAGCTTGATGCGTGGAAGTTCGTCTGTTGGTCCAAACTGACACCAACCTACGGCAATCGGACCATCGTAAACTAAAGCGGCGTGCGCTCGGCCTTCCCGGACTCGACACTCTTTCTCAAATCGGTTTCCCGAAGCTGACCCGGTACCTTTTTGATGAAAGGCTATACACCAACAGCCACCCCATATTCCATTATGTTTTTCGACCAGCCGCGCGAAATCCGACCAAGTGCTCTCGTCAAGGGGCTTCACGATAAAATCGGACATAAGACTACTCCTTGCTCATAACCTGGAAAAGGTAACCCTGACCAGCCGCCCAACTTACCCGCTGGTGGGCGGGACGAGATAACGCCATTTTGACGGAACCAACTTCAAGCCACACAAACTGCCTGAAAACGCGCAGACTCCCACCAGTCGGGTGCACGCTGTGTTAGGTGCCGTACTCAGTCTTCAGACTCTTTATTTTTTCCAAGCACGAATTCAAAAGAATTCTAAATGAAGACCTTTGCACATCATCGTGCCACCGTATATCTAATGTATGTTCATCGAGTTCATTTATAACATCAAGACAATCTTGACACATACTTGGCAAACCGCTGACTTCGAGTGACCAGCCTTTGGGCATAAAGTGTATAAATTCGTTGCGGTATTCATTGATCTTTTTGATACTTCTTCCCTGTGTGCCGCGTGGGACAAATTTATAACCGTAAATTTCTTGGCGTTTTAGCTTTTCGTAAAGGTTCGGAAACGAGTCCATCATCATTTCTGGGTACGGTGTGCCGTCTTCATGAGCCTTCAACCATGCTTCAGCATCCTCCTGTTTTGCCACTAAAAAACTGTTTCCAATTGCGCCGAGATGACAGGCTATTGCGCTCTGTAAGGCACTGTGCATAGCAATTACAACCCATTTCCAAGCAGCAATATCTTTTGCTGTTTGATTGATGGCGACCTCTAGCATTGCCAATGATGCAACTAGATCTGCTTTCTCATCTGTGTGTAACCAGTGTTCAGTCATAGGCACCTAACTATGTGTTCAGCAAGATTTGCTGTAAAATTCCCCGTGCGGGGTGTTATACAACGCAAACTGTATAAGTAACTATATACAAATTATACGCTCCCCCCAACTAAACAACAACAAAAAATCCATCGAAGTTTTACTCCAATGGATTTTTTAATCTGTGAAATCTGCGGGTGAATTTCCTTCTACACCACACTCTCCGCCACCGTCTTTCCATACGCTATCAACGCCTTGACCATTTCCATATTTCTGCCTTCCGCGTACACGCGCAGGACAGGCTCCGTGCCAGACGGGCGGATGAGCAGCCACGAATCATCACCCATGATGTACTTCACGCCGTCACGCTGGCTGATCTCCTCAACTTTTTGACCGCCAATTTCACTCGGCGCTTTCTTTGTTAGGAACTCGGTCATCTCGGCCTTGGCAACGGGACGGCTCAGGCGCAAGTCTACGCGCTCGTATAAAGCGGGGCCAACATCCGCGAGCAGATCATCCACCATTTCAAAGAGCGATTTCTTCGACGCGGCGATCATCTCGACCAACAGCAAGCCCATGATCGGGCCGTCGCCTTCGGGGATATGTCCCTTGAACGAAATGCCGCCCGATTCCTCGCCGCCGATCAGCACATCTTCCTTCATCATGTAATCCGCGATGTGATTGAATCCCACGGGTGTTTCATATAATTTCAAGCCGTAGCGTTTGGCAAGCCGATCAATCATACGGGTGGTGGATACCGTCCGAACGACAGCTCCTGTCCAGCCGCGACTCTCAACCAAATACTTCAAAGACAGCGCCATGATCTTATGCGGGTCAACGAAATTTCCGCGCTCATCCATCGCGCCGATGCGGTCTGCGTCACCATCTGTGACCACGCCAAAATTGCCCATGCCCGAACTAACCGCGCTCGCCAGCGGACCAAGATATTTGGCAATTGGTTCGGGATGCACACCGCCGAAGCCAGGGTTCATCTCTCCGCGAATCTCAGCAATGTCACAGCCCGTTCCCTGCAAAAAGGATTTGATCACGCCGCGCCCGGAACCGTACATCGCATCCACCACAAAACGTTGGGGATTATCGGCGATCAGGTCGGTGTTGATCAATTTCCGCATGTGTTCAAAATATGCCGTCAATGGATTGAACTTTTGGATCAAACCCGCGTCACGCGCCTTTTTGAAATCCATCAAGTTGGGGCCGCGTGCCTGTTCTTCGTTGTCGTTGATATACACTTCCACGCGGCGGCATTGTTCAGGCAATGCCGAACCGCCGAATGCGCCTTTAAGTTTTAATCCGTTATAACGCGGCGCATTGTGCGAAGCCGTGATCATGACCCCCGCGATGGCGTTATTATTTTTTACAGCGAATGAGATCGCGGGTGTTGGAGAATCAGCCTGAGCCAGCAGCACATTGAATCCGTTGGCGGCCAGCACACGTGAAACCTCTCCCGCGAAACGATCCGAAAGAAAACGCGTGTCGTAACCGACCACGATCTTCTTCGTATCCACCCCCGCTGACTTGTTCCAATGATCGGAAGCCACCGCGTCCGCGATGGCCTGCGTCACGATCCGTAAATTGTCGAAAGTAAAACTGTCTGAAATAACGGCGCGCCAGCCGTCCGTACCAAAATGTATGGGCATGGTTGTTCTCCAATGAATTAATATGTCGTTGCGAGGAGCGCTCTTGTTCTTTGCGACGAAGCAACCTCCAACAATGAGGAGATTGCTTCCCGAAGGCTCGCAACGACATGTTGTACTTTTTTACGGAATGGACGTTAATCCAACTGTCGGGGTTGCGGAAGGTTCGAAATTCGGTGCGGGTGTGGCGTAGGCCACAGTTGATTCCAACAGCCAGCCTTCGAGACGGTCTCCGTTGGCTGTTACGAAGACGTGGATCCATGTGACATTATTGACCACTTGAAACTCCGGGAATACTTCCACGATCGTGCCGTTGTTCAGCGTCTTCAAAAGTTTGCCATTTGGTTCTTCGCGCAAATTTGCGCCGCCGCCTTCGTTCGCGCTTATTTTTCCGAAGACCGGTATTGCTTCAATGGTCAATGTGACTGTCGGTGTTTCGGTGACGGGCAATGTCACTTCAATCGTTAGTGGCACAGCGCTCGGCGATATGATCACCTTGGGAGTGGATGTTTTCAACGGGGCGGGACTGCTTGTAGTTGTTGCTGGCAGGCCTGGGGTTGGGGATGGAAGCGGGCTGGGCTGAGTCGCAGGGTTGGATGATTGAGCGCTCGCATCGCTTCTGGACGGGAAGCCTGATCCCATCAAACTGAGAATGATCCACGCGAAGAGAGTGAGTGCCATCACGCTGAAGATGATTCCGCGGGCCGTTGGGCGGAGTTTTAAGAGGAGCAGGGTGACAAGCCCGAAGACGCCTGCCAGCGCAAAATGTGCCGCAAAAACGAGCGCGCCCTGCGGCCATGTTCCAAGCAAGCCCGCGCCGAGACCAAAGCCGCTGGCGCTGACGGGTAAGTAAAACGTGTATGCGATGACAACACTGGCAGGAACGGTTTATTTTCTGAACGCGCAAATGAAGCCACCAATGTGATCACGCCGATGACGAGCACCACCAATTCGGGCAGCCATAAACTTGAGTGATTGTAAAC
>JABFSL010000008.1 GCA_013140605.1 Anaerolineales bacterium
GCGCCACCAACCCTTCCTGCTGCGCGGCGGGATTCTCAGCATTTGAGTCAATGGGCGCAACCGCCACAACGGGCGGCAATACAGACACGGGCTGTTGATTGGACAGCGGCAGTGATTGACAAGCCAGCATTGCTACAATTAAAACTACAAAAGCCAAAATGCTTCGCTTTGTTTTCATGAATACTCCTTACACTAAAATTTTATTTTTGATACTTCTTCAAGCAGCTCTCTCTGCTTGGACGACAGATATTTGGGAATTTGTACTTTCAACTTCACATAAAGATCGCCTTTTGTTTTTGGGTCCTTCAAATGCGGCATGCCGCGCCCCGCCAAACGAAAAACCTGATCGATCTGCGTTCCCGCGGGAATGTTCAATTTGATCTTGCCCGCCGGCGTTTCCACTTCCGTCTCGCCGCCAAGAATTAAAGTAAATACACTTAATGCGGATGTCGTGGTCAGGTCATTTCCATCGCGTTCGAATTTATCTTGATCTGTGATATTCACTACAAGATAAAGATCGAGTCCTTCGGGTCCCGCGCCTGCCACTCGTACCTTTGAGCCGGTCTTCACCCCGGCAGGGATGCGCACCTGCAGCTTCTTCCCATTGGTTTGTAATTGGCGCAGGGTTCCTTCGTACGCCTCTTGAAAACCGATCTGCACTTCCTGTTGATAGCCCTGCTGTTGCTGCATCGACTGATTGCGCGCAGAATTGCGAACCGCCTCGCCAAAGATCGAACGGAAGAAATCGGAGAAGTTTCCGCCCGCAAAGGGGTCTTCAGCATTTCCATACCCTCTTTGCTGTCCGCTTTGCTGCTGGAACCAGTCGTCCCATTGAAAGTCACCGGGCCGCCCGCCGCTTGTGCGGAAGTTGGAATATGCGCTTCCCAATTGATCGTAACGCGCGCGTTTTTGCTCATCGCTCAAGACCTGATACGCTTCATTGATCTCTTTGAATTTATCCTCGGCTTTTTTGTCGCCGGGGTTTTTATCGGGATGATATTGCATGGCAAGTTTGCGATAGGCCGAGCGGATATCATCTGCGCTGGCCTTGCGCTCCACACCGAGTATTTTGTAGTAATCTTTGTAGTCCATACCGCTATTGTTATCACCGCGTAATGGTCAAGTCAAGCACCCAAAGGACACACTAACACAACTCTAACCTGTATAATTCCATGATAAAGTTATAAAAATATTCTACAGAGAAAAGATGAATGGATGATGAAATCAATATGTGTTTTTTGTGGGTCTTCGGACTCGGTCCATGCGGACTATAGAACTGCCGCGCACACAATGGGCAGGATCCTCGCTGAAAGAGGGATTCGCCTTATTTATGGCGGCGGCAAAACGGGGTTGATGGGAGAAGCGGCAAACGGAGCATTGTCCGCTGGCGGCGAGGTGATTGGCGTCATCATCCCTTCGATGAATACGCCCGCGCTGGCGCATACCGGCCTGACCCGCATGGATGTGGCCCCCGATATGCACGGACGCAAAGCCCGCATGCACGAACTTGCAGAAGGCTACATCGCCCTGCCTGGCGGTTTCGGCACCTGGGACGAACTCTTTGAAGCCATCACCTGGGCACAGACCGGCGCGCATGAAAAGCCAGTCGGCATGTTGAACGTGAAAAATTACTACGTCCCCCTCCTCGCCGCCATGGATCACGCCGTATCCGAAGGATTCATTTTCTCAGAGCATCGCAAATCTGTATTCTGCGAATCGGACTCGGAGAAATTATTGAATGCAATGGAACAGTACGTGCATCCGCGCGAGGCCGTGAAACGGTGGCTGAAAGAGGATTAAGTGAAGATCACGCGCCTTGAATTGCAAACAACGGATTTAAAAGAGCAAGCCTTGTTTTATGGCGAAACTCTTGAGCTGGATACTCGCATTATTGCAGGGAACCAGGTGCTTATCCGTGCAGGCGCGACCGAGTTGGCCTTCACGCAGGCAGGTGAAGGTCAGCATTGCCAATATCATTTTGCTTTCAACATCCCTGAAAACCAATTTGAAATAGCAAAGAAATGGCTTGCCATGCGGGCGGAAATTCTCGCCGACAAGGACGGCGGCACGATCCTTCATTCCAAATCCTGGAATTCTGATTCTTTATATTTCAAGGATGTTTCGGGGAATATTTTGGAATTGATCGCGCGCTACGAACTGCAAAATACAAGCGCCAAATTTGAGATTCTATCCATCAGCGAGATCGGTCTGGCAACAGACGATGTGCCGTTATTGGTAAATATGCTAAACGAGAAGAGCGGACTGCTTCCCTATAAAAACGAAAGCAGTGACACTTTCACCGCTGTTGGCGATGCGGATGGATTGTTCATTGTTGTCAAACAGGGACGGATCTGGTATCCCAACACGGGGGTGCCCGCGCAGCTTTTGCCAGTGCGCGTTCATGCTCAGGTTGAAGAAACTAAAATGATCCTGAGCGGCGTCCCATATCAAATGGATTTGATGCCATTAAAATAAATATGACTCACCCCGAAATTAATTTTTCGCGGGTGAGTTTGTTTTTAAGAGCAAAGGGGACGCAGATAAACGCAGAAAACGCTGATTCTGCTTTTGATCAGCGAAATCAGCGTTTATCTGCGTCCACACCTGCCCTGGCGGGCGGTGCCAGGGAAATTAAATTTGGGGTTAATTATGTTTTGTTATTCTTTTATCGTTCTCTCGATCGTTTCGCGATGCTCTGCAAAATGTTCAGTGGTATCTCCCATGATCCAGAGAACCAAAGGCCGCTTTTCAAGGTCGTCCGCGTGACGCGGTTTCATAAAATCTTCAAAACTCATTGACTCCAGTTTGGCTGTCAACTGTTCGTATACCTGCTTCAACTCATCCAAAACATCCTGCCTTGAACGGTTACGGTTACGCTCAAAGAGGACGGGGTTGATAATCTCCATGTCCCAGTCCTTCGTAATCTCTTCAGAAACTCCAAGAACCTCATGGCTCGGATGATGATCCATGTGATAGCCTATGAGCACTTTCATCCATTCTGTGAGATGTGCAAGGTTATCTTTCGGTGACCAGCCGCCTTCATCGGGAGATGCCATTTGTGTATCGGTAAGTCCTTCCGCCACATGGGTCAAGAGTTTCCACTCCCGCTCAATCGCGGATATTAATTCAGCTTTATCGTTGGGCATCCATTCTTCAGTCATAAATCATCTCCTATAAAGTGATCAGCTTATTTTCTTCGAGTTTTTCCTTTTCCTGTCCTTTTCGCAAGATCCATGCCTCACCGCGGACAAGTGTTGTTTTCTTTCCATCCATTTTGACATAGGCTCCGTCAGACATCATGACCACAGGATTATCGTGGAAGAAGTGATAATCACTCAGCCAATCGTCATGGACCGATTGTCCGTACGCATCCATTGCGTAATGGACAAAGAAATTATAGGACGATACGTTTAAGCCATCAAATTGTAATGCTCCAACTGTGTTCATATCTTTGGATGTGAGAATGTTCGGCCCGCATAAAATGGCGCCGGCGCTGAAGGCAACGACAGGCAAACCTGCCTGAACTTTCTTGCGCAGGAAGAGCATCAAACGGCTGACATGCAGGCGATGGTTGAGTAAAAATGTATTTCCGCCGGATATATAAACCAGCGAAGCGCGGCGAATGACATCCTCCATTTCCGGAAGGGACATGGTCTCGGTGTTGATCGTTTCTGGATGTGCCAATCCTTTGAAGGCATTTTTAGTATATTCCAGCCATCTCTCGCCATAGAGTGACGCAAGCGGCATGAATGCCACAATGGCATCTGGTTTACTTTCCAGATATGGGCGGCTGGCTTCGACAATATAGCGAATGTCGTTTTCACCGGGGGAGGAGAATAAATGTAAGTTTGGCATTCTTTATATTGTAAGAATGATCGGCTCGCCCTTGGTGACAATGATCGTATGCTCGAATTGAGCCGCGATCGTTTTGTCTATCGTCCGCAGTGACCAGCCATCCTGTTCCTCGTGGATGTGTCCTTTGCCTGTGGTGAGAAAAGGCTCAATGGCCAGGACCACGCCTTCTTCAAGAATGCGGCGGTCATTTGGCTTGTTATAGTTGAAAATTTCGGTCGGTTCTTCGTGCAGTCTATGCCCAATGCCGTGACCAGTCAGGTCAAAGATGACGCCGTATCCATTTCGTTTTGCTTCCTCCTGAATGGTTTGACCGATCAGATTCAGCGGTTGTCCAGCCACAGCGACGCGCACCGCTTTTTCCAGCGTGGACCTCGCGGCCGCGAGTAGTTTCTCATACTCAGGCACATGTTTTGCAACCACCATCGAAGCGCCGGTATCCCCATAATAGCCATTCATCTCAGCCGAGACATCTATATTGATCAGCTCGCCTTCGCACAAAACGTGGTCATTGGGAATGCCGTGCGCGATGACAGGCGAAACGCTGATGCAGGTTGCGCCGGGGAATTGATACATGGCTTGCGGAGCAGACTGGGCGCCAGCCCGTTCAAGAAATTCCAAGCCAATGTCATCCAGTTCACCGGTTGTTATGCCGGGCTTGGCGTTTTCCATCATTGTTTTTAAAGTCATGGCGCAGATGTGGCCAATGGCTTTCAGGTGTTTGAGATCTTCTTCGGTGTTTGCGATCATGATTTATTTAATCCTTTAATAATTACTTTTTTCAACTCCGTCTGCACTTCATCCCACTTCTGATCCGAATTGATCACAACCCATCTTTGCGGTTCCTGTTTTACCATCTCCAAATAACCTCTGCGCACACGCTGATGGAATTCAACCGTATAGGCATCCATGCGATTCCATTCCAATTCGTTTTGAAGTTTTCGTTTCAAACCAACTTCAATGTCAAGATCGAGCAGAATCGTCAGGTCGGGAGTTAATCCGCCGGTGGCATATTTCACCAGCGCGCGGACTTGTTCCAGATCCTGCTGATGTCCGTAACCCTGATAAGCAATGGTTGAATCATAATAACGATCTGAAATTACAATTTCACCCACAGCTAAACGCGGTTTGATAACCTGTTCAACGATCTGCGCGCGCGCCGCTTGATAGAGCAAAGTCTCAGTGCGCGGATGCATCTCGGCATTCTTCAAGTCATGCAGAATATCGCGCACCTGCTCACTGATGGATGTTCCGCCCGGTTCACGGGTGGGGAAAACGATATGTCCCTGCTCGCGCAGATATTCCACGAGGTAGGGGATGTGTGATGTCTTGCCGGAGCCTTCGGGGCCTTCGAGGGTGATGAACATAATTAGCTTTTGGCGGCTGGCTTTTAGCACTTAGCTAAATGCTAAAAGCCAGACGCTTCTTTACTCCCTAAAAATTCTTACATGTCTGCGTGGCTCTTTTCCATAGGAATGGGAAACCAACTCCGCATTGCGAGCCAGCTCGTGCTGTAATCTTCTCACCAGAGATGGGCCGGGGGGCAAATCCACCCAGCGCTCGCCATTTAAAACTGCGGAGATGGCTTGCTGTGTTTCTTCGCGCACGCCATCCATCTTGTCACGCGGATGTTGCTGCTCGGTCAGGTTGTACAGGTCGCCGAGGAACTGCTCTACTTGCGCAACAGTGTTTGCACGCAAAACATAAATGGGCATGCCGCGCTGTTCTGCATCCATCACAGTTTGTTCGCGGTTGCGATAATACGTCCGCAAAGTCACGAGCACGTTTGCTTCGGCCACATCGGTCACGACCACTGCGGGCACGCCGAGTCTCTTCGCGGCTTGCGCGAGTCTGTTGCGCGCCACGCCGTACGCGAACACACGCACCGTTTGCAACGCTGAGGTGATGGGCGGAGCCTGCCGGGAGGAAGCCGCACTGAGCTTGTCGAAGTGAGGAGTCTGTTCCTCGATAACGGGAGCAGGCTGACCCTGAGTCTGATCGAGGGGCTGGCGTGTACGGCGAATCGGCTTAACTACTTCCTTCGCTTCCATCTTCGACCCTTCGACAAATCGCTCAGGGCGGCGCTTTGGAGCGGGTGCGGTTTTCTCGATCACGATATTCCCTTCGTCATCGCGCATACGCACTTCGGGCGGCAGGGGAGCGCCGCGCAAAAGTGAATCAACCGAAGCGGATATATCGAGATGCACCGCAAAACGATCACGGGTCTGGATCTCGATCACAACGTCAAAGGTTGGAGGCGCGCGTCTTTCGAGGACCGTTTTCTGGGTGCCGCGTCGACGGGCTTCTTCGTCTGAAAGTGTGACCGCTTCGATACCGCCGATCAGGTCGCTCAGCGTCGGGTTGAGTAAGAGATTATCAAGTGTCTGGCCGTGCGCCGTGCCGATAAGCTGCACACCGCGTTCGGCAATGGTGCGCGCGGCAAGCGCTTCAAGCTCACGCCCAATCTCGTCAATCACGATGACTTCGGGGTTGTGATTCTCAACGGCTTCGATCATCACTTCATGCTGCTGTGTCGGCTGGCTGACTTGCATACGGCGCGCCCGGCCAACGGCCGGATGCGGCACATCGCCGTCGCCGCCAATTTCATTGGATGTATCCACGATGACGACGCGTTTGTTTTCAGCGAGGATGCGCGCGGCTTCACGCAGAAGGGTGGTCTTGCCCACGCCGGGGCGTCCGAGGATCAAAACGGACTTGCCCGATTCGATGATATCTTGAATGATGTCCACTGTGCCGTAGACAGCGCGTCCTACGCGGCAGGTTAAACCAACAATGGCTCCGCGCCGATTGCGGATGGCGGAGATGCGGTGAAGCGTGCGCTCCATGCCGGCGCGATTGTCCGCGTCGAATTCACCGATGCCTTCGGTGATGTGATCAATTTCCGCGCGCGTGATTTCCTTATCCAGCAGGGATATTTCGTTTTCCACGAAACGCGCCGCTGGCTTGCGGCCAAGGTCAATTACGATCTCGAGCAGTTTATCGCTATTGTTGACCTTTTCCACCGCGTGGCGGATGTTTGCAGGGAGGACGTGCAATAAAGCGTCCAGGTCGTCTGTAATTCGATGTTGAGTCATAGGATTTATGGTAAAGGTTAAAAGTTGCGGGTTAAAAACATACTTGCGCGCAGCAGAATCTGTGCGGCTTGCTTTGGGAAAGGTTAGTGGGAATTGTAGAACATGGCGGGGTACCTGCCTTGTTGGAGAAAGTCACGCGCCGGGCATTGGTCACGTGCAGGGCTATTATAGCAGTGTCCCCATTAACGGAAAATTAAAGGTGTGTATTAATTCTAGTCACCTGACACTTTAACAAATAAGAAGTTGATCGGCAAGGAAACCGGGTAAAGTTGTTTTACCACAAACCACTTTGCCTGGAGGTTCGGATGCCGATCAACGAGACCTATCGTACTTGGA
>JABFSL010000013.1 GCA_013140605.1 Anaerolineales bacterium
ATAAACCTTCATTCTTTTCAGCGAATAAAGAGTGAATTTGAATGGTTGAACTTCCAGCGACTGAATAATCAAGACGGAACATCACATTGCATGATGTGGCGCCGCCTTCACAATTTATGATGGCGCGGAACCTGTCACCGCTTTTAACTCTATAGACTGGATAAATGCCTTGAATATATCCATTGTTGATATTCTGCGGAAACGTGAGCAAACCGCTGCGGCTGTCATTCGTACCATTCTCCAATTTGGAGGGATTGGTGATCAACACAAATCCTTTTGCATCACCATTGGTGCCGGGGCAGGGCAATGCGCCTGCCGCGCTATACCATGAGGCCGCACACACATTCGCAACAAAATCATAGCTTGTGCCGGAGACGGGCGTGGCTGGTGTGACCGGTGTGGGCGGCGTCCCTGTAACTGTGGGGGGAATGGTTCCCGTTCCAGTCACTTTGATCTCGACCCAGAATGATTTCGTGCCAGCCGTGCCAATACCGAACGGAATGCCTGTATTATTCTTGAGTTTCCAATAACCACGGTATGTGCCCGCTGTAGTAGGTGAAGTCAACGCGATGGTGATATCCACAGTTTGACCGGGGGCGACAGTGGTTGGGATGAGCGCTGAATCGGGGCCGCCCATCTTTTCGCCTGAATCAAAGATCAGGCTGTAATTCGTCCATGTGCAGGTACCGACATTCTTCAAGCGCCAGGTTTTGTTGAATGCGATCCCGGGTGCAAAGGATGTGCCATCCGGAACAGTCACATCAGAAATGAACTGGGCGCGGTCACAGCTTGATGGAATGGGTGTCACTAACGGTGTTGAGGTGGCAGTCGGCGGTGTGCCCGTGACGGTGGGGACTGGTGTATTGGTCGCAACAGTTCCGCCCACGCGCGCGATGATCGGGTTGACCCACAACGAGCGATCTCCACTCGGAGAGCCGTACGCGGAAGTAACAAGGATAAACTTTACATCCTGACCAGCCAATGAACTAAGATTAAGATCGACGTTATAAGTTAATCCTTCATATTTCTCGCGGAAGGTCCAGAAGGTTTTCACAGCGCCGCCACCGATTTGATAATCGAGGCGGTCAGCTACATAACAAGTGGTTGCACCAAATTCACAGCCAATGGTAGCCTGGAAACGGTCACCGTTCTGTACTTTGAAAGCCGGGTAGATTCCCTGAACGTAGCCATTGTTGACATTGTTTGGAGCAAGGATCAAACCAGCCTGAGCGGATGTGACACCGCTCTCAAGTTTGGGATTATCCAATTTACGCGCAAAACCATTTGCGCTGCCATCTGCTGCGGGGAAGGTAAACGCACCCGCCCCACTGGACCAGGCGACATTGGTATCTGCGGCGTGTGCCGTAAAATCATAGCCGACACCAGATGATGAATTGACATTGATCTCCACCCAAAAAGTACTTTGTGTGGAGGAGCCAATACCAAACTCGCCGCCGGATGCGCTCTTGAATTTATAGAATCCAAAGAAATTCCCGGCCGAGCTGGGGGCGGTCATTTTCAAAGTGAGGTCCACTGTCTGGCCGGGGTTAACAGTTGTCGGCAAGGCAGAAGAGGCGGGCGCTCCCATCTGTTGTCCGCTTTTGAAGATCAAAGAAACATCGGTGTTGCTCCATGCGCAAGTACCGATATTCTTTATCCGCCAGGTCTTATCAAAGACAGTGCCCGGCGCATAATTCGTGCCATCGGGAACGGTGACATCCGCAACAAATTGCGCCCAATAACAGGTCGCGGCTTGAACGGGTTGCACAGCCGCCGCAGGTATGATGGAAACCATCAAGGCGAGCAAAAGCAGGGTTGTTGCAAATTTAGATACAAGTTTCATTTCTTCCTCCATACGATGCAAATACAAAACAAAGACGCAAAATAAAATGAAAAGTTCCTGTTGACTATGCGCCCTCACTAGTATAGCTTTTCTTTAACAAATGTTCAATATATAAACAAGCCAATTTAATGGTCATTTAGTACCATGTCGGCCAATAAACTATAATTACCAACATGCCCCGCACCATTCTTCACCTCGATCTTGACGCCTTCTATTGCTCAGTCGAAGAGACTCAAAACCCCGAATTGCGCGGCAAGCCTTTTGCGGTGGGAGGTAAACCGAACGAACGCGGCGTGGTCGCTTCCTGTTCGTATGCCGCGCGCGCTGTTGGTGTGCGAAGCGCCATGCCCATGTCGCGCGCGCTTCAATTATGCAGGAACCTCATTATCGTATCCGGGCGGCATAAACTGTACGAAGAATATTCTGAAAAGGTCATGACCAAACTTCGCAATTTGACAGGTCTGGTCGAACAGATTTCCATCGACGAAGCCTTTCTCGACATCTCAGACATGAGCGAAGCCCCGGCACGCATCGCACTTAACCTGCAAGCTGATATTAAAAACAATTTGCATTTACCCAGCTCGATCGGAATCGCATCCAACAAACTCGTGGCAAAGATCGCAACCGAGGTTGGCAAGAAATCAAAAAAGAAAAGCAATGAACCGCCCTTCGGATTAACCATTGTCCCAGCCGGTGATGAAGCCAAATTCCTCGCTCCCCTGCCCGCAGATATGCTCTGGGGCGTGGGGCCAAAAACATCCGCAAGATTAACCGAGCTTGGCATTCATACCATCGGTGACATTGCCAACTGGCCTGAAAAAGAACTCGTCAATTTATTTGGTGAAAACGGGCGTGATCTTTGGCGTCACGCGCAGGGCATTGATAATCGTCCCATTGTGACTGAATACGAAACCAAATCGGTCAGTCAGGAAACCACCTTCAATGTGGATATCCGCGACGACAAGACTCTCGAAAAAACAATCCGCGAACAATCCAAAGAAGTGGCGCGTCAACTTCGCAAAAATGATCTCGCTGGAAAAACCGTCAAGCTAAAGATTCGCTGGCCCGACTTCACAACACTTTCCCGACAAACAACATTACCCACATCCACAGACAACGATGATGAGATTTACCGCACAGCCGTCAAGCTGATGAAATCCGTCCGCAAGCCGAACCAAGCCGTTCGGTTGATCGGAGTCGGCGTCAGCGGAATCGGATCTCCGGTACGGCAACTCAGCTTGTGGGAGGTGGGAAACGAGAAGTCCCGCAAATTGCAAGAGGTTGTGGATCAACTTCAAGAAAAATATGGGAGAGATGTGATTCACAAAGGCGACATGAGTTAAGACAGCAGAATTTGTGATTAAAGGCTGAATGTTGAAAGCCGCATATATGTCATACTTTGACATATATGCGGCTTATACTTTTCATGGAAGTGACATAATAAACAACACCGCCACACGTTTAATCACGCTCATCTTTCTCCTGCAAAACCAACCCAACCAGAAGGCTTCTGAATTGGCTGGAAAACTCGGCGTTTCGCTGAGAACTGTGCATCGCTATTTTGAAATGCTGGATGAAATGGGAATTCCCATCTATTCGGAGCGCGGACCATATGGCGGATTCTCACTTGTGCGAGGATATAAAATGCCACCGCTGGTTTTTACGCTTGAAGAGGCAGTCGCCGTTGCGTTGGGAACTGGTCTGGTAAAAGAATTGTGGGGTGAGTTATATCGTGAAGCTGCACAAGGTGCGTTGGCAAAATTGGAAAACCTGCTTCCAGATGAACAGGTTCACGAGGTGGCCTGGTCTCGACGGTCGTTGGCGGTCACTGGATTGAACCGCGCCGACTTGAATGCCCAAACTCCTTCATTGGAAAAATTGCGCCGCGCGATACGCGAAAAAAGAAGCGTGAGCATTAATTATCAAAGCAGCCAGTTTCCTCACCCAACCCAGCGCGGACTCGACCCTTACGCGCTTGTTCATCGCTGGGGCTGGTGGTATGTGATCGGGTTCTGTCATGTGCGCAGGGAAACCCGCACCTTTCGCGTGGATCGCATCTCTGAGATTTCAATGCTTGATACCGCATTCAGCGTTCCCGCTGAATTTGATTTGCGATCCTATTTGCAAAACGAATTACAGTCCCAACCTCAGATCAAGGTGAAGCTGCAATTTCAAGCGGATGCGGCAAATCTTGTGACCGCCAATCGCTCTTATTGGGAATCCGTCGAAACACAAGCAGATGGTTCGGTGATCGTCATATTATCCGCACCTACGCTTGAGTGGGCAGCCAGCACCACACTGGCTTATGGTCCTGTCGTTGAAGCGCTTGAGCCGCCTGAACTGCGAATCATGGTTACTGAATGGATTGCGATGGCGGCACAGAAATACACGATTGAAAAAGGAAAACATTCATGAACGACAAAACCATTGATTGGCTTTTGCAGGGCGAAGCATGGATCGAGTATCGAACGCGGGTTGACCTGCTCAACCAAACTGAAAAAGACCCGCAAGTGGTCGCTGCGCGAAAGGCGATGCTGGCTGATGTAAAAATTCAATCACTTCTTGCCGAGTTAACGGATTGGCCTGGGACAGTCCTCAACAGTCACAAGTCTGCCAGTCAGTCATTCCATAAATTGGCATTCCTCGCAGATTTGGGCTTACGCGTTAGTGATTCGCCCATCAAGAAAATTGCGAACAAAGTGATGGAGCACCAATCCAAACAGGGACCATTTCAACTTACCATGAACATCCCAACTCATTTCAGCGGCAGTGGAAAAGATGAATGGGCATGGGCGTTATGTGATGCGCCGATTATTGTTTCTGCATTGGTTCAAATGGGATTAGGCGATGACAAGCGCGTAAAGTCAGCAGTTGAACATCTTGATGGACTTGTCCGTGACAATGGCTGGCCTTGCGCTGTCTCTCCAGAGTTGGGGAAATTCCGCGGGCCGGGGCGCAAGGATGATCCCTGTCCATACGCGACATTGGTGATGTTGAAAGTGCTGGCGCACGTGCCTGAGTTGCACGAAAGAAAGTCCGCAAAGATCGGCGTGGAAACTCTGCTCACCCTTTGGGATGAAAGCAAAGAACGCCATCCTTATATGTTCTTCATGGGCACGGATTTCCGCAAACTGAAAGCGCCGATGTTCTGGTACGACATTTTGCACGTGCTGGATGTGCTGAGTCATTTCAAGTGGGCCAGGAAAGATAAACGCTTCAAGGAAATGTTGAAACTTGTTGAATCAAAAGCCGATGAAGATGGGAGATATATTCCAGAATCCATTTGGACGGCGTGGAAGGATTGGGATTTTAGTCAAAAGAAAATCCCATCGAGAGGACTGACATTATTTGTTCATCGCATTCTGGAAAGAACCAAAAAATAAAGGAGGCAAACATGTCAAAACCAACAACAAAACCTCAAATCATTGAAACAGCGCAAAAAGAACGCGCCGCACTGGAAGAACTTCTCGCCACACTGACACCCGAACAAATGACGAAGCCAAACGTCATCGGTGAATGGGCAGTCAAGGATGTGCTGTCCCATCTCTTTGAATGGGAAGGGATGGTGATGAAATGGTATGCAGAAGGTGTGAAGGGAAAAATCCCTGCCGTTCCTTCCGAAGAATACAACTGGGGTCAATTGCCACAGCTTAATCAGGCCATCTTCCTCAAGCACCGTGACAAACCCCTTGCGGAAATTTTGAAGACACTCAAGGCTTCATATCAAAAGATATTGAAGACAATTGAAGCAATCCCTGAAACGGATTTATTTACCCGTAAAATTTTCAAATGGGCGAACAACAATCCGCTGGCGGCATATTTTGTTTCCGCCACGAGCAGTCATTACCGCTGGGCACGGACGACGATTCGGAAGGCGATCAAGAAGTGATGAGTAATAAGTGAAAAGTGAGTCAGTAAAGGAGATTGGCATGAAAGTACTAGACTTGAAAAAGCAATTCAAATATTTGTATCAACCTTCTGCAAAGAAGATCGAAACTGTACAGGTTCCCAATCTACAATTCGCCATGATCGACGGAGCAATCGAAAAAGGCTCTGAGCCAGGAAAATCACCAAGTTTTGCAGAAGCCACTCAGGCCTTGTATGCTCTATCGTACACTCTCAAATTCATGTTGAAAAAGCGCAAGACGAATGCCATTGATTATCCTGTCATGGCATTGGAAGGGCTGTGGGGAGTGGAGGACGGATTCTTTGATATTACCGTGAAGGATAATTGGGTCTATACCTTGATGATCATGCAGCCCGAACTCATCACGAAAGAGATATTCGAGGAAGCCCGTGAACAAGTCCGCAAGAAGAAGGGTGACAGTGAAATGCTGTCCAAGCTGAAGCTTGCTCACTTTGAAGAAGGCTTGTGTGTGCAAGTCATGCACATTGGACCCTATGCCACAGAACCCGCAACAATTGACCGCATGAAGGAATTCATGGCAGAGAATGGGCTGAAAGATAATGTCGGTCCCAACGGCAAACATCACGAAATCTATCTCAGTGACCCGCGCAAAGCCGCGCCTGATAAAATGAAGACGGTACTGAGACATCCTGTTATTAAAAAGTAATCCTGGTAGTCGAGTGGGGCTAGATGCTTTTTCCAGTCCATATCGAGACCACAAGCAAACAAGGAATCTATGAACTGCTTCTATCACCCCGATAAACCCGCCATTGGATTATGCAAATACTGTCAACGCGGACTTTGCATCGAATGCGCCGCCATCGTTGATGATGTAATCGCGTGCAAAGGCCGTCACGAAGATGAGGTGCGCCAACTGGAGCAGCTCACGGCCCGCAACTTATTTCAATCCAGGCGTGTTGCATCTGCATATAATCGCAATGCAATATTTTACGGATTGGTCGGTGTGTTATTTTCGGGATTCGGAATCATGCAATATCGCTTTCTTGGGTTACAGGCTATGTTCTTTATTTTGATCGGACTGTTTCTGCTTTACGCGGCAACTGCAAATTATTTTGAGGGGAGGAAACATAAGTAAACTATTTGCAACTCTTTTCGTTTGACTGCGTAAAGTAAACAGACAAAACGAAAGGAGTAAAAAATGAACGAAGTTAAAAACCTAACCCGAAGCAAATCCAACCGCATGGTTGCGGGCGTATGCGCAGGTCTCGCAGATTATCTCAACATGGACCCCACCGTTGTGCGTCTGTTATTCGTACTTGGTTTCTTTGCCGTGCATGGCGGTCTCGTGATTGCCTACATCATCATGGCCATCGTCACCCCCGAAGAATAAATTTATTATAGGGGCGGGGTAACCCCGCCCCTATAATATTCATCGAGCCAGTGCCAGGAAGACATCCTCCAAAGTTGGTTCGCCTCTTTCGATTCTTTCGACGCTGACACCATCCCTGCTTAATAAGCTTTGCATCGCGTCTTTCCTGACCTTTGAGCTGATCACCCTTAAATGGTCACCAGCCAACCCGACGCGTTCCACGCCGTCCATCGAAGCGAGAATCTCCAGTCCCTTTTCAAGCGGATGCGCGTACACTTCCCACACATCTCCTGTGATAATTGATTTCTTCAAATTCGTTGGCGTATCCATTGCCAGCAATTTACCATCGCGCATCACGCCGACTCTTTCGCAATATTCGGCTTCGTCCATGTAATGCGTGGTGACTAAAATCGTCACGCCGCCTTCCGCCAGTTCGTAGATCAGATCCCAAAATGCGCGGCGGGCGGTTGGGTCAACACCTGAGGTGGGTTCATCGAGGAATAATAATTTCGGTTCATGTACAAGCGCAATGCCAAGTGACAATCTCTGCCGCCAGCCGGTGGACATGTCCCTTGTCAGCGTTTTCTCATGCCCCTTAAGGCCGACCAGTTCAAGGGTACGTTGGATGCGGGCTTTGTCATTGATCCCATAAACGCCGCCATAGAACGTCAAATTTTCGAGAGTTGTCAAATCATCATAGATGGCGAATTTTTGCGACATGTATCCAACGCGCGCGCGGATCGCTTCGCTTTGTTTGAAAACATCGTAACCGAGGACAGTTGCCTTGCCATCGCTGGGTTTTAGCAAACCAAGCAGCATACGGATGGTGGTTGTTTTGCCAGAACCGTTCGGGCCGAGATAACCAACCACCTCGCCCGCCTGCACTTCAAAATTGATGTGATCGACCGCGACGAAATCACCAAATTTGCGCGTAAGGTTTTCAACAACGATCACCGACTCAGTCATTATTCACCTCACGGACTCCAACGTCTCCCGACGTTGGAGTATTCGAATGTCTGGAGACATTCGAGTCCGATTCAGACAATGCAATAAAGACATCTTCCAGCGTGGAAGGGATGGCGCGCAATTCTGTCAATACGCCGCCAGCGGATTCGATCTCTTTTGGCAAACGTTTCATGATGAGAGATGATTTGCCTTCACGCACACGCACATGCAATTTATCGCCAAACGCAGCAACGTCTTCAACATCTTCATCCTGATGCGCGACATGGCGCAATGTGTTGATGGGGTTTCCGCGCAATTCGAGAACACGATTATTGAAGCGCGCGCGCAAATTGGACGGTGTATCTTCGGCAATGATCTTGCCTTGCTTCATAAATCCAACACGGTGACAGCGTGAGGCTTCATCCATGTAGGGAGTGCTGATAATTACACTCACTCCATCGGATTCATGATTTTGGATTTGCGATTTTGGATTTGCGATTGCGGGTTGCGAAACGAGTTTAATGACCAATTGCCAGAAGTCCTGACGAGTCACAGGGTCAACACCGGTGGTGGGTTCATCAAGTAATAACAATTGCGGACGTGTGACCAGTGCGGAAGCCAAGCCAAGTTTTTGTTTCATTCCGCCTGAGAGTTGTCCCGCGCGGCGATCTTTGAATTTATCGAGACCGACGAATTCGAGAATTTCCATTGAACGTGGCAGCCATTCAGTGGAGGAGAGTCCGCGGATCTCGGCGAAGAAGCGGATGTTCTCCAAAACAGTTAAATCTTCATACATGGAAAATCTTTGCGAGAGATAGCCGATTGTTGAACGCGCCAACTCTGTCTGCTTTCGCAGGTCATACCCGCAAATGGTGACATCGCCTTTATCGGGCAATAATGCGCCAACCAGCAGACGCATGGTTGTGGTTTTACCAGCGCCATCAGAACCGACGAGTCCGTAGATTTCGCCTGATTTAATTTGTAGGGATACTTCATCCACAGCACGGGTTGCGCCGAAATGTTTTTGCAAATTAGTTGCTTGAACCAGATAATTTGTCACGGTTAATTCTCACTAAATTTTGTTGGATGAACAATCACGAACACCTCGTCTTTTGCCAATCCTTCCAACTGCTCACGGCTGGGGCGTTTGGGTAATCCATGAGCTTTCTGCATGATCAAGCCGATCATGCGCGGATGCCTTTCAAGACGCACTTCCATAAAATCTGCAAACTTTGACGGGTCGGTGACAACTTCTGCAGTACCGCAAAAATATTTCGCGCCAACTCTCATTTCCACTTGCGGATTAGATTGAATGTTACGCACCCAATCTGCCTTGACTCCACGCGCCGCACCGAGATAGTAATCACTGCCGATCATTTCATACTGAAGAGGAGTCACCCGCTTCATTCCTGACCTTCGGCCTGTTGTGGTCAAAAGGAGAATGATCCTGCCGACGAGCGGGCCAAAACCAATGGCATAAAGAACACGATGGATCTTTTGAATATTCTTCATTTTTGTCCAATCGAATGTTACAGGTTTCATGGCAGTCCTTTCCTGGGATAGTCGAAGGTCAAAGGTCGAAGGTCGGAATGATTAGGCTTCATATTTATATGCGTCATCTGAAATGCGGCGCGGGCGGGGATTGGTTTCGAGGTATTTTATGAAATTAGAAATTTGGCGCGCACCAGTCTGAGCTAATGCATAAGTCTCTTTAAATTGTTCTTCGGTAATATATTTTTGATCAAGAGCAATATAAAGTTGAGCCCTTACTTCGCCAGCCGATGCGCGCGCCATGCCGAGGAAATTAATAAACTGCACATCCGTACGACTTTCAAATCCTTCAGCGATATTGCTCATTACAGAAACACTTGCCCGGCGGATTTGGTCGCGCAAGCCAAAGTCTCGATTAAATCCTGTCTGGTTGGTATGAGCATAAACTGAATTCGTCAATTGCCTTGCAGTCTTCCAAGATTCAATATCTTCAAATCGAGTAATCGCAGACATAATTATCTCCTTCGACTTTTGACCTTCGACCTTAGACTATTATTTGAACACCACATCCGCAGGCATACCGATCTTCAACTTACCATCGGGGTCTGCCACTTTTAATTTGATGGCATAGAAAGTGGAGCTTCGTCCTTCCACGGTTTGGACATTGCGTGGGGTGAATTCGGCTTGATCTGCAATATGAACAACTGTCGCAGTGAAAACTAAATCGGGGAAGGAATCCACGCGGACTTCGGCGGTTTGGCCGAGGGCGATTTGTCCATAGAGATTTTCTGGAACATAAACTGTGATGGTTAAGTTCGTGAGATCGGCCATCGTCAACGCAACAGCGCCGGGCTGGACAAATTCACCAGGTTCAACATTGCGCGCGAGAATAACTCCATCTATCGGCGCGACAATAGTCAACTTGGCGACCTGTGTATCGAGCAGCGCGAGATTTGCATCAGCTTGAGTCACTGCTGATTTGGCTTGTTCCAAAGACCTGAGCGCGGAAACAACGGCTGGGGACTCTTCGCCTGTTTGGAAGGAAAGCCAGCGCGAATACGCGGCGTAATATCTTTGCTGTGCGGCGATAACCTTTCCACGAGCGTATTCGACATCGTCCGCTTCGTCAGTGGTGAGTTCATCGTCGTATTCGGTTTGCGCGTCATCGAGTTCGGTCTGGGCAATTTCGAGATAATCGTTTGCGGCATCCAGCAGTCCCCCACTGTTTGACGCACTTGTTGCTTCGTCCTTAACTGTGTCGGCAATAACAAATGCGGCGCGTGCATCTGCAAGGCGTTTTTCAGCTTTGAGATAATTGGAGTTTTTCAAATCACTAATGACGGTTTGCAGATTTGCATTTGCATCATCAAGCGCGGACTGAGCGTTATCCAATTCAACCTTGGCGGAATCGGCTTGTTCGGCCTGATCAAAATACCAGCCAGGCTGATCGAAACCAGTCGGCGCAGTGGATTTCAAATCTTTTGCACGCTGGGCGTCCTGCGCGGCAATGGCGGCTTGCAGGGCTTGATCATATTTGACCTGAGCGGAAGCAAGGGCGGCGTTGGCAGAATCCACTGAAGCGGCGGCGACTGCTCGTTGGGCAGTCAGCAGGTTCGGGTCCAGATGAAGAAGCGGGTCATTCATCTTAACTGGTTGGGATTCTTGAGCAAGGACTTCCGTCACCTTGCCAGAAATTTCAGGCGCAACGTTCACTATTGTGGCTTCAATGGTGCCAGAGGCGGTCAACTCACTGATGGCAGTGTTGTTGAGGGAGCGATATCCAAAATAAGCGAGCGTGCCAATAACGATAACAGCAACTGCGATCCGTACAGGAAGAGGGGGAAATTTGTGATTCATTTTGTATCTCCTTGATGGGGAATAATTTAATCCAAACGTTTTCTAAAGCGGAGCGCGGCGGCGCCCATGATGACAGTACCAAAAATGGCGAGCGCAATCACTTCGCTTTGAATGGCTTCGATGCCAACACCTTTTAGTAAAAGTGAGCGAATGACAACGAGGTAATAACGAAGCGGGATTGCGTAGGAAACCCATTGCAAAAATTTGGGCATGGCTTGTAGCGGAAAGAAAAAGCCCGAGAGAAAAATGCTTGGCAGGTTGTACATCATCACGGTCAACATGGCTTCCTGCTGTGTATTGGCGATGGTGGATGCAAACAATCCGATTCCAAGGCTGGACATGAGGAACAGGCCTGATGTAAAGAAGATCAACAGCAGACTGCCGCGCACGGGCACGCCAAACCAATAACGCCCGACGATGATGATTTCAAAGGTTTCCACAAAGGCAAGAATGACATAAGGCATTAATTTGCCCAGCACCAATTCCCATGAACGGATGGGCGTGACGATGAGCTGCTCGATGGTGCCGCGCTCACGTTCGCGGACGATGGCTGTGGCAGTAAGGATAGTGGTGATGAAGGAAAGGATCATACCGATCACACCGGGGATCATGAAGTAGGCAGAGTTAAGGTCGGGGTTGTACCAAACCTGGGTGCGGACTTCCACTGGCGCGGATGGCGCCAAGCGTCCGCTGAGAGAGGCTTGCTCGCTCAGTATTTTCGTGGCAAACGATTGACCCACCAACCGCGCAGTGGATAAAGCCGTTGCGCCGATGGTGGCGTCGGAACCATCCAACACCATTAATACTTTTGCCTGGCCTTCCGACAAGCGGATGTCATAATCCGCTGGGATGACAAGCGCGACGCGGGCTTTACCAGACTCGATCAGCTTCTGATATTCATCTGTCGAACCGACGAAATGATCAATGGTGAAATAATCAGCGGCTCGGAAGGCATCCAGCAACTGACGCGACTGCGGCGATTTGCTCTGGTCCCAAACAGCCATGGGAATATTCCGCACATCGGATGTGGCGGCGTATCCCAATAAAAATAATTGCACAATGGGAATGACCACCGCAATGGCGAGCGTGCGAGGGTCGCGAAAGAGCTGGATGAACTCTTTGCGGATGATGGAGAAAATACGGGAATTGAACATAAGGTTTCCTTTGGCTTAAACTTCTGGTTTTACGATACCATGCAGAAAAATATCCACATAAACATCCATGGAATTTTTAGGCAGGAGATTACTAATGACAGAATTGGAAACAACCATTTCAGTGATGAAATAAGATACCACCATGCCAAAGAAGGAACGCATGAGCATGGCTGGATTGGTAACACGCAGGTTCTTCCTTACCTTAACGATTTGTTCAAAAACAGGCAGTACCTTGGGCGCGACTTCCCTCAACATCGCGGCTCCATGTCCCCCATTAAATTCAACGAACTCGATCATCATTAATTTGATGTAGTACGGTTCCCTGCCAAGTTCAGTTAGGACAATGCGCATGGCATTCTTCAGGAATTCCTCGGCAGTATCTCCCTGTGCTTCGAGGATCAAAGGTAGTATTTTTTTGTAAGGATGTTTATCGACAATAATGCCTTCGAAGATTTCCTCTTTGCTGGAAAAATGATTGTAGATACCACCCAATGCCAGCCCGGCGCGCTCTGCGATCTGCCGCATGGATGTGGCATGATAGCCATGCTCCATAAACAGGTTTACAGCGGCATCCTCAATCGCAAGACGGGTGGTTTCACCTTTTGTTTGTGTTTCTTCGGTCATGCTTCGACTCCAAATAAAAATGAACGAACGTTCGTTTTTATTTTACGCAAAAACAAAAATCTGTCAATGGCAAATACACATCAGGTAAAATGAATTCATGCTTCCCCTCACAACACTTGAAAAAGAAATCCGCGAAAACCTGAAACACAACATAAAAGTCAACCTCTGGGATGGCAGCCTGTTTGGCGTGGCACTGGGCTTTGCTTCCTTCAGCACGGTCCTGCCCCTCTTCGTCGCCTCAATGACCACATCAGCTTTATTGATCGGGCTTGTCCCCGCGATCCATTCTGTCGGCTGGCAGCTGCCGCAATTATTTACCGCAAGTCATGTCTCACGCCTTCGTAAATACAAACGCAACGTACTCATGATGACCATTAATGAACGCGCCCCATTTCTCGGGTTCGCCATCACGGCTTTGTTGCTTCCGCTTATTGGATTGCAGGCGGGTCTTGTCATCACATTTATGCTGCTCATTTGGCAGGGACTCGGCGGCGGCTTCACTGCCAACTCGTGGACGTCCATGATCTCGAAGATCATTCCTCCCGAAACACGCGGAACATTTTTTGGAATGCAAGCTGGCCTCGCTAATCTCTTCATCAGCGGATCAGCCATCGCAGCGGGCTATATTTTGGATGCCCTCGCTTCTCCCTTCGACTTTGCGGCCTGCTTCCTGCTTGCAGGCATTTTCTTCACCTTATCATGGTTCGCGCTCTCACTGACGCGTGAACCTGAAGATACTGAAAAAGTTATCCCAGAAGAAAAGACTCACTTTTGGGATGACTCAAAAAAAATATTAAGCCGTGACCTAAACTTCAAATGGTTTCTCAGCGCGCGCTTTCTTTCGCAATTCGCAACCATGGGATTCTCGTTCTACATCATTTACGCCCTGCGCCGCTTCAACATGGATGCGGTCACTGCGGGCTTTCTCACCGCCACGCTCACAATTGCGCAAACCGTTGCCAACGCGGGCATGGGCTGGCTCGGTGACAGATGGGGACATCGTTCCATGCTTATCATTGGCTCTATTACGGCACTGCTAAGTTCCATTCTGGCGTGGTTAGCAACATCCATCATATGGTTCTACCCAATCTTCCTGCTGGCGGGCATCGCCAACGTTTCCATTTGGACCATCGGCATGGCAATGACTGTGGACTTCGGCAGTGAAAGCGAACGCCCGCTTTATATTGGCTTATCGCAAACACTGACCGCGCCAGCCACCATCATCGCCCCCCTGCTCGGCGGCTGGATCGTGGACTCAGTCGGTTTTATTCCAACTTTTTCAATTTCAATCGTATTGGCAGTTATCACAATGTTGATCTTGATCTTTATGGTAAAAGACCCGCGTAAAACATTGCTTCTTAAACAGAATCAATAGATCACGACTCTGGAGTCCATCAGCAAGCTGTCCGACTCCAGAGTTTAAGAATCAACTCACAGCGGAGAGAGAAGCGGTTCTTCATCAAATAGGTATGCTTTACGTCACTGGTTTCAATAAAAGGTTATGCTATACTTCCAATTGTGAAATTTATCACCTAAAGGAATGAATATGACAAACGAAGATCCCAGAATTCTTGAGTTGCGCAGAGTCCGCGCGAAGGCCCTTGAAGGCGGCGGCGAAGAGCGAAATAAAAAACAAAAGGCAAAAGGCAAGTTGACGGCACGGGAGAGGGTTGAGTTATTACTCGACCCGGGCACGTTCAATGAGATCGAACCTTTCATTACACATCAGGGCGATGAGATGAATTTGCTCACCGAAAGATTTTACGGAGATGGTGTAATCACAGGCTACGGTCAGATCAACGGGCGGACAGTTTATTTATATTCACAAGACTTCACAATTTATGGCGGCACACTCAGCGAAATGCAATCGCATAAGATTTGCCGCGTAATGGATCTGGCGGTACGTAATGGCGTGCCGTTCATTTCGCTGATCGACTCGGGCGGCGCGCGCATTCAGGAAGGCGTGCGCTCGATGGGCGGCTATGCTGAAATATTCAGACGCAACGCGCAATACTCGGGTGTTGTGCCGCAAGTCAGCGTGATGCTTGGGCCATGCGCGGGCGGCGCAGCCTACTCCCCCGCCTTAACCGATCTGGTCATCATGGTGGAAAAACAATCCTTCATGTTCTTGACCGGGCCCGATGTGATCAAAGCCGTCACAGGCGAGGTGATCGACGCGGAATCTTTGGGCGGCGCGGATGTGCATACCTCCGTCAGCGGTGTTGCGCATTTGAGTGTTGAAAGCGAAAAAGCCGCGGTTGACATGGCAAGACATTTTCTATCCTATCTGCCTTCGAACAATGTCGAAAATCCGCCCTATGTGCAATCCAGCGATGATCTCTCGCGCATGGATGAAATGCTCAACAGCATGATTCCCATTGATCCAAGCGAACCGTATGTGATGCATCAAGTGATTGAAAAAATCATTGATAAGGATACCTTCCTCGAAATCCAGCCGAGTTGGGCGCGTAACGCAATTGTCGGTCTCGCACGCATTGGCGGACATAGTGTCGGCATTGTCGGTCAGGAACCTTCCATTATGGCGGGCGTGATCGACATTGACGCAAGCGACAAGATGACCCGTTTCGTGCGCATGTGTGATTGTTTCAATATTCCACTGGTTACATTTGTCGACTCACCCGGCTTTCTGCCGGGCATCGCGCAGGAACATGGCGGCATTATTCGTCACGGCGCGAAACTTTTATATGCGTATTCCGAAGCCACTGTGCCAAAGATCTGTATCATCACGCGCAAGGCTTATGGCGGCGCATATGTGGTTATGTCCAGTAAATATCTTGGCACAGATGTCACCTACGCGTGGCCTTCTGCAGAAATTGCAGTGCTCGGCGCTGAAGGCGCGGCAAATATTTTATTCAAGAAACAAATTGAAACTTCAAACGACCCCGGCGCAGAGCGCAAGAAACTTGCGAATGAATACCGCGAGAAATTTAACAATCCATACTACGCTGCATCAACGGGCTATGTAGATGACATCATCGAGCCGCGCGAATCAAGGCCGAAGATCATCGCGTCACTGTCTGCACTCCGCGACAAGTACGCGCCAGCGCCGCCGCGCAAGCATGGGAATATTCCGGTATAGACGGTGGACGATGGACCATAGACCGTAATCACAGTCTACCGTCCACGGTCTATCGTCAAATGGAAATCAACATGAACAATTTACTTATCCAATCCCTACAAATCACCGCCCTCGGCATGGGACTTGTCTTCGGCGCCATCCTTTTGCTGTGGCTGATGATGGTTCTGCTGACTCTTTTTACTGCAGAAAAAGAGAACGCTTCATTGCCTGCGCCCGAGCCTGCTCCTGTTTCTGAGACAGGATTCAAAGCCCAGGCTGCCGCGATTGCAGTGGCGATTGCGCTTGCCGAGCAGGGACAATCCACCGCGCACCCGTTGACCGAGCCGCCCACAGCCATTGTCTCTGCCTGGCAGTTGGGAATGCGGACAAGGCAAATGTCTGAAAAAGGAAATTCGAGAAGACGTTAATTCATTAGACCTCCGAGGTTTTTAAAACCTCGGAGGTCTTTGGAGATTTCATGAAATATAAAATCACAGTTAACAACAAAGCCTATGAAGTTAAAATTGAAGATATTAACACGCGACCTGTCATCGCTTTCGTGGATGGTGACCGGTTTGAGGTCATGCCCGAGAACGCTGATCAGGTTGAAACAGGAAAGGTAGCGAGCGGTAAAACGGAGAAAAAAACATTTAATCCGAATCCTGCTCCAGCCGCCGCATCTTCTCCCAATCTGGCATTGAGCGGGAATACTCAAACCGCACCTCTGCCTGGAACGGTCATCGAAGTGTTCGTAAAAGCTGGTGACAAAGTGGAAGCGGGACAGGTGATCCTGGTCATCGAAGCGATGAAGATGAAGAACAGCATCCGCTCGGTGTACAGTGGGACAGTGGGCGAGGTATTTGTAAGTAAAGGGCAAAGTGTGGCGCACAAGCAGGCGCTGATCAAGTTTGCAGACTTGGGCGAGGCTTCATGGATCTAGGCTCATTGCTCCCCGAGTTATTGAAAGGCTTCACTCATTTCACACTTGGCAACGGGGTGATGATTTTTGCCGCGTTGATATTAATTTATCTTGCGGTGTTCAAAGAAATCGAACCTGTGCTGCTATTGCCAATTGGATTTGGATGTTTGCTGGCAAATATTCCGCTGGCTGGCATGACTGCCGCTGAAGGCATGACCAAAGTTTTATATGATGCGGGTATCAAAACAGAATTGTTCCCGTTGTTGATCTTTATCGGCGTCGGCGCGATGATCGATTTTTCGCCATTGCTTGCGCAACCGCGTTTGGTATTGCTTGGCGCGGCAGGACAATTCGGTATTTTCGGCACGCTGATACTCGCGATTTTATTAGGCTTTCCGCTGAATCAAGCCGCATCCATTGGCGTGATCGGCGCAATCGATGGACCGACATCCATATTCGTGGCGACAAAACTTGCACCTGAATTGCTTGCGCCTATTGCGGTGGCGGCATATTCATATATGAGTTTGATTCCCATCATCCAGCCGCCTTTGATGAGATTGCTCACAACAAAAAAAGAGCGCATGATCCAAATGGAATATGCGCCGAAACCCATTTCAAAGAAGACTCTAATTTTATTCCCTGTTGTGTTGACAATTGTTGTGGGCTTGCTTGTACCTGAAGCGACGCCATTAATTTCCATGCTCATGCTTGGAAATCTTCTTAAGATGTCTGGCGTAGTGGATAGACTCAGCAAAGCCGCAGAGAACGAGATCATCAATATCGCCACATTATTTTTGGGGTTGGCAATCGGCTCAACCATGAGCGCGGCCGCATTCCTAAATTTGGACACAGGCAAGATCATGGTTCTGGGATTGTTCGCCTTTGTGCTCGACACAGTCGCTGGATTGTTATTCGGCAAATTGATGTGCGTTATCTCAGGCGGCAAGATCAATCCGCTGATCGGCGCGGCGGGCATATCCGCCTTTCCGATGGCTGGACGTTTGGCGGCGAAAACAGCAAATGACGAAGACCCAAATAATTTCATTCTGATGCACGCGATGGGAGCGAATACCGCAGGTCAATTGGGGAGCGTGATCGCGGGCGGAATTTTGCTTTCGGTTGTGAGTAAAATGTTGGGGATATAAAAGTAATTGGTAATTGGTAATTGCAATCCCGCAGGTTGATTTTCCACCTGCGGGATTGTTGTAATTTTAAATATTTGCGCTATAATCCAAGTTGTCTGACAACTATTCATCAGGAGAATCCCATGACCACAATTGACCTGACCATTCACAAAGACCGCCGCGCCCGCGCCATTCAGCGCGCGAAAGAGCGCAATATCATCATCCCCACCTATGCCCAAATGAAAGATCCTTCCAAAATTCCTGCGAAAGTCAAGGAGGAATTGAAGAGTATCGGACTCTGGGACATTCACCCGCGGAATCTGTTCCGCATCAACTGGCACAACCAGCCCACCGCATCAGGCGGGACCTTTGGCGGAGTCAACTTCGTTGAGCTTCCCTCTTCGCTGACAGGGGTCAAGGCGCGCATCATTGTCGTCGTTGGCAAATGGTTCCCAACGGGCGCGCATAAAGTCGGCGCCGCATTTAGCTGCCTCGTGCCGAGACTGGTCACAGGTCAGTTTGACCCGACGACACAAAAAGCAGTCTGGCCGTCCACTGGCAATTACTGTCGCGGCGGCGCATATGACTCCGCTTTGCTGGGATGTGAGTCAATAGCCATTTTGCCCGAAGGCATGTCGAAGGAAAGATTCGAGTGGCTGGAAAAAGTGGCGGGCGAAACGATCAAGACCCCTGGTTCTGAATCCAACGTAAAAGAAATTTTTGACAAATGCTGGGAATTGAAGAAGTCAGGTCAAGACCTGATGATCTTCAACCAGTTCGAAGAGTTCGGCAATTATCTCTGGCACTACGAAGTGACAGGTCATGCGATGGAAGAAGCGCTCAAGCAGGTTATGGGACCCAATGACCGTTTCCGCGGCGTGGCATCCGCAACGGGTTCAGGCGGCACGATTGCCAGTGGTGACTATCTCAAGCAGATATTCCCCGAAAGCAAGATCATTGCCAGTGAAGCCCTGCAATGCCCGACCCTTTTGGAAAACGGTTTCGGCGCGCATCGTATCGAAGGCATCGGCGACAAGCATGTACCCTGGGTACATAATGTGAAGAACACAGACTTTGTGACCGCCATTGACGACAATGCCGTGGTCAACATCTCACGCCTCTTCAACGAAGAGAACGGGCGCGCCTATCTCGTGGAAAAAGGCGTTCCCGAATCCACGATTGCTAATCTCGAATTGCTTGGCTTCTCAGGCATCGCGAATGTGCTCTCCTGCATCAAAGTAGCCAAATACTATGAGATGGACGAGAACGATGTAATGATCACCATGCTGACCGACTCGATGGAACTCTATCGCTCACGCCTGCATGAAATGCATCAGGAATTCGGCGAATACAGCGAGAAGGATGCCGCTGGTGATTTCGCCCGCTACCTGCATGGACAATCCACGGATAACATGCTTGAACTCACCTACCCCGAGCGCCGCCGAGTCCACAACCTGAAATATTACACATGGGTCGAACAGCAAGGCAAGACCTACTCAGAAATTCAGGAACAATGGTACGCGCCAAACTACTGGACCGA
The DNA here is from genome assembly GCA_013140605.1 of Anaerolineales bacterium. Classification (GTDB taxonomy): domain Bacteria; phylum Chloroflexota; class Anaerolineae; order Anaerolineales; family Villigracilaceae; genus Villigracilis. The sequence goes on from JABFSL010000013.1 coordinate 19,814, forward strand.
TGTCCAAAAGCAAGCCGATGAAATTGACGAATTGATCGTCGAATTCAATAAAGAAGTTGGAATTTCATAATATGGTTCGGGGCAGGTCTGAGACCTGCCCCGAACTTTTTAACATCCATTCGCCGCCGCTTGATATATCGCCCGCAATAAAGATGTCTCATCCCACGTGTCCTGTCCCAATTCCCAGATCATGATCCCGCCAAAATCATTCTCGCGTACAAAACAGGTTTTGTGTTGAACAGTGGAGATTCCATTAAAGAAAATTCCATCCATCTGATCCAGACCATCAGATGGACGATATTGCGTCATGATCTCTTGATAGCTGGAAGATGTAAACGGCGCGTCCATCTTTCGCCCATAAAATGGCACGCCGAGAAATAACTTTTGTTCTGGAATGTCATTGATGATAAACGTGTTCAAATCTTCAATGGCCATGTCATATGTGGAATGCAAGGCTCCACGGTCATACGACATTACGTGGATGCGATCCACAACTTCAAATTGAGACAAGTCCATGCTGGAAGCATTATCCGCGCTGAGCGCAACGCTGACAATGAGGCCGCGTTTGGCAAATGCGGTTTTTATCTCTGTCAAAAAAGCAATGTAATTATTGAATTCAGTTTTGGTTTCAGGGAATTCCCAATCGAAATCCACACCATCGAGTTTATGTTCAGTTGCAAACTCAAGCAGGTTTTGTATAAAGGCCGCGCGTGATTTGGTTTTTGCCACCATCGGTGCGAATCCTTGTGAACGCTCCCAGCCGCCCACAGAAAGATGAATTCGAGTTCCGTAATTCGCTTTCATGGTTTGCAGTCCCTGCCATGTGACATCGCTTAGGCGTGAAATATCCAGCGTCGCATCGGTGCGCGGCTCCGCGGAGAAATATACAATATCCGTCAGGCATTTGCCCCATTCGGGATTCAGTTCGCGGTACTCAGGCAAATAGCCGATGATGACAAAGTTATCTTGTAGTAAATGAGTGCACCAACCTTCAGGAGTGACAGTGAAAGGAATCGGCGTGGATACGGGGGACTCTGTCAGCGTTGGAGATGTTGTAGAAACAGGAACAGTTGCGGGCGGAGTCAGAGGCGATGAATTTCCTCCGCATGATGTGAGCAAAACAAGAGTCAAAATAATTAGGGTAAGTTTCATGCCTGACATTATAATTAAGCCATGCTCAAACCAACAGATTTAATTCTCGTTTGCCTGCTTCCCACCCCAAGGGATTTGGAGATCGCGCGGCTTTTGGGATGGTATCGAATCCCGCTTCGCACCGCGCCGAAAGTTGTTGCCGTGGACTATCTGGCTTTTTACCAGCCCTCGGCATTCGGCGAACGCGGCGGACAGATCGAATTCATCGGACGAGTTCATGGACATGAACTCACCACCCGTGATGATCTACTGCGTGATGAAATTAATCATCCGCGCGCAAAGGAAGAATATTACAAGATCCAGATCGGCGGGCTTGAAAAATTATCCCAGCCAATCATCACCGACAAATGGAAACGATTAACTTTTCTGTATTCGACTGGTGAATATTTGCTGAATGCAACAACACTCAACGATCTGGTTGTTGAAGGAGAGGAACGTCAAATCCTTTGGCGCTCCCTGCGCGAACGAGCCGAAAATGAGCAGATTTACAAAACAGACCTGCCCGAAGCGGACATTCCAGCCGAAGTTTTAATGGAATTGTTAGGAATCAAGGATTTTCAAGGCCAATACAATCCCTCTCAATAGCCCCTTTGTGTGGCTTGATTCTGCCTGTTATCAGTGATAAACTCAAGCAAATGCCAGCGGATATTCTTGTAGTTACGCCTTCCACCAGTTTGGGAGAGACAATCCGTCAAACCATGGAACAGACGGATATTTACCGCATACATATTGTTAACAACAAGATATCTGCTGTTGTACGCGCCAATGAAATTGGCGTTCCGTTGGTCATGCTCGATTTCGCACTCGGCGAAGATGTGGTAGACGAGACGGTTATAGCGCTCCGCACCATTCGCGCAGGCATTAACATCGTCATACTCTGTGATGACGGTGCGTCAGTTCCGCTTTTCGATAGTTTACGTCCCTGGATCCTTGTTCGCAAACCCTTTAGAATGACAGATTTTATGAGCGCCATCAGTCAACCCCAACAACCAACTCCTGCCACACAAAATGTGGATACTACAACGCCGTGGCTTAACGATGCAACCAAGGCGGCGCAACACCTTACCCGTATCACACTGGGATCATCCGCGCAGGCTGCATTGATCACACGCAAGAATGATCTTTGGGCTTACGCCGGCGGGCTTTCACAGGATGCCGCAAAGGAAGTCGCGCAAACCGTCACCCGCAATTGGGATGGACAAAAAGGCTCCGACCTTCTGCGATTCATCCGCCTTGAAAGCACAAAGGCCGAGCACATGTTGTACGCCACCCGCCTCACAACCGACACCGTGCTTGCTCTTGTTTTCGAAGCAGAGACTCCCTTTAGCACGATTCGCGGCCAGGCCAGTCAACTTGTAAATGATTTTAGCGATGAGCAGCCTGAGGCAAAAAAACCGATTAAGCCTGCTTCAATACCGAATGCCGATTTCCCCGCCGATCTGGATGATGAAGAGGGCGATTCTTTGAATATTGCCTCGATCTCCCAGATCCTCACCGACGTACCGACTCCAAACCCCAAACCGACATCTGCGCGTGATATGGAATTACCACGCAGGCAGGAAAATTTCGATCCCAACCAGACACGTGTTTCTGCCCAGCTTTCGAACGCATCCATTTTCAACCGTGAAGCGTCCCCCGCCATCCCGTTGAATAATCTCGCTTCGACAGAGCAGCCTCAAGTTCCAGACAAGACCGTTCAATCGCAAATATCATTTGATGAAGTGGATGTCACAGCGCCATCCCGCTCCAGACCAAGACCGGAAACTCCAGTCGCAAGACCCGCGCCCGGTACCACAGATGTGACACGCGAAAGCCCAACAACGGAAGCCGCGCGCAAACTTGTGGTTGAACCAACCACAGCGGGGATGTATCATCTTACTTATGCTTGTTTGCTGGTGCCGCGTTTTTCAGCACATTACATCACCGGCGACCTGGCTGAACGCCTTGGCGAATGGCTGCCCAATATTTGCATTGCCTTCGGCTGGCGCTTGGAATATCTCGCGGTGCGCCCCGAATATTTACAATGGGTCGTGAATGTTCAGCCGAATACATCTCCCGGCTACCTGATGCGGATTATGCGTCAGCAAACTTCGGAGAAAATTTTCAGCGAATTGACTCGACTCAAGAAGGAAAATCCGTCTGGTGACTTTTGGGCGCCCGGTTACCTGATCATGGGCGGAACTCAACCTCACCCGCCGCAACTGGTGCGCGATTACATTCGCCAGACACGCCAGCGGCAGGGACAGGAAGCATCCCCTTCTCCATCCCAACCGCGCGGGCCACGAATAAGTGACTAAAACGAATAAAGCGCAGAGTATAATCAACTCTGCGCTTTATTTTTTATCATATTTCCAATCGATTAGACTTCCCATATAACCTATGCCACCTACATTTTACTTAATTGATGGACATGCACTTGCATATCGTATGTATTTTGCCCTGACCGCAGGCTCAAGCAGCCAGCGCTGGCAGACATCCAAAGGCGAACCAACCGCGGGGGTGTATGGTTTCGCGCGCGAGCTTGTTCGCATTTTGGAACAGGAAAAACCCGAATATCTTGCTGTGGCTTTTGATGTGGGTAAAACCTTTCGCGATCAAATATTCCCCGCATACAAAGGCACGCGCGAAAAAATGCCCGACGACCTGCGTCCGCAAATTGAACGCATTCGCGAAATGGTGGACGCCTTCAATATTCCGCGCCTTGAAATGGAAGGCTACGAAGCCGATGATGTGCTGGGGAGCGTTGCCAAAATCGCCGCAGAAAAAGGCCTGGGCGTAAAGATCATCACCGGTGACAGAGACCTGCTTCAGTTGGTCAACGAACGGACGGCGGTTTATCTGGCAGGTGATAACCAGATATACATCACAGATCAGGATGTGATCAATAAATTAGGCGTACGCGCAGATCAAGTGGTAGATTACAAAGCCATCGTCGGAGACACATCCGATAATATTCCCGGCATCAAGGGCGTGGGTGAAAAGACCGCGATCACATTGCTGGAAAAATTCGGCACGCTGGATGCGATCTACGCCAACCTCGACCAGGTCGAGAATCGCTGGCGGGGAAAATTCGAAAGCAACAAAGATGCGGCTTATATGAGCCGCGATCTTGCGCGCATTGAAGTGAATCTCAAGATCGATCTCGATCTCGAACACGCTGAAGTCAAGCCGTTTGATTCAACCACGCTTGAAGAATTCTTCAAGGTGATGGAATTCCGCACGCTATTAAGCAAGGTTCCAGCCATCAGTGGAAATGCGCCAGCAACAGAAATCATTACACAACCCAGGCAGGCCAAAGCTGGCGAACAGATGTCCATGTTCGTGAATGCTCCGCAGGTCGTTTCGTTTTCGCAGCCATCAAATATTGAAGTGGTGATCGTGGATTCAGATGAAAAGTTGGATAAGTTGAAGAAGGCTTTGGAAAAATCAAAAGTCATTTCTTTTGACACGGAAACAACATCCACAGAAGAAGTCAGCGCGGAACTTGTTGGCATTTCCCTCGCCGTCAAAGAAGGACAAGGTTATTACATTCCCATTGGCCATTCCTCTGGCAACAACCTGCCGTTGAAAAAAGTGATCACCGCGCTGACTCCGTCCATGACGGATGCGAAGATCGGCAAAGTGGCGCATAATGCAAAATATGATTACATCGTCCTCGTGCGTCACGGCCTTGTGATCTCCCCTTTAACATTTGATACGATGCTGGCTGAATTCATCGTTGACCCATCCTCGCGGCATTTGGGATTGAAGAATCTTTCCTCAATACGTCTCGGCGAGGAAATGACTCACATCGAGGAGTTGATCGGCAAAGGCAAAAAGCAGATCAGCATGGCAGACGTTGCAATAGAATCCGTCGCCCCGTACGCCGCTGCGGATGCGGAGACAACCCTGCGCTTGATGCCCATCATGCAAAAGGAATTGGAACGCGTGAACGGTACAAAGCTGCTCGCAGAAATTGACATGCCGCTTACACCCATCCTCGCGGACATGGAAATGACGGGCGCGCTGATCGACACAAAATTTTTCAGCGAAATGTCTGTGGAGTTGGCGAAGCGTCTGGCTGAGATCGAAAAGGAAATTTTCCAACTGGCGGGCAAGACTTTTAACATCAATTCGCCGCAGCAACTTTCAGATGTGCTTTTCAATCACCTGCGCCTCGAACCACCCGACAAAGGCCGCAAAACAGCGACAGGCTTTTATTCCACTTCAGCAGATGTGTTGGAAGCTCTGCGAGATAAACATCCAATATTGGAATGGATTCTTGAAAACCGCGAGTTATCCAAACTCAAATCTACCTATGTGGATGCGCTGCCCGCCGCCATGGATACAGCCACAGGCCGCGTGCATACTTCGTACAGCCAAATTGGCGCGGTGACAGGAAGACTCTCGTCCAATAATCCCAACCTGCAAAATATACCAATCCGCACAGAGACAGGCCGCCGTGTGCGCAATGGATTTATCGCTGATAAAGGCAATGTATTGCTTTCAGTGGATTACTCACAAATCGAATTACGCATCGTCGCACATATGGCGAAAGACGAAGCCATGCTCAAAGCATTCCGCGCCGGGGAGGATATTCACTCCACAACCGCCGCCGCGATCCTTGACGTTGAATTGGATAAAGTTACCAAGGAAATGCGCCGCCATGCAAAGGCCATCAACTTTGGACTCATTTATGGCATGTCGGCTTTCGGTCTGACCCGCACAACGGATCTGACATTGGCGGAGGCTGAGGATTTCGTCAAAGCATATTTCACAAAATTCCCTGGTGTCAAAAAATATCTTGATGGCATGAGAAGACAGGCGGCTGAGATCGGTTATGTGGAAACCCTGCTCGGGCGCAAGCGATATTTTCCAGCGCTGCAAGGCAAGATCAATGTCCAGATGAAGAACCGCGAAGAACGCGAAGCCATCAATGCGCCCATTCAAGGCACTGCGGCGGATATAATGAAACTCGCCATGTTGAAAATTCCATCCGCATTGAAAGCGGCCGGGTTGAAAGGCAAAATGCTTTTGCAGGTGCATGATGAACTCGTGCTGGAATGTCCAAAAAGCGAAACGCAAAAGACCGCGCAGGTTGTTCAGGACACAATGGCAAATGCCTACCCGATGAGCATTCCCCTCGAAACAGAAGCAAGAGCGGGCGTGAATTGGGGCGAGATGAAAGTATTGAATCATTAGTACTCTTGCATAAGTAGGTGTAAATTAGCCACAGAGCACACAGAGTCTCTTGAGAAGAACTTTCAAAACTCCGTTTTTCTCTGTGACCTCTGTGGCAAAAAGACTTTTGCAAGAGATCAACTGATATCACAAATCATCCCAAAGGTTTGAGCGGAAGCCTTCGGGACGTTAGTTACAAGGTTATAATTGCGTTATTAAAAATAAATCATCGCCATGCGAAGGTAAATCAACAACATGCCCGGACGAGAAGACATCTTTCAAAAAGCAATGAACGAAGGCCACTCTGCGGCCTGGGATCGGGAATGGGACAAAGCCTGTGCCGCGTATCGCCGCGCATTGGAGGAACTCCCCGATCATCCCAAGGCATTAAACAGCCTCGGCCTTGCGCTTTATCAACTTGGCAGAATTGAAGAAGCCCTGCCAATTTATATGAGCGTAGCCAGGATCTCGCCCGATGACCCGGTGCCGATGGAAAAAGTAGCCCAGCTCTCCGAACGTCTCGGCGATCTGAAGACAGCCATTGATGCGGCATTGCGCGCTGGAGATCTCTTCCTCAAACAACGCGACACCGAAAAGGCGCTCGAGAATTGGGTGCGCATCACAACCATCAATCCTGAACACGCCATCGCGCACTCGCGCCTTGCCCAAGTTCACGAAAGACTTGGGCACATACAGCAGGCCGTGGTCGAATACCTTGCGATTGCCAGCATTATCCAACGCGCGGGCAACGCCGAAAAATCAAAAGAGATGGTGGATAAAGCCCTGTCCCTTTCGCCCAACAGCACCGAGGCACGGCAGGCGCTGACTTTACTAAAGACGGGACAACTGCTCCCCAAACCAATGCGCGGCAAAGGCGGGACTGGGCCGATCCGCATGGCGCAGGTAAAACAATTACAGCAGCCAAGCACATCGAGAACCGCATCCGGTTTGGACCCGATAGCTGAAGCGCGCCAAAAAGCATTGACTCAACTGGCAGAGCTTCTCTTCGAATATTCCGATGAGAGTCCCTCCGCACAGGAACGACGCGGCCTTTCCGCAATTATGAAAGGCACCGGCAATCTCTCGATGCAGCAATCTGAACAAACAAAGGTGGTCCTGCATCTCAGCCAGGCCATTGATGCCCAAAGCAAAGGCAACGACGCTTTGGCCGCGGAGGAAATGGAAGGCGCGCTGGAAGCGGGGTTTAAACACCCATCCTTGTATTACACGCTGGGGCTTTTGCGTTTCAAAGGTGATCGCATTGAATCCGCGCAGCGCTTTCTACAGAATGCGATCAAACATAATGACTATGGACTTGGCACGCGCCTGCTCCTGGGACAACTTCTGGTAAAGAAATCCCGTTTCACCGAAGCCGCCATTGAATATCTCGAAGCGCTGAAACTTGCCGATTCGATGACAGTACCAGCCGACAGGGCGGATGAGATCCGCCAGCAGTATGAGCCGCTGATCGAAGCACATCAAAACCAAAAGGATGAAACCATCCTGCGAAAAGTATGTGAGAACATCAACGGGCTGCTCATGCGCCCCGACTGGCGCGAACAACTCCAAAAAACGCGCGAACAAATGCCCAAGGTGGACGGCGAAATGATCGCCACCCTTGCGGACGTGATCCTGCAGGCGCAATCCAGTTCGGTGATCGAATCCATGAACCGCATCAACCAACTGGCGCGCATGGGAACTTTACGCGCCGCCATGGATGAAGCCTACGACGCCGTCCAACACGCGCCAACTTATTTGCCTTTACACATACTCATGGGCGAACTGCTTGAAAAGGATGGCCGTCACACCGATGCGATTTCAAAGTTCAGCGTTGTGGCACATTCGTACAGCGTGCGCGGCGAAGTATTACAAGCGACAAAATTATTACGCCGAGTCATTCAACTTTCGCCAATGGATATTGGCGCGCGCAACCGCCTCATTGACCAACTCGTGGCACGCGGACAAACGGACGATGCAATTCACGAATACCTTGAACTGGCAGGAATCTTCAACCGTCTCGCTGAACTGGATCTGGCGCGCAAAACATTCACCACCGCGCTCCGCATGGTTCAACAGGGAAACGCCAGCCGCGATTGGAACACGCACATCCTGCAGCGCATGGCCGACATTGATATGCAAAGACTCGATTGGAAGCAAGCCTTGCGAGTCTACGAACAGATCCGCACGCTCGCACCAGATGACGACTCTGTCCGCAGGCAGTTGGTTGATCTCAACTTGCGCATGGCCCAACCTGACAAAGCCATGAACGAATTGGAAAACTACATCAGCCACCTTGAAAGTCTTGGTAAAAACAATGTTGCGGTCATTTTCATCGAAGAACTGATCAAGGATCACAGCGAACAGCCGCTCCTCAAGCGCGCGCTGGCCGCCCAGCTTCATCGTTCTGGCCGCACCGAGGAAGCCATTTCCCTGCTCGACATATTGGGCGAAGTCCTTGTGAAATCTGGCGAGAAACAGCAAGCCTTGGAAGTCATCAATCAAATCGTCTTGATGAATCCGCCCAATGTGAATGATTACCGTCAATTGCTGACGCAAATGCAGAACAGTTAATTTTTGGAGGAAGAACTCGAATGCCCATCCTGCCACGATGGGCATTTTCTTTTTTCCGCTTCACACTTCGCCCAGGCCTGCTCCTGTTTCTTTGACCTATTCCCAGCCCGTGGATTTCCACATGCCATACCAAGCACGGGCATAAATTGCGCTTTTTATCAGCCACAGAGCGCACAGAGAAAAAAGAGATTTTAAGAGGTTTTCCTCAAAGCTCTCTGCGGTCTCTGTGGCAAAATTGGATAAGGCAAAACCTCAGTTTGTGACCGCGTTCAGTATATAATCCCAGCCGATTTCAACTTCGGAGAAGAATATGCTAAAAACCCAAAATACCGCCGTGATGAAATGGCTATATGTTTTTGCCTTCGTCGTGGCGTTTCTCGTCGTCTTCGGCGGATTTGTCCGTCTCACCCGTTCAGGGCTTTCCATCGTGGAATGGAATCCTATCAGCGGAGCCATGCCGCCCATCGGTCAGCAAGGCTGGGAGCAGGAATTTGCAAAATACCAACTCACTCCCGAATATCTCAAGATCAACACAGGCATGACGCTGGAAAGATATAAATTCATCTTCTACATGGAATGGTTCCACCGCAATATTGCCCGCTTTGCAGGTTTGATCTACGCCATTCCCGTTTTCTATTTCCTTTTCAAGAAGACCATTCCGCTCAAGGAATTTGGCATCTATTTCGTGATGGGAATCCTTTTTATCTCCCAGGCTCTCGCAGGCTGGATCATGGTCGCCAGCGGACTGGTTGACCGCCCAGCCGTCAGCCACTTCAACCTGACCATTCACTTACTGTTGGCGCTCACATTATTCGGCATGGCGCTATGGACTGCCTTTGGACATAAATATGGCTTTCATGATTCAAGTAAAAAAGGTAAGTGGTCGCTGCCATCCAAATTATCAGCGGCGTTCCTGGTTGTTCTCATTATCCAGATCACTTATGGCGGGTTCACAGCAGGACTCAAGGCCGGCCATGTTTCAGATACCTGGCCTCTGATGTTGGGGACATTAATTCCGCCCAATTTATTCGCTTCGTGGGTCAACATATTTGAATCTCCGCAAACGATTGTATTCATTCACCGCTGGTTCGCATGGCTGGGAATGATCCTTGTGCCTGTAATTTATTACGTTGTCAAAAAACAAAATTATCCCGCTGACATCCAAAACGGACTTAAATGGCTGATCGGTGTGGTTGCGTTGCAAATCGCTTTGGGCGTGCTTACCATCCTGTCTTATGTCAACATTGTGATCGCCTTGCTGCATCAAGCCAATGCCATTTTGCTGCTTGGCCTTGCCGTGTATTTCATCCACAGGTTCAGAGCGTTGGACAGGAAATAGATAATCCCAACGAAAAAAGCGATGATGGAAATTTCCATCATCGCTTTTTTGATTCATAAACTGATATTCTCGCCTTACGCACTTTTCACTAAGCCATATTCTCGGCTCGGATTGCGGACTTTTGTAGATTAGCTATTAAACCTAGCAAAAAACTTTAGCCGCGAATTTCGCAGATTTACGCGAATACCAAGAAATCTGTGAGAATTCGTGAAATTCGCGGCTGAATTTCGGGTTTTGTATTGCTCGGTTAATTTGTAAAAATTCAATAGTCCGCTTCTTGCATAAAACGCGGGCTAAAGTCTGCGATCCAGAATTTTTGCGTAAGGTGAGTAATATTATCAGAAGCCACTCCGAAGGAGTGGAATGATTGTAGTAGTTAAATAGAAATATCAGAACCCCGAAGGGGTGTCATAGCACACAAAATCCATATCATCCCTTCGGGGTTTGGACTCTTTCATATAACTTTCTATAATCCTGCCATCCCTTCGGGATTAACCTGTTGTAAAGCCACTACTTGTTACGTTTCGTCGTAAGTGATACACCGATCATGCCGAGGGCAAGCCCGATCACTGAACCAGCCCATGAAAAGAAATTCAAAAAGAAAGTGGACTCGAGCACATGGATGACCATCAAAAAGGGCAGGATAATGCCCAATAGCATCAGGAACAGGCCAAGGCCAAGAAGGAAGCGTGGAGATCTCATTTTGGTTGATAAAGCCAGCAGGCCACAAAGTGTCCGGGTTCAGGTTCAAAATCCACTGGTTCTTTTTCATCACATAACCCTGCGATGGCCTGTGCGCAGCGTGGATGAAAACGGCATCCTCTGGGAGGATTAACCAAACTCGGCGGCTCACCCGGCGGCACTTCCTTGTACGTTTCAGCATTACGCGCATCGGGATCAGAGGTGGCGGCGAGCAAAGCCATCGTGTATGGATGCAATGGATTATCAAGCAGGCGGCGCGTTTCTGCTTTTTCAACAAGGTTGCCCGCGTACATCACGAAAATGCGCGCGGAAAAATATTTTACAGTCGAAAGATCATGCGTAATATAAATCACTGTGAGATTATATTTTTCCTGCAAAGCATGCAGGAGTTTCAAAATTTCAACCCGCACTGAAGCATCCAGCATGGAAACTGGTTCATCGGCCACAATGAGTTTTGGCTCAAGGATCATGGCGCGCGCAATCACAACACGCTGCTGCTGGCCGCCGCTTAACATGTGCGGAAACTTTGTTAAAAAATCATCGGCGGGATGAAGCTTCACTTCGCTCATCACCTTGCGAATGCGCTGTAATCGTTCCGCTTTATTTTTCACACCGCTGATAATGAGAGGCTCCTCCAAAATTTGTTCGATATTCATAAAAGGCGCGAGCGCACTGTAGGGATCCTGTTGAACATAACCGACTTCAAATCGATAGGAGCGCATGTCTTTATTGGTGAGCTGCGCGAGATTTTTTCCGTCGAAAATGACTTCACCACTTGTGGGAATATTAAGACCGATGATCGTTTTCATGAGACTCGACTTGCCGCATCCTGACTCACCGACAACTGCCACTGTTTCCCCTGCAGCCAACTCAAAGCTGACGCCATCCACAGCTTTGACATTTCCCACACGACCGAAACCGAATCGACGCAGTTCATACCACACATGCAGATCACGAATCGATAGCAAGGTCTCCCTGGGCTCTTCAATGTTAACTGTCATTTTATTTGCCTTTCTTAATTCGGTGATCGTATCTGTGTTCATAAATACCTATCCTTTAGATTTCAAAGTCCGGGTCATCTTCTGTATTCTGTGGCCGAGCCAAATCCAGTTTGTAAGCCTTTCAAACATTCCATCATGCCGAGGTGGCGGCAGTCATGTGAAAGAAAGATCAGCAGGTTCAAGCGGATGTTCTGCAGTTTTTTCTTTAACTCTTCATCCACATCATCAAAATTGGGATAACGCTCATCGAGCAATTCAACGAACTTCTCCAACGCGCTGTAGGAACGGCATAGATAATCCATCAACTCGTTGATCGGGGGAATGGGCAGGGTAGACGCAGCTTCGTCGGACAAGCCCGTGCCAACCGTGGCATTCAATTCCGTGGGAAAGCCCCATTTTTGAGCGAGTTCCTCCCTGGCCCAAATCTCTTTGGCCTCGCCAAAATCCACGCCAAGTTGAGGGTTGCGTTCCAAAACAACCGCTTTCAAAAAATCCGATTCTCGCGCAAGATGCCAGAGGTGAAATCCAATCGAAGTGCTGTAGCCTTTCGGCTTCCAGTGCAATTGATCCTCATCCAGATCTCTGGCAAATTCGATCACAACTTTATGAATATCTTTGAACATATACAGGACATCGTAGAGAGCTTGGGATGACATGGAGTTTCCTTTTATCAATTAATCAAACCTGACATGTCTTATCAGCAGCCTTTGCATTGACAAAGAGTCGCCCCGCAGACATGCCAGTTTGTTTTTTTTATTCATGCAGCCAGCACTTTACCTTGCGGTTTCCTTTTTGGAAAACGGGAGGCTCCTCACCGCATTTTTCGAATCGAAATGGACAACGCGCCGCAAAGCGACAACCCTTGGGCGGGTTCATTAAACTTGGTGGTTGACCAGTGATGAACATGGGGTCTGATTCACTGCGGAGGCGGGGCACGCTTGCCATGAGCATCTGCGAATATGGATGCAAAGGCGCGGGGAAGAAATCCTTGGCGTCGCCCGTCTCCACGATCTGGCCCGCATACATGATCGCAACCTCATCCGCAAGTTCACTGGATGTGGCAATATCGTGCGTAATGAGGATGAAGGATGTGCCGAGTTCATGTTTGATGCGCTTGAGCACATTCATGATGTTGGCCTGTGTGAGCAAATCCAACGCGGATGTGGGTTCATCCAAAACAATGAGACTGGGAGAAGTGACAAGCGCCATCGCCAGCGCCACACGCTGACGCATACCGCCGCTCAATTCAAATGGATAGCGGTCGACAAAATCAAGCGGAACTCCCACGTGCTGGAACATTTTATGCACAAGGATCAAGGCTTCAGCCTTGCTTAGCTGCAAATGGATCATGGCGGGTTCAGCCACCTGGTCGCCGACTTTCAACACGGGGTTTAGCGCGTTCATGGCGGCCTGCGGCACCAGCGACATTCCCACCCAGCGCACGCTCTGGCGGTATTCTTCATCACTGAGAGTCATAACATCTATGCCATGCAAATTCACCATGCCTGAATATTTTTCAACGTTACGCGGCAGGAGGCGCAACAAAGCCTTGGAAAGCGATGTTTTACCGCATCCCGATTCACCAAGAATGACGACCGCGCGGTTTGAATCAAGTTCAAAATCAACACCATCCACAGCCTGAACAACACCGGAAGTGGTTTTGAAATGCAGAACAAGATTTTCAATATGAAGCAGGTTTTTCTGTGTACTGTTCATGTCTCTCTCAATTTGGGATTAAAGACGCGGTCCAGTGCAAACCCGAGGACTGCGAAGCCAAGCCCGGTGATCATCAGCAGGACAGCAGGTTCAAGAACCCAATAATAGTAGCCTTTGTATAACGCGCCGTTGGATTGGGCATCCTGAATGATCTTTCCCCAGGTAGGGAGCACAGGGTCGCCCAAACCGATCACAGCGAGGGATGCTTCCAGAAATACAAAGGCTGGAATGGATTGCACCAGACTCGGAATCAATAAGGGAATCATGCGCGGGATCAGGTAAAGAAAAATAATGCGTGAACTGCTCGCACCATATGCGCGCGCCGCCTCGATGTACATGGATTCCTTGACCTGCAAAAAAATGGCGCGATACCCTTTAATCGCCCCGGTAAATATGTTCAGCAGAATCGTGGCACCGAGGATCACCCATATACTGCGAGAGTAGAACGTCCCGATCATGATCAGGATGGCAAGGAGTGGCAGGACGAGATTCACCTCTGTAATACGCTGGATCAATTCGTCCACCCAGCCCGCATACCACGCGCCAATCGCGGCGATGATCATGGTAAGGATGGAAGTACCCATCGAGGCGATCAGTCCAAAGGCCAGGGCTACCGGCACCCCCCATAATAATGGGAGTGTCAGATCGCGGCGTTCATGGTCCGTACCAGCCAGCCCGAAGACCTGTCCGTGAAGAACAAATTCCGCATCCATGGTTGAAGCAGGTTCGAAGGTGGTACCGGTAATAAGGAGTTGATATTTCCCTTTCAACGGTGTATCGCCATCAGGCGCGGTGAACAAGGCCGGGATGACGTCCTCTGCCCGTAGTTTGGCACGCAGCTTCTCGTCCTGAGAGAAGCGGTATGTAAATTCATTTCCGATGGCAAAGTTTGCGATCCTGATCTTTCTATCATCAGGCGTCAATAATTCAATCGAAACGAACGGCTGTTTCTCATCAAAAGTGGATGTGAAATAAAAGAGCATTTCCTGCGGAAAAAAATCGTAGGAAAAATCGAACGCGTAGGTCATCTCAACCGTTGATAAGCCGTTATCGCCGGGTATCACCTTTTTTTCGATCAGACCATCAGAGGTGTTTACCGCAAATGATTCGGAATATTTTTTGCTGGAAAAATAGTTGATCCAGGCGGGCGGCGCAAATCTGGGGTTTTGATACCAAACATCCTCCCCACCGCGCCACATTCGCACCGCTTCAGAGTAAGGGATGGCGATTACGGTATAGACTGCGACGGCAACCAGCACGAATACCACCAATAGACCAGCGATGGCCGATGGATATTGAAGGAGTTTTTTGAATGAGTTCCGTAAAGTATTCATAAAGTTACTGGCCTATTTTCACTCTTGGATCAACCAAGACATAAATGAAGTCAAGCAGAAACACGGTCAAGGCAAGCAGGTATGCAAAGATAATGGTCGAGCCAACGATAATGGGGATGTCATATTGACCGATCGCCTGGAAAAGCGTTCTGCCCAACCCCGGCCAGAGAAAGACGGTTTCTGTAAATAACGCTCCCGTCCATAAGCCGATGATGAGCAATGAAAAGTTTGTGATGATGGTGGGCAAGGTGGGACGCAAAATATACGCCCGCTCAATATCCCGTGACGGAAGACCTTTTGCCTTGGCCATATCCACATAGTCTTCACTTGAGTAGATCAAAAAGAAAGTCCGATAGTTATAAACACTGATGAAAAATGAACTAAGCACCAGGGAAAGGCCTGGCAAAATCAAATGCTGTAAGACGCTGACGGCATAATCAAAGGTATTTAACGGTGGCGGGGAATCCACCATGCCGCCGAAGGGCAGTACTTTGAAAGCAGCCGCAAAGATCAAAATGAGGAATATCCCATAGAACCACGGCGGCACAGCAGAGGTGGGGGAAAGCGCAATAACAAATTTATCCCAGAAGTTTCCATAATTGCGTGAAAGGGAAAGCGCAAAAAATATACTGGAGAAAAAAAGGAATAACTGTGAGGTGCCCATTAAGAGCAAAGTGGCAGGCAAACGTTCCAGTAGGATCAAGCGCACCTGTTTGGAGCCACTGTCGCTGGTTATATTGATCGCGCGCCCAAGGTTCAATTGCAGAGCGTTTGTCAAGAATCTGGCATTTCGTATCGCAATGGGGGTATCCAATCCCTGTCGTTTTTCCTCCAATGCAATCTTTTCCTGTATTAGATTTTTACGAACCTCAGGATCCATTTGTTTGACAGATGGGTTGGCGAGGAAAGATTGTGTAATTCGATCCCTGATCTCGCCTTTTATGATCTGGTCTACAAACCCGCCCATGTTGGCTATCACAATGGTCAGGTAGATGCCGATCACAACTGTGATAAACAATGTCAATAAACGCACGCTGACATAACGCATCACCCGCAAAAACGAACTGTTGCTCGCGGGTTTTTTTATAACCAATTTTTCAGAAGGAACATGGGCGGTAACAGACATGGAGACCTCACAATCGGCGGGAATTAAGGGTGGGGTATTTCCCAATACCCCACCCTTAATTTTAGAATTTCAAACTTGACTTATTGAGCGACAAAGTCAATTGCGGTAAAGGCAGGGATGGCAACCGGTATCGGCACCACAGCAACTTCCAGTTTCGCCGAACCAGTTTGCAGTTTGGATGTTGCGGCGGAGTCCAACGTCACCTGGTATTGTCCTTCACCAACTTCAACGGCTTCACCGATGCTGACCACGGTGCCTGTCGTATCGTAAAGGATATACTTCACCTGTCGAATATCAGCATTCAGGTATGCCTGATCTTTTCCTTTGAGATTGACGATAACATCAAAGACAACCTCATCGCCAGCCTTAACCTGGCCAGGTCCATCAAGGACAATTTCAGCAAGTTTGGGTTCGCTGAATACCGACCAGCGGTCAGCGAGATCAACAAAATCGGTATTGTTCTTCAGAACAAGCGATTTCTCGGTGGTGAAAACCTGATCCAGATAGTAAGGACCCGTTCCAACCCAGAAATGACCATGGTCGGCATACCACTTCTTGAGGTTGGCATAGCGCAGGTCAGCCTCTTCCTTCGTAATGTATTGTCCCAATGTGGGTTCATACGGAATATATGATTCGCCCGCAGCTTGATCCAGATACTTGGAAAGGATCTCAAGGCTGGGTCCGCCTACCCAACTGGTATTTTCAATTTCAGACGCATCCGATTTATCGGATGTGTAGGCAAGTTCGCCAGCCGCCTCTGCCAAATTTGAAACAGCGAGGATGGGCCAACTATTCTCGCCTGAAAGGCCAAAGGGAGATTGCGGCCACAACGGCGCGACATTCAGTTCGGCAGTTGAGTTGTAAGAATCAGTATAGGATTCAATGGTCAGCGGGTCGGTGGATGTGATCCGATAGCCTTTGAAAGACACCAGTCCCGCGTTTATGCTCAAGGCAAGAGATTCGTCATAGATGGGGCTGTCTGTCTTGCCGGGGTCAAAGCCCTGGATCATGGACATCACGAAATCACCTGCCGAGATGGGACTGCCGTCATGCCATTTAATGGTTTCGAATAGGTCAGAGGGGTAGATCACAACACTCTTGATATTGGCAGTCAGGCCATCCGGGAACTTTTCCGCGGCAGTGATAAATCTCTGCTCCTTCGCATCCCAATCAACCCATGCGTCTTGAGGCACGTCAACTTGCGGAGCAGTCTTCACGGTCAACCAATCCAAATTCTTATTGATCGGCAGACCTTCCTTATAGGTCAATTCAGCGCTCGCGATTCGCTGCGGGTAGGCCAGCCCGGTATATGGGTCAGCCATCAGACCGCCGCCGCCAACGATATTGGAAGTGCCCATGGTGGTGGCGCGCTGCACTGACGCATCCCAAATCCAGTTGCTTCCGCCGATACTATTCCAGGGTTGGGTGAAGAGATCGTTCGTGCCAACCTTCATTGTGCCGCCCTCCTGGTCAACAAAGCGGAGGTTATACGGGCCCACGTTCGTGGATTCAGGACCAGTGGCAAGGTCAGTGGTAACCTGGACATTATTGTTGTATGGCGCATAAGTCTGTTGATCAATCACCCATACAAAGAGAGAATCTTCCAATGAGAGTTCAAGCGCCCTTGCCATCCATGCGTCGCGCTCTTCCTTGGAGGAGTATTTCCCCTGCGCCAGATCATCGCCGAGTTTCTGGAATTCAGGGTCAGACACATTCGAGATATAAGGTTCACCGGCTTGAGTGCTGGTATTCAAATAACTCTGTTGAAGGTTGCCGCTCTCATCGCGCAGTGAGCCGAGACCGGAAACACCATATCCGGCGGTATACATATGCCACTGCCCATCCGCTGCGGCAGTCCCGAGCCAGATCGGGAAAGCTTCGGAGGAAGTCTTATATTGGCGATCCACTGTAAACCCAACGCCTTCCAATTGGTTGGACACATAATCGCCAATGGGCTTGCGTGTGCCATCCCCGTCAGAACGGATCAGGAAGGCAAGCGTAACAGGCGCGCCATTGAATTGCCATTTGCCGTCCGCGCCAAGTTCCGCGCCCATACCGGGCATTTCAGCATCAACGACCTCTTTTGCTTTTTCGACATTATAGGCATATTTGCTTTCCAATGCGCGGGCTGTATCAATCAGGTTGGTATATTCCACCAGTTGAGTGGTGACAGGCAAAAGCTTCGGCAGTGAACCGCCTGCATAGATTTCCTGGTTGACATAGTTGCGGTCAATCAACCAATTCACTGCTTCCCGGATCTTGCGATTCGAGAAGGGATTCAAAACACTTGTGTCTGTGAAAACAGCCGGGTTAAAGCTGATGCCATAATACCCTCCCAGAGATTGGGTACTTGAAAGGCCCGCTTCCTTGATGGCAGGGTAGACATTCGAAGCAAGGTTGAACGAGAAGAAGTCAATCGTACCGGCCTGCAATTGTGTGATTGCAGAGTCTCCGTCTACAACTGAAACAACAATTTCATCCAGCCAGCCGCCGTGACGGGTTGTTGCGGCGGGCGCTTCAGTGGCGGCAGGCGCTTCGGTCGCTGCGGGGGCCTCGGTCGCCGCTGGTGAATCAGTCTCAACAGCGGGTGGTTCGGTCGCAGCAGGCGCACACGCGGCCAATACCATACTAAATATGATCAACAAACTAAACACGGTAAATATTTTTCTCTGTTTCATTCTCTATCTCCTTTTTTTATTTTTGAATCAACGAGATCAAACGCTTATTGAATTCTGAAACAAACACCTCCTTGCGTTATCTGCTTGATAAGATGGAAGGCGGAGCCAGTTCAGCATACTGACTCCGCCTTTCCACATGATCGCGGAGCTTTCATTCTTCTTTGGAGGAGAAACAAATAAAAGTAGATCCGCTTGCCCGTACATGTCACGTTCCTCGTGACTAGGTGTGCTTATGATACGGAATACAGCCTTATATGTCATGCGCCTTGATAAGCGTTTCATCCCCCACAGATGAATGGTTTCCACTGCCCACTATTAAATAAACTGCCATCCCCCGGGAGCGGCTGCCACATCGCAAAAACCCCTCTCTGGAGGGGTATCAATTGACAGCCTTAAAAGCCATGTCTTGGGCAACATGTTATATACTTGAGTTGATGAAGCAAACCTACAGGATTTCCCTATTAATAATCGTCACTTTCATCCTGTCTGCTTGCGCGCCAAAATTGGCAACCAACTCACCTGTCGCGCTTCCAACACCCACGCCGCTTCCCCAGCAGCCCATTCAAAACACCAAGCCAAACTTCAATGGCTCCATCCGCTTTGAACATCTCAGCCTCGAACAGGGACTCTCGCAAAGCGTAATCAATGTCATCTTTCAAGACAGCAAAGGTTTTCTGTGGTTCGGTACAGAGGATGGATTAAACCGATATGACGGATACAGCTTCAAAGTCTACAGACCTGAAGCGGAAAATGAAGCCAGCCTTAGCAACAGTTGGATCACATCCATCGTTGAAGATAAAAAAGGATTCATCTGGATTGGCACGCGTCAGGGCGGATTGAACCGCTTCGACCCCCGCTCCGGCCTGTTCGCTGTTTTCAAGCATGATTCCAGCGACAGCTTGAGCCTCAGCAACAACCGTGTCAATACACTATTCATTGATACAAAAGGATCATTATGGGTCGGTACTGATTCCGACCTCGACCGCTTCGAACCAACAGATGAATCCTTCATCCACTATATCGGCAATGAAGGCGGGTTGAATAATCCCATTACCACCATCTATGAAAGTTCAACGGGGTTTTTATGGATCGGCGTCTCGGACAATGGCCTGTATCAATTGAATGAAAAAACAAATTTATTTAAGACCTTCAAGGCCGGCAAGAATATCGCCAGCCTGAGCAACAATAATGTCACCTCCATCGAGGAGGATTTCGAAGGGAATTTATGGGTCGCCACACAAGACGGGCTAAATCGCTTCAAGCCCAATACACAAACATTTGCCCGTTATCTTCACAATCCGAACGACCCGGAAAGTATTTCGAGCAACGACCTGCGCCATTTATATTTGGATCACAACGGCATTTTATGGATCGGCACCAATAACGGCCTGGATATCTACAACGCCCAACTGGATCACTTCATTCACTATCGCCATGAATCAGCCAACCCGGGCAGTTTAAGCAATAACATCATCTTGAATATTTTCGAAGATCGCGGCGGTGTGATGTGGGTGGGCACATTTGGCGGCGGCGTAAATAAATACAACCGCAGGCAGGACGAATTCGCCTACTATCGCAGTGACCCATCCAACCCAAAAAGTTTAAGCGGAAATTTGATCTCATCCATCTTCGCCGAATCGAACGGCACCGTATGGATCGGGACACTCGAAAACGGACTCAACCGCTTCACCCCCGCCACGGGCGAGTTCGAACAATATCACCATGACCCCGCCGACCCTGAAAGCTTAAGCAGTGAGCAGATATATTCCATCCTTGTGGATCGTCACGGCCTGCTATGGATCGGCACAGCCAGCGCTCTCGATCTTTTCGACCCGGAAACTGGAAAATCAAAACGCTATATTCCAGATGAAACAAAAAACAGTTTATCCGGTCTGCCTGTTCATACGATCTTTGAAGATCGCGAAGGACGCCTGTGGCTTGGTACCGGCAACGGACTCGATCAATTCAATCCAAACTCAGAAACCTTCATCAATTATCTTCCCGACCCGAACGACCCGGACAGCATCAGCGATCAACACATCGTTGCCATCGAACAGGACCTGCAAGGCGACCTGTGGATCGGCACTTTGGATAGCGGTCTCAATCGCTTCAACCGCCAGAGTGAAAAATTTACCCGTTATCAAAACCGCCGCGGCGATCAAAAAAGTTTAAGCAACGACGCCATTCTATCCATCCATCAAAGCAGGGATGGCACTATTTGGGTTGGCACAGCAGGCGGCGGCTTGAACCGATACGACCTGATGACCGATACTTTTTCCTCCTTCACCGAAAAGGACGGCCTGCCGAACAATGTCATCTACGGTATTCTCGAAGACCGCGAAAATAATTTATGGTTAAGCACCAATTACGGTTTATCGCGTTTTAATTTTCAACTCAATCAATTTAGAAATTACACCGTCAGCGACGGCCTGCAAAGCAACGAGTTCAACTCCAATGCCTACGCAATCACACCGCGCGGCCAAATGTATTTTGGCGGCATCAACGGTCTCAATTTCTTTAATCCGCTTTCCGCAACAACCGACGCCTACGTCCCGCCAATCGTATTGACCTCCCTCACACAAAACGGCGAGCCAATCGCCACCGATGTGCGTGTGGAATCCTTGAAGGAACTCACATTACAATGGCCGCTCAATTCATTCGAATTCGAATTCGCGGCACTCGCCTACGGTCAGCCCGTAAAAAATCAATACGCATATATGCTTGAAAATTTCGATGATGAGTGGAACATCATCGGCGCAAAACATAGCAGCCGCTATACCAACCTGCCCGGCGGCACGTACACGCTTTTACTCAAAGGCAGCAACAGTGATGGATTGTGGAATGAGACTCCGCTGCGCGTCAAAGTGACCGTCATCCCGCCCTTCTGGCAAACGAACCTGTTCCGCATCCTTCTCATACTGGGGCTTGCTTCTGTTGTAGCGGGTGGATACAGGCTGAGGCTTGCTTCGATCCAGGCCCGCAACCGTGAGCTTGAGAATGTGGTGCATCAACGCACAGGTGAACTTAAGAAACGCAATACTGAAATGGAAGCGCTCTATCAGGCCGATGAAAAGATCCTGCGAACCGTAAGCTTGAACCAGGTTTTTCAAACTCTCGTAAATGTCGCGGTTGAAATTTTGAAAGCTGACCGCAGTGTTGTACTTGCATGGGATGAGGAACAAACCTGCGTCACCCCGCGCGTCAGTTATGGCTTTAGCAAAAAGACATTAAGTGTTTTTAAATTTGCCAAAGGCGAGGGCAAAGTCGGCAAGGTGCTGGCAACAGGTCAGACCATGATTGAACCCGATATAGACCCGTACGATCTGCGCCCCGATATTCGCGCCGCCATTCTGGAGGAAGGCATCCAATCCTTCGCGCACCTCCCCATCAAAGTGGATGAAAAAGTGATCGCCGTTTTCAATATTGGCTTTACGCGGCCCAACGCCATCAACGAAGATGTTGTGCGCATCTACACCGCGCTTGTCCAACGCGCCTCGCTCTCGATTGCCAACATGGAACTCTTCGAACAAACCAAGGACCTGGCAGTCATGGAGGAACGCAACCGCCTCGCCCGTGACCTGCATGACAGCGCCAAACAAAAGGCCTTTGCCGCCCTCGCACAGTTGGGAACGGTCAATGTCATGCTGAAACTCAAATCAGATGGGGTTAACCCTCATATTATCGAAGCCGAGACACTGGTCTATGAAGTGATCCAGGAATTGAACTTCCTAATTCAGGAAATCTACCCGATCGCGTTGCAGGAAAAAGGTCTCGCCGCCACCATGCGCGAATATATCTTCGAGTGGGAAAACCGCAACGACATCGAGGCCAACCTCACGATCCGCGATGAACGACCCCTGTCCCTCGAAATGGAGCAGGCTATTTATCGTGTAATCCAGGAGGCGCTTGCAAACGTCTCACGCCACAGCCAGGCAAAACGGGTGGATGTTTCCCTGGTATATAATACTGATTCATTGCAGGTATTGGTCGCAGACGACGGCTGCGGATTCGACATGAACCAAAAATCAAAAGACATGGGCTTCCGTTCCATGCGCGAACGCATCAACAGCATCCGCGGCACAATTCAAATTCAAAGCGCGCCCGGTCAGGGAACCCGCCTGATCGCGCAAGTACCGATCAAAAGTTAACGCAGGAGAGCAACATTATGAAACATCACCATACAAGTATATTGATCGCCGACGACCACGAAGTTGTCCGCAATGGGATCCGCTCCTATCTTGAGACGATTCCAGATATGCAAGTGGTGGGCGAAGCCTCTTCCGGAGAAGAGACGCTCAACCTGGTTACTGAATTGATTCCCGATATTGTTTTGCTTGACCTCATCATGCCGGGCATGGACGGCATCGAGATCACCCGCCGTGTCAAACATATCAGCCCGAGGACACAGGTGGTCGTGCTCACTTCCTATCACGATGATGTGCATATCTTCCCAGCCCTGAAAGCTGGAGCGATATCTTATATATTAAAAGACATGAAAATGGAAAAACTAGTGGATGTATTACGGCGCGCCGCTCAAGGCGAGGTGACGCTGCATCCGCTGGTGGCATCGCGCGTCCTGCAAAATATCCGCGGCGAGAATGGCGAGGAACAGCCGCTGTTCACCGAGTTAACCGAGCGCGAAACAGGCGTATTGAAATTGATCGCCAACGGCCTGACCAACAGTCAGATTGCGCAGAAACTTGTCATCAGCGAAAACACAGTGAAGGGACATGTCAGTAACATCCTCAGCAAATTGCATCTGGCAGACCGCACACAGGTGGCGGTCTACGCCTGGCAGCAGGGTATTGTGAACAGGAATAGCCCGGCAGAAAATTAACCCGAATCAAAAAGAGTGCGGCTTTCACCGCACTCTTTTTGATTCATAAGAAAGTGGTGCGAATATTATTGGGAAGCTGCGGCTAACGCAGCTTCAATTTTTTCCTGAAAGACGCTAAAGGGTTGCGCGCCTTCGATCAATTCGCTAACTTCCTCGCCGCTGGCATTGGTATAGGTCAACACAAAAGATGGGGTACCCTGCACGCCCACAGCGAGCGCATCCTGACCATCCTTCACAACCTCGTCCCTATATTTATTGCTCGAATAACATTCTTCATACTGATTCATATCCAACCCGGCTTTTTCGGCAATGGAACTCAGGCGGCGGTCTGTAAAGGAGCCGACATCTTCGCCCAATACATTGCCGAAGATCATATCGTGCATTTCCCAATACTTACCCTGGTCGCCTGCGCAATACGCGGCTTCAGCGGCATCCTCAGATTCTGTCAAACCACTATTGATATTCTGGCTTACCCAATTGCCAGTGGAGCGATAAGTGAAAAGCACTTTGCCGGTTGAAATATAAGATTCAACCAATGCAGGTTCCGTATCGGCAGAAAAACGCTCGCAGAAGGGGCATTGATAATCGGAAAATTCCACGATCTTTACGGGCGCATTCGGATCGCCCATACTGTTCTTATCTGCCTGCGGACGGGGATTTGGGTCAACAACGGTGATCCCTGTCACAGGTTTGACGTTGGGCCAAATGATAAGGAAGGCAACAAACAAGGCGCCAATCGTGATAAGGCTGATCCCGATTATGCGTCCCCGCTGCTCTTTGCGGCGTATTTGCTCGCGGCGTACCTGCCGCTTGCTTACTTCTTTTGTATTGCTCATTCTATTCTATCTCCTGTAATTGAATGTGATGACTGGGGATTCTCCCATGCAGATATGGTTTTGTCTAGGAAAGGGTTAATAGGTTCTTATTTTCCATTAGACCTCTTGCAAAAGTCGTTTTTGCCACGGAGATCACAGAGAAAAAAAGATTTAAGAGCCTTTTCTCAAAGGTCTCTGTGCGCTCTGTGGCTTAATTGTTTTTACTTATGCAAGAGACCTATTCTCGCAAACGTGCATCCATCCATAAAGTCATGGTCTTGAATACTTCAGCCTTCTCTGATTCGTTGTGAAGTTCGTGATATGCGTCGTCCCATAAAACAAGAGTGCATTTTTCCTTCAATGGAGCGGCAAATTCCGTGCTGCTGGAGGGGAAAGCAATTGTATCTGCCTTGCCATGTAAAAGTAACAATGGAAGTGAAAATTCCCCCGCATGTGCCAGAGTCCAGGCTGTCACACCGATCATTACCTTGCCAAAACCGAGTGAGATCTTATCATGCACCAGCGGGTCGTTGTTATAAGCCTGCACCACTTTCTCATCGCGAGAAATTCCTTTGGGATCAAGACCGCTTGCAATGGCGACTTTCGGTATGAGCGAACCCAATATTTTCGCCATCGCCACTTTCATGGACTGTTTTTCAATGGCGGTGTGCAACCCAGAGCTGGTGGCGATCACACCTTTCACCTGCGGCTTGCGGAGTAAACCATAATGTAAAACCTGTATACCGCCGAGACTATGTCCATATAAAAAGAGCGGCAGACCCGGGTAACGTACACGCGCCTGTTCAAGCAAAACATCAATATCCCGCATAAAATCTTCAATGGAGGAAATATGCCCGCGTGGGCCGCCGGAACGCCCGTGACCACGCAAGTCTGAGCCAAAGAACACAAAGCCTTCCTTTCCAAAGGCTTCGGCCACATGAGCATAACGCGAGGAATGTTCGCCCAGCCCATGCACATGACAAACCACAGCCTTGGGATTTAGGACTGTCGGCTCCCAGCCTTGCGCGAAAATATCCAAACCATCTCGTGCTTTCCAGCTAGTTTCAAAATGTTTCATCTCATCCTCCAATGGTGATCTTGAATTCACATTGCGGCGCACCCAAAGCGCGGCAGGCGCGTTCTTCGATATCGTGTTCCTGTCCAACAGCCCAGTATAAACATTCACGGATCATCCCGTGCGTTACAAAACAAATCGGGGTGTCGTCAGATTGATCCCGGGTCGTAGGAGATGCCCGGTCAACCAGAAGCAGGTCAAGGTCCAGAGTATGAACCGTGATCTCTCCTGTGGACATACTCAAAATGCGCGCAAGCAATTCCAGCGCAGGTTTGCGTCGCAGAGATTTTGGAATCCCGCGAATGACCGCAGCCTGAGCCTTGATCCCAATTGCAGAATCATCCAGCAGCGGTTCCCAAAGTTTGGCGCCGATGCGAAACAGAATGCCGCGCGCACCGCGTCCGTAGTAGGTGCGCAATACAGATTGCAGACGGGCATAAGCTTGCGCGTTGTGTACATCATCCAATGCGGCAAAGTGTGCGGGATGCGCCCATTCTTCGGGAAGCCCCGCTTTTGAAAGCACGGCGGAAAATGTTTCATGACCAATTTCAGAGGAAAGGGTCTCTACGAACTTGTGCAGGATGCGCCCGCGAAAAGCCGCCTCAACCATTGTTCTCTCCGGGGTAAACGAATACAGGGAACTGTTCGCCTGTGCGAACGAAACCCAATTTTTTATAGAGAGATAAAGATGTTGCGTTATCTGATTGTGTGTTGACGGAAAGCCTGTTTAATTGGTTTGGATCAAGCGATTGGATCATATGGCTGACCAATGCTGATCCTACTCCCCGGCTTTGCGCTTCGGGCCTAACCCCAAGCCTGGCCAGGTGTGCCCCAAGCAGATTCCCCGTACTGAGTTGATACCCAATTACGCCCGAATCAT
The DNA here is from genome assembly GCA_013140605.1 of Anaerolineales bacterium. Lineage (GTDB taxonomy): Bacteria > Chloroflexota > Anaerolineae > Anaerolineales > Villigracilaceae > Villigracilis. The sequence goes on from JABFSL010000013.1 coordinate 46,200, forward strand.
CTTCCGCGACCGTGGCACTGACGGCCTGTGAAAGTGCGCGGCTTAAAGTATCCAAAGTGTTATGCCAAAACCAGCCAAATGATTCAAGATCGACATGTACCACGGCCGGCAGATCCGCCTCCTGCATGGAGCGGATGCGTATCCCATGCGGAGTTGGGAATAACCTCATGTTGTCATTTATCATTTGAAGCAGGATGATGTTTTGTTTTAATTCAAAACCGCTGGAAATCAAAATATCTTGAAACCATTGTTTGACCGCGATCGCCGCAATTTGTGCCTGTGGATTGGCGCGCAAGACTTCACTGCGCGCCACATCCCACAGAGCAGACCAATATTCAGGCGGTTTACTGAGGTGGATATTTGAACCAAACAGGTCAAAAGGGCGGGAGGTGTGCGGAGAATAAGTGAAGAGACGAATCCATGCCACCTGCGGAGGGTCTTCCGGACAGGCCAATGCGGCGGTGATGCGCCCGCCATCTTCCAATACCCAGTAATTTGGAGAACCGATCCACTCAAGGGGAATTCGCCAATCCAAATGGCGGTGGCTGGCAACTTCATTATGGATAAGACTGGCGATCTGAAGATGATCTTCATTGACCGCGCGGCGAACCTGCAAACTAACATTGATCATTTGATGAAACGGAGGAAAAATTTTAAGATGCGTTCAAAGAAACTTGGGTTTTCTTTTACATCAAGCGAACCCATCATTTTGAAAGCTGAATCGGTGATCTTCCCCGTTTTGAGTTTGATCGCCGCGGCAGATTTCATCACCATCGAACGCAGGTCGCCTTCCCCCGCCTGGGCGAATAATTCGGCAGATCGTTCGAATGCCGCAATGGCTTCATCGTAACGGTTAAGGCCTTCGAGCGCCGCCGCCTGATTTCCCACAGCCATGCCCTGACGTTTTATATCTTTGGCATCCGCAAATATCTGATCCGTGCCAAGCGCGGCGTTCAACGCTTCCTGAGCCTTGCCCGCCTGCAATAACGCCACGCTCATGTTATTCATCATCTCAGCGGCCATCAAAGCGGAACCGTTTGCTGTGAATCCCTCCGCAGCCTTGCGAAATAATTCAGTGGCTTCGATGAAGTTTTTACCCTCAAAGGCTTGCTTCCCTTGATCGGCGATCTGAGCGGGCTCGAGTGTCATGATGAGTTTTTAATTGAAAAAAATTACAGCGTAATATCCAACAAGCCTTCTGCGACCGAACGCAATTTTTCACGGGACATGTCGCTGAGCTTCATAGCCAATTCAAGATATGGCCGATTTACGGGCTGGCAAACAAAGTCCTGCATTTCGGGTGACAGGTCTACAAATTTCTGGAGCGCCCGCTGACTGTTCAACCACTGCCCCACCGGGCCGTTCTGGTCGAAGAATGTTTCAACGCGGCTTCCCATTACCGTAAGAATGCTTTCAAGTTCCGGCACAGGAATGGCGCGTTCGCCCAATTCATACGAAGTCAGGCGCGCGGGTTTAATTCCGCTTTCTGTTGCAAGGTGTCGAATGGACATATTCACTTTGTTGCGTTCCTGACGCAAGAGCGCGCCGATCATGCGTTGACGCAACGAGATCAAACGGGCGGTATCCTCCAAATCCATCGGAGAGGATGAATCAGATTTGGTCTCCTTGCCCCAAAATTGCGAGATCGGGAGTTTAAGATAATAGACAAGTGTTTCCAATTCAGGCAGAGAGGGAGAGCGACGACCCTCCTCGTAGGCACGGAACAGGCCCGGCTTAATTCCGATCGCATCCGCACATTCCTTTATGCTGCGGCGTTCAGCCAGGCGCGCATCCCGAATAAGCAATCCTAATTTCTTTTCACGAATAGTGATCTGAGCGTTGGTCATAATTCCTCTAAGTAGATTACTGCTGATAATTTGATGCTTAGATTATAGCAGAGTGTTTCAACGGCGCGTGTTCTGATTGGCAGATAATTTTGGAGCAAAGATATCCGCGCTGAGTTTAAAACCAGCCGCCACAAGACGCGGCGTAAAGTTGGGGCGTATCCCTGTGGCATTCACCTCACCGACAACTTTCCCTTCGGGTGTGACATCTGTTTGATTAAATTTGAATATATCCGTCAGCACAATGATTTCGCCTTCCATGCCAGCCACTTCGGTCACTGCCGTCACCTTGCGTTGACCATCTTTCAGGCGTGTCTGCTGCACGATCAGGTCAACCGCCGAGGAGATCTGCTGACGAACCACTTTAAGCGGCAGATCCATGCCGGCCATAAGCACAAGTGTTTCGATACGGGAGATGGCATCACGAGGCGTATTGGCATGCACGGTCGTTAAGGAACCATCATGACCCGTGTTCATGGCCTGTAACATATCCAGCGCTTCACCGCCGCGCACTTCGCCCACTACAATTCTATCCGGACGCATACGCAGGGAATTCTTTACCAGCTCGCGGATGGATACCGCATGGAGCCCATCGGCATTGGCTGTTTTGGTTTCCATGCGCATGACATGATCCTGTTGAAGCTGCAGTTCCGCGGCATCCTCGATGGTAATAATGCGTTCATTCTCAGGGATAAAACCAGACATTACATTCAACAGGGTTGTCTTGCCCGAGCCTGTACCGCCGGAGATGACGATATTAAAACGCGCTTTTACACAGGCCTCCAAAAAATCCGCCATTTGCCTGGTCAATGATCCATAATTGATCAAATCCTCAGTCTTCAATTTATCCTTGCGGAATTTTCGGATGGTAATGGACGGTCCATCAATTGCCACAGGACGCACAACAGCGTTGACGCGCGAACCGTCAGGCAAACGCGCATCCACGGTGGGAGAGTCTGCATCCACGTGGCGTCCCAGCGGCAGGATGATGCGGTCAATCACCCGCAGGACATGATCGTCATCATCAAAAGTGACATTGCTCTTGGTAAGCTTGCCCTTCATCTCAACAAAGATCTTCTTGGGGCCGTTGACCATGATCTCCGTGACATCATCGTCTTCCAGCAAAGACTGGATCGGGCCATACCCCAGCAGATCGTTCAATACCTGGTCAAAGATCTGCTTCCGCAAATCTTCAGGCAGTTTCAACTGAGTCTGCTCAAAAATCTTGCCTATATTCTGCCGCGCAAACGCATCGCGTTGAGCAACGGGGATTCCCTCAGACTCAAGCGCGCGTAAAAGATTATCAGTTAGATATTTTTTTAATCGGGAAAGATCCTGGCCGGTAATTTTGGCCGCGCCAGCCGCATTGAGAGTCGTCATTCGCTCGAATCCCCTTGACCATCCTTATCGGCAGGCATGATCCAAACGATCTGACTGCGCTGAACGGCCATGAAGGCTGCCGTGAAAAGGACTTTGTCATCCGCCCCAAAAATACTGGCATCGGTGACTGCCAGAAATTTTTCATCGCGTTCAAGCTCATTCTTTAAGCGCTCACCATGTATCACATGCACAAATCCCCGCACAAGGTGAGTGACAGTCTGTATCACAGATGATACAGGCTGTTTCCTGACGATATCGGTATAGAATTTGCCCTTTTCATCATATTCAATTGTCATGGGACTCCTTACAGGTAAAACAGTTATGCCCGCCAGTTTACTCCGCGCGTAATTTGCGAGCCAGGGCGGTCATTTCTCTTGCCGTATCCTGGAAAACAATAGTGGCGGTATCCATTGGGAATTTCAATATAAATGGCTGATGATGACTGTTTGCAAACGCAAAATTACTGCTGAGATATGGCATGGTGGCGTTGATCGGTATCTCGATCATTTTCTCCGCATCAACTTTGCTTAATCCCTCAAGGCCCACCGCGCGATTAAGGATCGCATAAACCGAGGATGCGCCAACCCCCTTCCCTTTGAGATATTTCCACAAAGTCCTGGTCAGAGAGACCGTACTAATATCGGTGCTAATGATCAATGCAATCACATCCGCATGTTGAATAAGAGGCAATGTGATCTTGGAAAGTGAACGGCCAATATCGATCAAAACATAATCATAGGATTCTTTTAAGGCTTTGACAATATCCCAAATACGCCCGACTTTAAGTCGATTACTGCTTTCCGGATCCGGCGAGCCTGCCAGCAAGTTGAATCCCCAAATATGCATATCCGGCAATTCAGTGCGGAAAAATTCCGGGGTGGTCTCTCCGGGATGCATATCAGTGATCGTTACGATATTTTGCGGTCCCTCATACCCGACAATTGGTGCAATGGACCCGATTGGCAGTACCATATCGACAACCGCCACGCGCGCCTCGGGCTGGTTTTGCGAAATGCTCATGGCAAGGTTGGCACACATGGATGAAGTTCCCGTCCCGCCCTTGGCGCTTAGAAACACCATTAACAAACCACCCTGTTTTGTAACAGCTTCCGTAATACCGAACAAGCGAGTGATCGTTTCATTGAGAAGTGTTACCGCCTGACCAGACTTTGTTATGTATTCACTAAAGCCCGCATCAAGGCATGATTTGATGCGAACCATGCCAGGGTCGCTGCTCAAAGCGATAAGAGGCATGGCGGAAGTCCGCAAATCCTGCTTCAGTTTATGAGCAATTTCCTCGCCTTTGAGATCAGCCAAAGTTGGGTCGATGATCGCAAGGTCTGGATGATCGCGCCAGGCAGAGATCAATCCCTCTTTGCCGGAACCCGCCTGGATCACTTCATATTTCTGATCCGCGAGAGTACGCGCAATGAAGTTGCGACTGGCAACATCTGCATCAACAATTAATATTTTCTTTTCAGGCATTTCTCATTTCCTATGCGCGGCATCGCGCGCTAATCACGACTCGAGCGGCGGCATCAGATACCCCAGCCCGGAGCGAGTGACAATATGATGCGGGTTATGGGCATCTTCCTCCAGCTTTTGGCGAAGGCGGGCGATGCTCACCCATAATATCTCTTTGTCATTTTTATATTCCACACCCCAAACACTGGTCAGCAGTTCCTCAGAAGTTAGTATCTTGCCAATATTATGGGCAAATTGAAGCAACAGGCGATACTCTGTGGCAGACAACGAGATGGCATCCTCGCCGCGCCACACTTCTGCACGCGCAAAATCGATCTTGAGATCATCGTGTGTAAAGAAGCGCGCCTGGGTTGTTTCAGCTGGCGGCTGGGCGCGGCGTAAAACAGCACGGACGCGCGCAAGCAGCTCAGTCGCGGAAAACGGCTTGACCAGATAATCATCTGCGCCAAGGTCAAGCCCGCGGACGCGATCCTGTTCTTCTCCGCGGGCGGTTAATATGACTATGGGCACGTTCGAGAATTCACGCAGGCGCTGACAAACACCAAAGCCGTCCAGGCGCGGCATCATCACATCCAATAAAACAAGATCTATTGGCTGTGCTGAAAACACATCCAGGGCCTGCACGCCATCCTGCGCGGTGGCTACTTCATAACCTTCTGTCCGCAGGTTGGCCTCCAAAAGGCGCAGGTAACGGGGTTCATCATCCACGATCAAAATACGCTTTGCCATATGATCTCCTTGGGATAAAAATGAGAGCGGTCAAAGTGTTGGGTCAATGGGCAACTCAATGATGAACGTTGTCCCTTCACCTAACACTGACTCTACCCAAATATTACCATGATGTGCCATAACAATTTGCTTGCAAATATACAGACCGAGACCGGTGCCGGTTACGGTACGCTCTCCAGGAACACGATAGAAACGCTCGAACAAAAAGGGAAGATAATCTCCGGGGATGCCCTCGCCTTTATCGGCGAAGGTGACGCGCAGGTAATCTCCACTGGCAGACATTGAGATGACGATCTCACTGGTGGGAGCATACTTGATCGCGTTGCTAAATAAATTATCAAATACCTGTGAGAGACGCATCCCGTCTCCATGAATGGGCGGGAGAGGCTCCAGGTCAAAGGTGATTTTCAATTCAGGGTGGTGTGTATTAATGCGCGTTGCGACATCCCGCAAAAGCGCGTCTATTCTAACGGGAGAGAATTTAAATTGCAGGGTCTTGCTTTGCAAGCGCGCAGACTCAAGCATATCTTCGATCAGCCTTGTCAGTCGGTCGGCTTCCTCGTCGATGATGTTAAGAAATTCGTGTGTGGTTTCTTCATCCCAGGTTGTATCCTGTCTTAACAGGCTGGTGCTGTATCCTTTAATAAAACCAAGGGGTGTCCGAAGTTCATGAGAAATGGTGGAGACAAAATCATCCTGCAAACGCATTTGCCTTTGCACGGAATCCAATTCGGAACGCGCTTCCTGCAAATCGCGGCGCTCGATCAGCGCAGCAACCCAGAATGCCTGCAAGGATGCAATTTGAATATGCAGTTTTGAATATTCCGGTCCGCCAAATCGAATGACAACCAGCGCCCCGCTTAACCGCGCGCCAATATATAACGGAAACCCGATCAGATGCGCCAAAGCTAGGCGATTGGGATGCGTGGAACCGGATTGAGGTTCCTTCATCACAATATTGCCCGTTGAGATCACTTCATTCGCCAGACTCTCACCCCATGCGGCATCAGCTTCAGCATTTTTACCGCGCCCCATCGCGCGCGCATACGCAACATCCAACCCTTTAGTAAGCGGGTCTTCCAGATAGATCGCCACATTATCAAAAACAAAAGAGCCGCGCATGGATATAAAGAGAGTATCCAGCCCGGCTTTCCAATCCTGTTTTTGTTGGACTTCCTGAAAAAGATCGTTCAAAAGGGAAAGAGTATGTGTATCCATTTCTACTCACGCACCGCCAGCAACGGGAACTTTATCGTGGAGCCTTTTCCTTCCACAGATTGAATATCCAATAAGGAGCCGTGCGCTTCCACGATCTGGCGGACCAGCGAAAGCCCCAGCCCTGTGCCGCCAAAGTGCCGTGTTGAAGAAGCATCCAATTGATGGAAAGGTTCAAAAACTTCGCTTAAGCGGCTTGATGGAATACCGATGCCGGTATCTGTTACAGAGCAGTTGACGAGGTTGATACCTTCCTCTTTGAGAGCGATCACAACGCTTCCGCCCGCCGGGGTGAATTTGATCCCGTTATCGAGCAGTTGATTCACCACCCAGCCGATCTTCTCCGGGTCTGCCTGTACGGTGGGGATATTTTCCGGCACCACTGCAATCACCTGCACACCGCGCTCCTCGGCCTTGCTCAGCGCAGATTTGGCCGCCAGTGACACAATGCGGCCAATATCAGCATTATCCAATCTCATGCTCATCTCACCGCGCGAGGCAAGCGAGAACATAATAATATCTTCGATCAGGCTTTCCAATTTTGTTGTCGCGCGCTGGCTTACCTGTAAGGCATGGCGTTGATCGTCCGTGACCGGGCCCAGCGATTCTGTGACAAGCAATTCGAGATAGCCCTTTACATGCGTAAGAGGCGTTCGCAATTCGTGTGAAATATTCGCCACAAAATTCGCCTTCATCTGACTCAGTTCCGAGAGCCTTTGCAGCGCTTCGTTCAGGTCTGCGGTGCGTTCCTTTACGCGCTGTTCAAGGTTTCGATGCGACGATTGCAAAGCGGAACGCAATTGAATGAGTTGTTCCGTCACCACCTGATCCAAAGTATCGCGGTCGAGCAGATTTAATTCCATCAATGCCTGACCAAGCAAATACGGTCTGCCTCGTTTGATCTGTTCCTGTTGATAAGCAAGCGCTTTCTGCAGATTCTCTTCACTGACCATCCCTTTTTGGACAATGTATTCGCCCATACGAGGGATCAGCATTTCGGGGGTAAGTTTTGGAAGGCTATTTGGCATGATTGATTCAATGATTTACTGCAATACCCAATCTCCACCGATCATGGTTGCGGAGGCTTGCATGGTCAACAGATCATTGGGGTCAACTGAAAAAATATCCTGTTCCAGGACGATCAAGTCGGCAAGATAATTTTCAGCAAGTTTTCCAATGCGATCTTCCGCATTGGCGGCGTAGGCGGCGCCCACAGTGTAGGCGGACAATGCCTCAGCGAGAGTCAATTTTTGTTCCGGGTACCAGCCCTCAGCGGAGGGTGAACCGTCAGCCCTTCGTCGGGTGACTGCGGCGTGCAATCCCAAAAATGGGTTTGGCGATTCTACCGGTGCATCCGACCCGAAAGCAAGATGTGCGCCTTGATCCAATTGAGTCCGCCAGGCATAGGCCAGCGCGGAACGGTCTCCCCAAAAGCGGTCGGCCGCGTGCATATCGGAGGGCGCGTGGATGGGCTGCATGGATGCGATCACATTAAGCTGCGCGAAACGCGGCACATCATCGGGATGCAAGACTTGCACGTGTTCGATGCGGTGACGCAGATGCGGCAGATTTTTTTCTTTTTCATATTTACGAAGTTGTTCGTAGGCGTTTAATACTTCATGATTGGCACGGTCGCCAATTGCATGGACGGTCATGCTTAAGCCAACGTCGGCGGCTTTGCGGCAATGTTCAAAAAGTTCCTCGCCATCCATATTTAGAATACCACGATTTTCTGCGCCGCCGTTATAAGGTTGGAACATTGCGGCGGTCTGCGGACCAAGGGCGCCATCCATGAAGGCTTTTACGGAACCGATCCACAACCATTCATCGCCAAAGCCTGTGCGGAGGCCAAGTTCGAAGGCATGCTCAACGCTGTCCACGGGAATATTTTTGTTGACACGTAATTTTAGCCCGCCCTGTGCGTGTAATTGTTGCAAAGCCATAAAAGAATCGCGGCGGTCAAAATCGTGAATGCCTGTTAATCCCATCTTCCAAAAAATGGGTTGAGCCTTTTCAATCGCGCGTTGAATGGAATCAATGGATGGTTCAGGGATGACATTGTCAATCAAACCCATTGCTGTTTCAAGCAGAATGCCTGTTGTATGTCCGCTTTCATCACGTTGGATCGTGCCGTTTTTCGGGTCAGGTGTATCGCTGGTAATTTGTGCAAGATTCAAGGCAGAGGTATTTGCCCATGCGGCATGTAATGATTTGGCTGTGAGATAAACAGGGTTGTTTGGCGCAATGGCATCGAGTTCACTTGCTGTCGGCCAATTCCCCTCACCCCCAGCCCCTCTCCCTAAAGGCGAGGGGAGCCATTCATTTTGATTCCAGCCGTGACCGAGAATCCATTCACCGGGTTTGGTGATCTTTACGCGTTCGGCCACGCGGCGCAGACATTCTTCCTTTGTCTTTGTTTCGCAATCGACCTTTTCAAGTCCCAGCGAATAATATTGAAGGTGAATATGCGCGTCTGTCATGCCGGGCAAAATGGTTCTGCCTTGCATATCCTGCTTTTCAACTTTGCCATGCGCGATGCCTTCCAATTTATCCTTGTCCCCCACCGCGATAATCCGCCCGCCCGCGATCAGAATCGCGGAAGCCGAGGGATGGGTTGAATCAAGTGTGTGAATGTTTGCGTTATAGAGGAGTTTCATATTAGATTTTTATACCGTAGGGGCGGGGTCATCCCGCCTTGTTGTAAATCGTCCAGGGCGCAGAGACCGCGCCCCTACATGGTTACGTCAACTTATCAATGAGCGCATCCAGCTCTTCACCGGAATAATAATAGATGGTGACTGTGCCGCCTTTTTTTCCATGTTTCAACGAGACTTTTGTGCCGAGGCTGTTTTGCAGGCGTTTTTCCACATCGTTCACATCCGCGTTTCGGGCTGGTTTCTTCGCCTTGATCGGTTTCTGCCCCGCGAGTTTTCTAACATACTCTTCTGTCTGGCGCACATTGAAAGAGAGATTTACAACTGTCTGCAAAGCGGAGGCTTGCGCCTTCTGCGTGGACAATGCCAATAACGCGCGTGCATGACCTTCGGTAATAGTTCCATCCACCAAAGCTTGTTTGACAATATCCGCCAATCCGAGCAAACGCAATGTGTTCGTAACCGCCACGCGGCTTTTTCCCACACGTTTCGCGACCGCTTCGTGCGATAAACCAAATTCCTCAACAAGCTGACGATACGCTTCGGCTTCTTCCATCGAATTCAAGTCTGCGCGTTGAACATTCTCGATCAACGCGATCTCAAGCAATTCCTGATTATTTGCCTGCCGCGTGATCACAGGGACTGTCCGCAGGCCAGCTTTTTGCGCAGCCTGCCAACGGCGTTCGCCCGCAATCAGGATGAACGTCCCATCCGATTTTGGCGTGACGATCAACGGTTGGATGACTCCATGCTCCCGAATGGATGCGGCCAACTCCGCCAGATCATCTTCCTTAAAATGGATTCGCGGCTGGCGCGGATTTGGTTGAATCGATTCCACCGCCACTTGCTGAACGCCGCCAACACCAGAAGAAGCGGGTTGAGACTTTCCGCCTGATGGAATAAGTGCATCTAACCCTTTACCAAGACCTGTTCGTTGAGCCATAAAAACTCCTATTTCAAGATACTTTTTAATCTCAGAATCTTTTATCTATTTGCGTTAACCACTAATGCTATTCTGTTTCACTTTGCGAAGTGAAACAGAAAGATCATATTCAAACAATTCTACATCTGAGATTCTTGATGTCGCAAGATGTAAATCAGCAGAAATTTCCCTTGCAATTATTATGCCTCTAACCCTTTGAGCATGTTCTGCTTGATTCTTTTCAATCCATGCCATGTATCTCAATAATTGGCCAATAACTCTGTCATATCCTTTAGACACCTTTAATTCAATCACAACATAATTATTTTGTTTATCAATTGCTAACAAATCTATAAAACGACCACCAACTGGAAATTCGACACCACTTATTCCTTCATCTTCATATAAGTGAAGACCGGGTTCAATGATTGTTAAATTTCGTGAGAGAAAATCTCTTAAGTCACTTTCGTATGCAAAACCTGTTTGATGAAATTCTTCTTCTGTTTCATCCTCGATTTCTTCGGGATTCTCCACCTGTGTACTTCCACCCTTCTCAGGAAGTGATTTTACATACAGAGGAGAGGGGTCATTTTCTTTTTCATACAATCTGAAGTGCCCACCATTGATTTGGTAGAAAAGATCGTCTTCGCCATTTTGATTCACATTGTAATGAACTCTGCTCGGTGCATTTACAGACATTTTTATTAAATGGGCGGTAATTGTACCCATTTTTATTTTTGGATACTTTGACTTAAACCATGAAATCACTTGGTCTTTTGAAACTATTTGCCCTTTTACAATATTTTGGTCAGTAACAAAATATTTGAATAGCAGGCGTACTGGTTTTTCATAAATAGACATATTGAACCTTTTTCGGGAAATGCCTAACTACACTTTCACGCCGTCACTCTTCAACAATTCTTTTGCCAATGCTTCATATGCCTGCGCACCGACAGAGGAGGGTGCGTACGCAGAAATGGGCAATCCATAAGATGGCGCTTCTGCGAGACGAATGTTACGCGGAATCACACTCTTGAACACCTGTTCGGGGAAATGACTATTGACTTCGGCGACCACATCATTGGCAAGATTCGTGCGGCTGTCGAACATGGTCAACACAACGCCGCGAACAACCAGTTCTGGAAAAAGCAGTGAGCGGACACGTTCGATCGTTTGCGTCAATTGGCCCAGACCCTCCAGCGCGAGATATTCACACTGCACAGGCACGATCACGCCGTCCATGGCGGCCATCAAACCATTGACCGTCAGCAGGCCAAGCGAAGGCGGGCAATCTATCAGAATATAATCATAGCGGTCTTTTATTTGCAAGATCGCTTTTCGCAAACGCGATTCACGCGCCAGTTCATCCACCAATTCCACTTCCGCGCCCGCCAGCGAAGGCGACGATGGCAGCAATGATAATTTAAGCCGTTCATTCAACAAAATGGACGCGGCAATTTTTGTATCGCCGAGCAATGCCTCATACGTGCCGCTCTGCACATTGGCTTTATCCACGCCAAGGCAGGATGTTGCATTGGCTTGCGGGTCAAGATCAACAACCAATACACGCTGACCCAATTGCGCCAGATACGCGCCGAGATTAATTGTAGTGGTGGTTTTCCCCACACCGCCTTTTTGATTCACGAGCGTATAAATACGCGTCACAATAATACCTCCATCAAACATTCCTCAATTTCGTGGGAAGTGGGAATTCCATTCAAACCCATCCGCGTTACTGAACGCGCCGCAAGATTTGTGGCAAAACGTGTCGCTTCCCAGGGATCACGCGTATTATAGTACCGCATAAAAAACGCCGCCGCAAAAATATCGCCAGCCCCGGTTGCATCCACTTCCTGCACCTCAACTGGACGAAATCGGCGGCGGTCACCATTCCAATATAACACCGCTCCCGCCTCGCCTTCTGTCAAACACAGGATGCGGGTCTGGTGCGCCATCGCTTCGACTTGTTCGAGATCGCGATTGACATCCTCCACGCTCATCACCACGGCTCCTGCTTGACCGAGAGCCTGCTCACTCGCATTCGCGTCCCAAACACAGGCGGCCACCTGACCATTTTCATCCCACGCGCGCATCCATCCTTGCGGAGTAATTCCTAAAAAAGTCCCTGACAATTTTCCTGACAGTGATGATTCCAATTCACGCGCAATCGGCGCAAGATGAATAATGGGCGCTTTTCGCCATGCCTGCGGAATATGCTCCAGCAAGATTGGCACGGCTTGATGATGCAAAGTTTGCCTGCGTCCGTTTTCTGTTTTTATATTTTCAAACGTAGTGCTATGTTCCGCTGGGATATTCACAATTTGAATGCCATCCAAAGCCTGTAAAGGCGCATCGGCCGCTGAAGATGTCACAATTCCCACTCTTAATCCCAACGCCCGCGCAGTCAACGCGGAGTAGGAAACTGTCCCGCCCAATTGTACGCCTATCGGCGTAATATCCACAGCTACATGACCTACAATAAGATAATCCACGGGCTGGTGAGGGATAAGTTCGGACATGAAGTGAATTATACCGTAGGGAAATTCAAGAGCGGGAATTATAATAAGACTTCGGAAATCTTGGAGAAAAATGCATGAAAAAAATACTTCTTTCTGCTTTTATTTTAATTCTTACCGCTTGCTCTGCTCAGCCACAAGTGACCAGCACCTTGCCGCCAACCAGTACCCCTTTACCAATAGCTACGGAAACACCTGTGCTAACGATTACCCCCACTTCAATACCTACTCTTGTGGTCTTCTCCCCCGAAACATGGGCGGGGACTGACACTGAGAGAACATCCTTTATTGACATGGGTGGACAGGTAGATGATATAGAAGGTGTAGCTTGGAATCCAGAAAACGGACGAGTTTATTTTGCCAAAGATGCAAAAGGTGAATGGATAAACTACCCAGACGGAAACGTACCAATCCCACCTGGTCCTGGTTACGAAAATGAGCCGCCACTGATGGTGCCGCATTACCATAGCTTTAATGAGGCTATGAATGCTGTAACAGACGAACTGCCATGGGGCGAGCTAGCTGAAATATATAGAGCAAAGCAAGATGCGAATACTCATTGGTTAGTTGGTACCTACTGGAAGCCAATAGTTTTTAACGGCACGTGGACATTAACATTTGATGAAACCGTAGATCTTCATACTACTGAAGATCCAAATATCAAAGCTGAAGTATGGATAAACGATATACAACTTCCTGGAGGAGATATTGTAATGAGATTAAGTTTTCAATCGGAAGTTACAGATCATTTTCATAAAGACATTTTGATTTTTGGCGATCCCAGCAACATTAATGAGGAATTACAGAGAATTGATGAGTGCGTAAAGAGCAACCCTAAAGCTCCCAATTTGGCGGATTTGTGTGCATCGGATATGCTACAAATAGATGCGCCTGCAAAATAATTTACCACAGGTATTTATTGAATATTGAGTATTGGGGGAATTTTTGCTAATGTTTAAGTAATGATAAATATTGCGAAATATAAATGGGTGGTTTTGGCTATAATCGCAATTCCTGTATTAGTTTTTGTATCTTATTACGCCTACTGGTATGGCAGATCAGTGAGGAGTGAACAAGCCATTGCAGAGAATATGAGCAAAGACATATCTCAAAAGGAGGTAGCGCCACTGGAACTGTCTAGCGAGTTTGACCCTGCGATGAATGATGGGATATACAATGTCGTAGATTATGACGAGGCAACGGGGAAATTGACATTGCAGTATGACTGGCCACCAAGTCGTAGATCGGAGCGTATTACACCAAAGATTGGAAAATAAAAAAGACCGCCTTGCGGCGATCTTTCTAATTAATTCGTAACTTTATTCCTTCGGCAAAATAACTACTTTGCGATGCGGCTCTTCGCCGGTGCTTTCAGTTGTGACCGCGGGATGGCCGCGCAATTCAATGTGGATGATGCGGCGTTCGCTGGCGGTCATGGGTTCAAGTGTGGCTTTGCGCCCGGTCTTGATCACCTGTTCCACCATTTTCAAGGCGATCTGACGGACTTGTTTTTCGCGGCGGCTGCGATAGCCTTCCACGTCCACAGTCAACTGCACCCATTGCTGGGTTTCCTTGCCCACGATCAACGAAGCAACATATTGAAATGCGGTCAGCGTTTCCGCCTGACGGCCAATGAGCGCGCTTAAGTTATCACCGCGCACATCGACCAAAATCGTGCGGCGGTCGTCTGCGGCGCTGTCATCAAAATGCGCGGAGACCTGCGCTTTCATTCCAAGGTGATCGATCAATTTGGAAACAACAGCTTCCGCGGTATCCAGTATTGGATCATGATCGTTGTTATTATTTTTCTTCTCAACGACAGGTGTTTCCTGCACAGGTTTCTTTTCACTGCGCGGTTTGGCTTCCCGTTCTTTTTCCTTCGCTTTCGGCGCTGACTCTACCCGTTTGGCGGGAGCAGGCCTGGTCGGAGTCTGAACGACAGGCTTCGAAACAGGAATCTCTTCCCCGGGCAGCGGATTCACGGTAAGACGCACGCGCACCTGGCGGCCGCCAAGTCCAAATAATCCCTTACTGCCCGAATCCAATACCTCCACAGAGACCGCATCTGCCGTGAGGCCAAGCTGCATTAATCCCTGGGAGAGGGCTTCTTCAACTGTTGGGGCGATGATCTCAAGCGTAGTTCGGTCACTCATGCTGCTGCCTCCCTATTTTTTTTTGGTGGTGGAAATTTTATTTTTATTACCGCCGGGCAGCAGGTTGCGCCAATTGGCACGGCCTGTAGCCGCATATTGAACGATACCCAACGCATTGCTTGTTATGAAGTAGATCGAAATGCCCGAAGCAAAGTTCAATGCAAACCAACCGAGCAGGAGCGGCATGTAGATGCTCATCATGCCAGACATTTGAGCAGATTGATCGTTTGGATTGGAGGATGTGGGCATGGTCAACTTGGATTGAACATAGGTGGTAAGCGCTACGATGATCGCAAGTGTGGGCAATGCAAAACCAAGGATTTGAATGGATTCGGGGCGTCCCAGATCCATCCACAGGAATTTGCTGTTAAGAGGGATGATGCCTTCCACATTCTGAAAAGGATAGATCGTGCGGGCAAGTTTGAGCATGTCAAACGGTGTGATGGAAAGCGCGCGCGTAATGCTTTGATACAAACCGATGATAATCGGGAATTGAATCAGTGTCGGCAGACAGGATGCAAAAGGATTGATGCCGCGTTCCTTGTAAATGCGCATTTGTTCCTGCGCAAGTTTTTCCTTGTCCTTGGCATATTTCTTTTGAATTTCCTGCCATTCCTTGTCATTTTGTAATTCCTGCATGGCCTGTGCGCCCTTCACCTGCGAGGCATTCAAGGGCCAGGTAATTACTTTAATAAGAATGGTAAATAGAATGATCGCCAAACCAAACATGTGTGGACCATGCCCAAGCACGTCATAGATCCACAATAACAGGTTGGTCATGGGGTTGATAATGATGGTATCCCACATGGGTCAGTTTCCTTATTATTTCTCAGGTATAAACGTCCAGGCCTGTTTACCTTGCGCATCATACGCGGCAAGGGAAAATTCGGCCTGATAGGGTGCAACGAGGATCAAATCACCCGAAGCAACAGGTGTGGAATAAATTTTACCGCCAACTGGTTTCTCCCAGACGGTTTTGCCGTCACGATCCAAAGCGATGAGATTCCCCGCTTCAGTCGCAACGTAGAGTTGGTCGCCCACTAATAGCAGACTCGCCACGATGGCATCTGACTGCACAGCTTCCCAATTCTGGTTTCCGCTGGCAATGTCAAGTGAAAAAACCTTGCCGTTCAGATCCGCATAAAACAGCGTATCACCATCGAGGATGGGCGAACCCCAGATCCAATTATTGGTGGTGGCTACAACATCATGATTCCCATTGGACTGAACAAATTCAATTGTGGAAGCAAAGGAACCAGCGTACACACCATTTTTACCAATGACCGGGCTGCTGGGTGCCGCTCCGCCCAGATCAATGCTTTGATCTGAAACACCGTTGGCCAGGTCAATGATATGCAAATTATGATCAAGTGATGTTACATAAAGCAACGAACCATCTGTAGCTGGAGCTGACCATAACGCGCCGCCCAACTCAATGGGATCAGAAGCCTCTTTCCCATTCATATCCAGAACATACATGAAACCGTCTGTGTTGGGAGCGTAGATCGTATCATTCACAATCAGCGGAGAGGCCAGCCATGCGCCTTTACCTTTTGTAAAAGACTCGCTCCAATTCTCCTTGCCAGTTGCTGGATTAAGGCTAAAGAAGGGATGTGTTGTCCCGGCGCTGCCGATCAAAAGCTGGCCATCAGCAGTAAGCACAGGGTTTGCATAGAATAACAATTTACTATTCGCTTCAGCTGGAAAACGCCATACTTCCTTGCCATTTGTTAGATCCACCGCGTAGACGAATGAACCGCTGGAAACGTATGCGTGCTCAGCATCTGCGGCAAGGCCATGCCAGTTATTCGAAATTGCACGACTTCCCGAACATGCGCTTAAAAGCAATGCACCAAGCGCAAGTAATGAAATCAGAATCAATCTTTTTGTTTTCAAGTTGGTTACTTCTCCTAATGTATCGCAACAACAAAATATGATGTTACGAGAATATTGCTAGGGAACGGGGTCGTATCCGCCGGGGTTGAACGGATTACAACGTAAAACGCGCCAGACCGCCATAAGCGAACCTTTTAGCGCGCCATATTTATATACGGCCTGATAGCCATAATGAGAGCAGGATGGATAAAAGCGGCAGGTATTGGCAGGCAGTCCCGGTGAAATCAATTTTTGATATAAACGAATCAGGGCCAGTACAGCGATGCGCGGCCAATTAACCAGGCTGCGCGACATATCGCGCAAACGCGGCTCATTGGGATAATCATGTAAATGGAATTGCTGTTCAGGATTCATCCGCAGGAAGGATTTGGGCGCGTCGGAGGAGGTTGGTTAACGCGGTGCGGGTATCTGCCAAAGTGGCTGTCACAAGCGCGGGTCGGGCGATCAAGACCAGGTCCCAGCCTGAAGCGAGTGATGCCAGCATTGGCCGCATGGCTTCGCGTAAGAGTCGCTTGGCCCGGTTACGATGGACTGCCGTTCCCGTCGTTTTGCCTGCGGCCACCCCCACACGAATTTGGGTGGAAGTTTCATTGGCTTGTGCTACTAACACAACAAGCGGATGGGCATAGGACTTGCCAATTCGCCGCACCCGCTTGAAATCTTCGGATCGGGACAGTCGAAATCTTTTCTGCACCCGCGCCTCAACATGAATCTTTGCGCACTAAAGCACGCAAAGACCTACCAACGCGTCTTCTTTACGTGTTCGTTGGACTTAACAGTGAGTCTATAGCGGCCGCGCAAACGGCGGCGCTTGAGCACATTGCGGCCATCGGCCGTGGACATGCGTTTTCGGAAACCGTGTACACGCACGCGGCGGCGGATCTTGGGCTGATATGTTCTTTTAACCATTCGAAATACTTCCTTATTATGTAAAAGATGATTGCGCAAATCCCCTGAGGGAACTGGCATGCAAGGGTTAGACTGGCGGGGTATTATACCGCAAGGGTTCTGATTCGGTCAATTTTGAATCCAAGTGATTTCATCACTTTCTCAAACTATGGCAACTCCCCCGCTTGCGGATTACTTCCATTATTTATAAAATACTTATCCCATATCCTCTGTTTTGCGGCTTCAGCGATAAATGATGATTCAAAAGCATATCGATTGCATGTGGCAATATCCTCCATGCTCATGCCGAGAATTTCATGGGCAATGCGATACTCGTTATTTACATTGGTTTCCAACACTTCAGGGTCGTCGGAATTGATCGTTACCCGAACGCCAAGGTCAAAGAGCTTTTTCAGCGGATGCTCCTCAATTGTCGGCACGGAATTGGTGAGGTAATTTGACCAGGGATTCACTTCCAAGGTAATCCCTTTCTCCTTTATCAAATCCACGGCTTTCATGTCTTCGATACTGTGAATACCGTGACCGATACGGTCTGGGTGGAAGTTGTGGATGGTATCAATAACATACGACGCTGGCGTATCCTCGCCTGTATGGATGGTGACCTTCAAGCCTGCATCCCTGGCTTTGAGAATCGGTTTGACAAAATCTTTTGCAGGATAAAACAGCTCGCCATCGGCCAGGTCAACGGCTTGTATATGCTTTTTATGGTGGATGGCCCAATCCACAGTTTTGACACAGGACTCCGCGCCCATGCCGCGCGATGTGATGGCGATGATCCCGATTGCCATGTCAAGCTCATTTTCAGCGCGTTCCTTTGCGCGGAGTAATCCATCCAGGCAGGCATCCCAATCCACATTGTGACCATGGAATGCCCAATCTGGCGAGAAACGCACTTCGAACAATTTGATATTTTGTTTCGCGCAATCTTCGAACAGTTCCCATGCAATGCGCTCAAAGACGGCTGGAGAAGTGATACTGTTCTGAAAAATCGCGAACGCATCCAACACGGATTGCAGGTCGCTCAATTGATTGTAGACTTTGACGTGTCTGTCCAATTCAGCAGCTTCGTACGAGGGCAGTTCCAAATTATATTCACGCGCAATGTCAATAATGGTTTGCGTGCGGATCGCGCCTTCAAGATGGCAGTGAATTTCAGTCTTTGGAATGTCGTTATATTTCGGGTCAAAATTTTTCATGAGCACCTGTTTATTAATTCAGAGAGTGCGTCGCACCGCGAATTTACCAATTTTACCCTGCCGCCAATCTCAACACCGCCTGCAAAAGCACGTTCGCGCCGTTGACGCAGTCTTCCCATTTGGTGAATTCACGCGGCGAATGACTTGCCCCTTCCACAGATGGAACAAAGATCATACCCACAGGGCACAAATCTGAGAGCGATTGCCCATCGTGGCCTGCGCCTGATGAAAGAGAAACATGGGATAGCCCCAAGTTGTCACAGGCATTTGCAAAAGCATTGCGAACTTTATCGTGCATGATACTGGGGGAATGTTTTCCCAAAAATTCAGTTTTTAATTCCAAGCCAAAGCGGCCTGCTTCCCTTCGCGCAAGTTCAATCAATGCCGCATCAAGCCGATTGAATTCTTCCGCATCAGGCGAACGGAATTCAAGCGCAAGGTCCACACGAGCTGGAACGATATTGAACGCGCCAGGCGCAAAGTCCATTTTGCCGACATTCACCACGCAATTTGGAAAATCCTTCATTACCAATTCACGCGCCGCAAGCGTAAATGCGCTCGCGCCCAAAGACGCATCGAGTCTATCATCCATTATGGTGGAGCCTGCATGATCCGCCCTGCCGATGAAAGACAAACGATACGACCAAATCCCAACGATCGCGGAGACAATGCCAATATTAACTCCTGCGCGCTCCAGCCTCTTACCCTGTTCGATATGCAATTCCAAATATCCCGCCAGCGAATCCTTTGAACGCGCCGCGCTCAACATGCTTTCATCAGATAATTCCGCCCGCGCTATGCCTGTCACTAAATTTTCACGTCCTCCGCGCGGAGAAGCCAAATCTTTTTGACTGAGATGGCCTGCCAGTGCCGCGCTCCCAAGCAGACCGACCAGCGTGCCTTCTTCGTCTGTAAAATCAATCGCTTCCAAATTGACCTTGAGCCTGATCCCGTTTTCTTTGACAGTTTTCAACACTTCGAGCGCCGCCATCACGCCCAGTGCGCCATCGAACCGCCCGCCGTTGGGAACGGAGTCAAGATGCGAGCCAAGAAGCAATATGGGAGCATGTTGACCTGCACAAAGAAGGAATGCGGAATGATTTCCTGCTCCATCGCTACGAAACTCCAAACCGCTTCTTTCGATCTCTGCCTTGAGCCATTTGCGCGCGGCGAGATGTGCATCACTGAATGTGGGCCGATTCACGCCGCCATCACCCGTCGCGCCGATCAAGGCCAGTTGGGTAAACGAATCAAGCATACGGTCAGGGTTGATGCGAAACGAGGAAAATGTTTCAGCCATGAAAAAGCATCCTTTCCTATGGGTTGATTAAATGAAAATGGAGTCGAATCAACTCGACTCCATTTTACTCAATTGAGAATTTATGCGCTCAGAAATATGACCAGTGAAACGATGCCATAAATGGCGCCAAAACAAATAACGCAGATGACAACCATTTTTGCAATACCTATAAATTTGTTGTCGGGCTTTTGCTCAGACATGATTACTCTTTGCCGCGTTTGAAATCCACGAAGCGGTAACCAACACCGCGTTCAGTAAGAATGTACTGCGGGTCGGCGGGGTCTTTCTCCAGTTTCTGGCGCAGATAGTTGATGTAGAGACGGACGTAGTGCGGCTCGTCACGGTATTCGTAGCCCCAAACCTTTTGGAGAAGCTGGTCGTGAGAAACCACCCAGCCCGCATTTTGCACGAGGTGAAAAAGAAGACGATATTCCGTGGGGCGGAGTTTGACGAGCTTGCCTTCCAGCCATATTTCGCGGCGATCAAAATCAATTTTAAGACGCTTGTCAATTTCGAGTAGTCCGTGCATGGAGCCAGTGGCTCCCTCAGTTCGGCGAAGGACAGCTTTTACACGGCTGACCAATTCACGCGGGCTGAACGGCTTGGTAACGTAGTCATCCGCGCCGCGCTCAAGGCCGCGCACGCGGTCATCCTCCTCTCCCTTGGCGGTGAGCATAATGACAGGCACATTGGTAAATTCTCTCAGGGTTTCAAGGACTTCGAACCCGTCAAGGTCAGGCATCATAATGTCGAGCAAAATAAGATCGGGGGTTACATCGCGTAATCTTTGAATGGCTTGCTTGCCATTGAAGGCTTCACTCACCTGAAAACCGTCATGCTCGAGATTCATACGGATGAAGCGCACCATGCGCTCTTCATCATCCACAACGAGAATGCGGCGTCGTTCCAACGAATCAGACATGCTACTCCCTCACAAAGCCAATGATCTTCTCTTCCTCGGCGCTCTCGAGGATCTCAATAAAACTTACCTTGGCTAACGGCCAAATTACCTTGGTGACGTTTTGATCCAAATAGTGCAGATCCTTGCCATCACGCTGACGCGGGTTAAAAACCATAATAATGTTATCCGTGGGCTTGGGAAGTTCTTCCACTTCCCCGGCTACGGAAGTTTCACCCGAAATATGTAAAATGACAGTATACGCCATGATCACTACTCTTTCTAGGAGTTCCTTACCAGGATCTGCATTTTTAATTTTCCGAGCGCAACAATATCACCATGGTTCAGTACCTGCTCCACGTTGGGAGTGAGGCGCTTCCCGTTGATATATGTTCCGTTGGCGGAGCCAAGATCCATAAATATGACGCGGTTTCCATCACGCTTGATCACGCCATGTAAACGTGACACACCCGCAGCATAAGCCTGGTAGGGCGAGAGGTCAATATCAGGCATGATGGGCTGGCCCTCGCTAATACGGCCCATTGTGAATTCATTCCTTACCGAAAGCGGCAACACCTGGCCTGTATCCAATAAATGCAGGCTTCCCCAGGCATCACTGCCATCGAAGGGTTGATACATATCGCTCGCGGCAGGCCGATCCTTATTGGATTCTTCGAATTGCTGCGTTGTTATGTTTTGAGTAATAAGGTTCTCTCTGCCTACCAGTTGAGCACCACATTCAGCACAAAACATGGCTCCATCAAGATTTGTATGCTTGCAATTAGAACAAACTATCATTTTGTCTTCTCCTTATGGCCTGCTAAAAGTAGCGCACGGGTATTATATTTTATATTCTTGGTTCCACCTGCACTCCAGGCATGCATTCTTTCCAAATTATCCGCTTCAAACAATGCGGTCTTGGCTAAAGAATACTCTCCTTGTGAAAGCAAGTGGGTCGCAAGATTTTGCAAATGGCGTGAGGCCGCGTCATACTGACCATGATCCGCGGCAGTTCGCGCACGTTCCTGCATTCGATAAAGTGTAAGTTGTGAAAGTGCGCTCAAAATCCGCGACGGTGGAGGTTCCATGGAAGGATTATTGTGCACTTCGCGCTTGAGATTTAAACGAATGGGCGGAACAGGGGTGGGACGCACCGTAATGGATGCCTTTAGTGACCCATTCAAAAGCTCGACCATATTATCGGTCAATGCAGCAGGACCGACTAGGAACTCAAACAAAACCTGCAAAGGGGTATCCCGCAGGATCGGTCCAAGGTGCATGGGTGATTCAAGCTCAACAGAGCCGCCTTCAGGCTGCAGGCGAAATACGTAATTAAGTTTTATGTGCTCGGGTATTTTAAATTCAAGAAGAACATCATCTGCATATGTGCTGATAAGTGCGTTAAATTTATCGACAAGCAATCGCTGAATATCTTTTGGCTTTGAAATATAGGCGGAAGAGCCGCCCGTTTTCCCGGCCAAAGCATCGAGAAAGATATCGTTCCAATCATTGCCAATGCCCATGCCGGTAATGCCAATATTCTGGGACGCCGCTTCTTCAGCAAGTTGGAGGCAGGCTTGTTCGTCGCCATAAGTTTGACCATCGGTCAATAAAATAATGTGATTGACCCGCGAAGGATCAAGCGTACGTCGGATCTCCTTTAGTCCTGCCTGCAATCCATTGTAAATCTCGGTTGCGCCAGAGGCCTGCATCATTTGAATGCGGCCTTCCTGCTTTTTGTTGTCCATATTGATCGCGGCAGGAACAATAACCTCGGCATAGTCACTAAAGGCAACCACGCTCAACACATCCTCGGGACGCAAACTGCGAAGCAACTGGATCGCAGTCGCTTTAACCATATCCATCTTATCGCCCTGCATTGAAGTGGAGCGATCCAATACAAGACAAATATTTAACGGCGGTGTCGGGAGACTGTCTTTTTCGGCGCGCGTTCCAATTTCAAGAAGAGCATAAACCAGTTGCGGCTCAGATAAACTTACAAGGTTGGGACGGCTGAATAAAACTTCATGTTTTAAGGCAGAGTTGGCTTCGATCTCAGGAGGTAATGTCGCATCATATAAATTTCGCCGTTTGGGATTTGAAAGAATTTCATAGGCTTTCTGTATGTCAAGAAACAGTTCCGTTTCGCCGGCTGCCACATTTTTATCTGGATGTAATCGCTGGGCGGCTTCGAAATAGGCGCGTTTAATTTCCTCCTGCGAGGCATTGCGAAAAACTCCAAGAATGGCGTAATGATCCTGTTTATTAAAAGACATACTATCCAATCATTTGCGCAAGAATAACAGTAATGTTATCCGGTCCGCCTGCGGCGTTGGCGGCTTCGACCAAATTCTGACAGGCTTTCTGCAGGGTGGGCGCTTCATTAATGGAACGAAGGATTTCCTTCTCGCTGATCACACCCCACAGCCCGTCACTACAGATCATGAGATAGCCACCCTGCGGGAATGGGATGGTGAAAATATCGGCTTCGAGGGTTTCGCCCTGACCCAAAGCGCGGATCAAGACATTGCGGTGCGGGAAATTCTCAGCTTCGTCTTTGCTGAGGTGTCCGAGCTCTTCCAGTCGCTTGACCAGTGAATGGTCGCGGGTGATCGTATCAATTCTTCCATCAGGGTAAATGGAATAGGCGCGGCTATCTCCCACGTGCGCGATCGTCACCTGCTGTCCCAATACAAGCGCGGCGGTGACTGTGGTGCCGCTGCCCGGTGCTTCACGTTGAACATATTGATGCGCTTCGGTGATCGAGGCTTCCATGACTTCCTGCAAGGATTCCTGCAGGGATTGTGTGGGTAAATTATAAAGATAGGAATGGAATTTTTTTGTGATGTTGCCGCCCATAATTCGGATGGCGGCATTGCTCGCCACCTCACCGAACTGATGACCGCCCATGCCATCTGCAACAATATACAAGCCGAAGGGAATGGTTTCCATACTGCCGGCCATTGTGGATGTAAGCGCAAGAACGCTATCTTCATTATGATCGCGCTGCTTTCCCACAGACTGGCCTACACCAGCCATGAGCTGTTTTGTTTCGCTCTTCAGGTTTTGGATCGCAACAATCGAACTGATCTGTTGATCAGTGAGCGGAGCGGTCGTGGCCATATCAACTTGAATCTGCTTTACTGTGTCTTCTTTTTTACCAAATAGTTTTCGAAAGAAATCTGTCACGATGACTCCTCTTAAGCGAATAGTGCATAAACATGATGGTCTGTTGAGCCAAAATATACAATATCATCGAATACCACAGGCGAGCCAGTAATCGCAGCCTTGGCTTCGAACTTCCAACGTAAGCGACCTGTGCGATATTCGAGACAATACAGGCTACCATCTACAGAGCCACAATAAACAGAATCTTTGTAAACGGCAGGTGAACTACTTACCTGATTTTCTGTGCGGAACCGCCAAACTTCCTTCGCTGTACGCGCATCCACACAATAAATAAATCCATCCGCCGCACCGATAAAAATGAAATCATCTGCGAGAGCAGGAGAGGAAACGGAGCCTTTGCCAAGGCGGAACTTCCAGATCGCCCAGCCATTCTTTGCATCCAGTGAATAGAGGGTGCTATCAACCGAAGCAACATAAATGGCCTGGCCTTTACTGATCGGTGAAGAGGTAATGGAGCGCTTGGCTTGAAAGCGCCATTTCAATTCGCCGCGGAAATCGAGAGCGTAGAAAGAGCCTGCCTCGGTGCCAAAGTAAACCATTTCATTTGCAACCAGCGGGGTGGAATGGATCGGTCCATCCGTTGCATATTTCCAGATGGCGCGGCCGCTGGTGACATTCACCGCATGCAGGTCCTGGTCATCTGACCCGAGGAAAAGATGTCCATCAGCAATGCGCGGCGAGGAGTAGATCTTGCCGTCTGTGTAATAGGTCCACACCAGTTTGCCGGTTCGAGAGTTGATCATATGCAGGCGCTGATCTTCCGAACCAAAGAACACGTTGCCATCATAAACGATGGGACGGGAGACAATCCCCCCTTCAGCGGCATACTTCCATTGGAATTGCCCATCAGCCGCATTCAAGGCATACAGGTTATTGTCATAACATCCAATAAATATTGTGCCTTGATGCAAAGCCGGCGTACCGCGTATTTCATCTTCGCACTTAAAAGACCAGAGCGGTTTAATGCCGCCGCTGGAAACCGGTAAAGCGGACGTGATCTTCGAAAGAGCGCCTGTCTTACGCGCCACATTCATTAATGCGTCTTTCATCTTCGTTGCGCTGGGAAAGCGGTCTGAGGGGTTGTATTGTAAAGCAGTATTAACAACCGCTTCAAATTCATTTGAGATATTTGTATTAATGCGCCGTAATGGACGTTCCGCAAAGGAAAAAGGCGGCTCAAGGCGCGGATCACGCCGCGTGATCGCATGATGCAGCGTCGCGCCAAGGGAATAAACATCCGCAATGGGAGTGGCTTCGCCGCGATACTGCTCGGGGGGTGAATACCCTTCTGTGCCGATCATCGTTCCTTTTTGTCCGCTTTGGAAAGTCTTCGCGATGCCAAAGTCAACAAGCACCACATCCCCATTGTGATTGATCATGACATTGGACGGCTTCATATCGCGGAAAATGATCGGGTCAGGTTTATGTCCGTGTAAATACTCCAACACATCGCAAAGTTGGATCGCCCAGCTGATCACCTGATCTTCGGGCAAAAATCCGTTCGCGTCGCTGATCACAGTTTCAAGGTCTTTGCCATGCACAAATTCCAAAACCAGATACGAGTGATCGTTGTGGGAAAAATAATCATAAATGCGCGGAATGGCGGGATGGTTAAGCGTGGCAAGCATATTTGCTTCACGCTCAAAGTTTTGAACGATCGTCTGGCGTATGATCGGATCCGGAGCAAGGTTGATCATCTCCTTCACCGCCACCAATTTCACAACATTGGGAAAGTGCAGGTCACGGGCGCGATAAACAGAACCCATGCCGCCCACACCGATTACATCCTGAATAATGTACCGGTCAACAAGCGTAATACCAGATGGGAGCTGTTGGCGTGAAGTGGGGTCCTTGCCCGATTCTGAACCGATTGACGAAGTAATTTTTCTTGTTTCCAGAGAAGGCTCCTGCTTACAATAAACTGAATTGATGAATTATAGTGTGCAGTAGGGGGAATTGCAAATACCAGAATTACAGTTTTGTCAGTAACAGGCTTGCCGGGAAGCCATTAATACGGCAAAATGCAAGTATCGTGAAAATCCTCGCTGTAAGTGACCAGGTTGTGGATCGTATCTATGCGCTTTCTTCCAACGGCCATTTTCAGGATGTGGAACTCATCCTCGGCTGCGGGGACCTGCCTTATGAATATTTGGAATATTTGGTCACGATGTTGAACGTACCATTGTTCTATGTTCCTGGAAATCACGACCCGCAATTCGATATAAAATCCGTGGCATCGCGCGCTCAAGGCGGTTCCAACCTGGACCTGAAAACTGTCCGCCACAAAAAATTTCTGATCGGCGGCCTCGGCGGATGCATCCGTTACCGCCCCGATGGAATCAATCAATATACCCAAACCGAGGCCTACACCCGCGCATTTAAATTACTTCCAAAACTATTCCTAAACCAAATGCGCTATGGCCGCGCACTGGACATCCTTATCAGTCATTCGCCCCCATATGATATACACGATGACACTGATCCCGCTCATCGCGGCCTCAAGGCGTTAAACTGGCTGATCCGTATTGCAAAACCAAGATATCATTTTCACGGGCATACGCATTTCTTCAAGAACAACATCGTGAATGCGGAAACAACCGTTGGCATTACAAAAATCATGAATGTATATCCATACAAAACCATCAATGCAAATTTTTAATAAGATAGCAGTTACGCAGTTGCAGAAGCAAAACCAAAAGAACTGCCGCGGATTTCACGAATTCGCACAGATTATTTTAAAATTAGCGAAAATTCGTATAATTCGTGGCTAAAAGATTTTGAACTGCGTAAGTCCTATAACAATAAGAACGTGAGATAATTAAAACATGAATGATGAACTCAATTCCCGTGTGCGTGCAGATTTTAGCAAAGCGCGCTTTAAATCCTTTATCAACCAGGTCATGTCAGCCTTTTCAGGCCATCCCACCACACTGCTTTCGTACGACGATGTCAAAGAGAAGCTGCATATCGGCGGCCCAATCTATCGGGGAGTAAAAACCATTCGTGTGGATCAAATCGCGGGTAGTCTGAACCGCTATCATGAATTTGACCGCGCATTTCTTCCCAAGGAAGATCAACTCGCCAGCCGCTGGCAAAAAGTCGACCGCGCCTTCTATGAGGATATTCACCTGCCGCCCGTGGTTCTCTATAAGGTGGGCGAAGTTTATTTTGTTGTGGATGGACATCATCGCGTTTCTGTTGCGCGTGAAAAGGGACAGGAATTTATCGAAGCGGAAATCCGCGAATGCGCCACACGCGTGAACATCACCCCCAATATCAAACCTGAAGACCTGGAAATTCTCGGCGCAAAAGTTCACTTTCTCGAACGCACAGCGCTCGATCATATTCGCGCAGATGCCAATATAAAAACAACCATCCCCGATGGATTTGAACGTATGTTGGAACATATCGCAGTGCATCGCTACTTTATGGGTCTTGACCTCAAACGCAATATTTCAGAAGAGGAGGCTGTGGGTCATTGGTATGACACGGTTTACCTGCCCATTGTTGAGATCATTCGCAGCAGCAAGATCCTTAAAGATTTCAAAGGCAGAACCGAAGGCGATCTGTATTTATGGACGCTTGACCACCAGCATTATTTAACCCAGGAAAAAGGCCAAACGCTTCAACCTCCCGAAGAAGCTGCCCGTCAATTCATTGAAGAAAAAGAGTAAATTTTATGACTGACAACCACCCACTTGCTGGAGTCTACGCTGCGGCAGTGACTCCGTTCAAAGCAGACGCCTCCTCCTTCGACCTCGAAGCTGTTCCCGCGCTTTTGCATTTTCTCGCCTCAAGAGGATGCCACGGCGCGCTGCTCTTCGGCACTACTGGCGAGGGCCCGTCATTCTCTCCCAAAGAACGCGAAACCTTATTACGCTCTGCACGAGTCTATCGTCAACAACTGCCTGGGTTCAAACTTCTGGCAGGGACAGGCACACCAAGTCTTTCCGAAACCATTGAGTTAACAAAACTTTCCTTCGATCTTGGCTACGATGGAGTTGTTGTTCTTCCTCCCTATTATTTTCGCAAAGCCACCGATGAAGGTTTGTTTAATTGGTTTAGTGAACTAATAAAAAAAGCCGTCCCCGCCAAAGGATATTTGCTTGGCTATCATATTCCAGGAGCAACTGGCGTGGGCTTTTCACTGGATTTGCTGGCGCGATTAAAAGATAGTTTTCCAAATCAATTTGCTGGCATCAAAGACTCATCGCATAACGAATCTTTTGCCACCGAATTAGGTCAACGATTTAGAAAGGATTTGCTCGTCCTCAACGGCACGGATTCGTATTTTCATCACGCCTTGAAAAATCACGCGCAGGGAGCCATCACTGCCCCTGCAAATTTGATCTCAGAAGGCTTGCGCGAGATATGGGATTTGTATCAGGAAGGCAAAGATCCAACCGAAGCTCAAGCGCGTGTCACAGAGCAAAGACACATTCTCGAAAAATATATGCCGTTTCCACCGATACTGAAAGCATTGCTTCATAAATTCCACGATTTCCCAAAGTGGACAGTCAAGCCGCCGTTGGAAGAAGTTTCATCTGAACTTGAAGAACAGGCATCGAAGGAGTTTGAAAGTTTGCAGGTTTGAATGTTTACAAGTTAACTTTCCAACCTGCCAACTTTCCAACGTTTAAACTCACATGAACTGGCGTCTCTTATATACTCCCCCATCCTCTGGCGCGTGGAATATGGCTGTATCCACAAATCAATAAATTACTTGTTCAAATATTCTCTTGCGACTTTTAAAAAATCCCAAGCTTGATCAATCATTGCCTTTACCGAAGACGATTGGAATTTCGCAGAAGCGTCATAATCACTGGCGATGCGGCGGCTAAACGCCTCCAACAACCACTTGTGATATTTCTTATCGAAGATCCCGGTCTTGATGAAATGTTCGCCAAATGCCCCGTGAACATTTCCGTGCTTGCTGAAGCTCAAATCCTTTTCATTCAACAAGGCTTCGGCGATATAAAACATCGCATAATAAGCGCGGCTGATCGAATCGGCCAAATAGCCCTCCTTCAACAGAAGATCGGCAGATTCAATTGCTTCTTCCGCTCGAAGCAGAAGCGGAATGTTTTCTTCTTTCATATAATTTGATCCCTTCGTTTTTTACATTGCGGAGCAGCGGCTTTTTCCCTGAAATCCAATCCCTCTCACGCATGAACATCGGGCTGACCGTGATCAAATACTGCAAAGACAGGTCACTGACCAGATCAGCGGTACGGCTGATTTCCGTGTTATGAAAACGGAAAGTATCCAACACGATCAAAACATCCAGGTCTGAGCCGTCTTCATAATCTCCGCGCGCGTAAGACCCAAACAAATATATTCTCTTGATGCGGTCACCATACAAGCGCGTCAGAGATTGCTTGAACTTCTTTAGGATTTTTTGAATATTCGCGGGCATTTCCTGTTCCTGTCGTTATCTTATCCTATTTTTATTCAAACGGATATTACAAACTCACCTTACGCAGGCATAACTCCGAAGGAGTGAAATGATTCTAGAATCAACGCAAGAATTCGCCCAACCCCGAAGGGGTGTCATGTCATCCCTGCGGGATTTGGGGATTCTGCACCGCAATTCTATAATCGTGTCATCCCTTCGGGATTGTTTACTGCGTAACATCAGTTGCAAATTATACCCTCCAGAGTCTGGGAGTAAAATACATCCATGAACACTTGGCGACTCCTTTATACTCCCCCATCCAATGGCGCGTGGAATATGGCCGTGGATGAATCCATTCTTGAGCATATTTATCGCGGCGAGTCATTGCCCACTTTGCGGCTGTACTCGTGGAATCCGCCGTGCCTGTCTTTGGGTCACGCCCAATCTTTTGCGGATGTGGATATGGAACGAGTCAAAGTTCACGGCTGGGAAGTTGTCCGCAGGCTGACGGGGGGACGGGCGATTTTACACACGGACGAATTAACTTACTCGGTGACTGGCAGCGCGGAAGAACCCGTTTTAGCAGGCGGCGTGCTGGAATCATATAACCGTCTCGCACAGGCTTTGATGTTTGCCATGCGTGAGTTGGGATTACCGGTTGAGATAAAAGAAGATGTAGGTCACGTCTCTGACGTGACATCACAAAATCAAGCTAGTCACGCTGGAAGCGTGACCTACCAAAACCCTGTTTGCTTTGAAGTTCCGTCCACTTACGAAATCACAGTGGAAGGGAAAAAGTTAATTGGTTCCGCGCAGGCACGCAAGAAGGAAGGTGTGTTGCAACATGGGTCACTTCCACTGACAGGTGATTTAACTCGAATTTGCGAGGCTTTGGTATTCAAGGATGAAGCGGCGCGAGAGAATGCGGCGCAAAGATTACTGGCGCGCGCGACGACGGTTGAGTCAGTTATCAGCGTGAAAACTGATTGGGAAACAGCAGCTCAGGCTTTCGTTAAAGGATTCGAAGCGCAGTTGGGAATCCACTTTCAGCGTGGTGAAATGTCCCGATCCGAATCCGAAAGAGCTGAAGAATTGGTCAAAGAAAAATATGCAAACCCAGCATGGACGGAGCGCTCGTGAAAAATTTTATGGTGTATGGTTCGTATGGTTATACGGGAAATTTAATTGTGGAGCAGGCGGTAAAGGCTGGCTTCAAGCCATTACTCGCGGGACGAGATAAATCTCAATTACGCGCGCAAGCCGAAAAATTTAATTTGGAGTATCGCGCTTTTTCAATTGAAGATGCCGCCGCGCTGGACTCAGCTTTAATGGAAGTAGATGCGGTTTTGCATTGCGCGGGTCCGTTCGTGTTGACGTTTCGGCAGATGGCTGAGGCGTGCATTCGCACCAAGCGGCATTACGTGGATATCAGCGGCGAGATCGAAGGTTTTGAAGCGCTGGCCGCAATGAGTGAAGATGCAAAACACGCAGGTATCATGTTGCTGCCTGGCGGCGGGTTCGATGTGGTGCCATCGGATTGTTTGATCGCGCACGTTGCGGAAAAACTTGTGGGCGCAACTCATATCGAACTTTATATAAAAAGCATCGGCAGCGGCGTCTCACGCGGCACGGCTCGCTCTGGAATCGAGAATAGTCACCGAGCAGGGCGCATCCGCCGCGATGGAAAAATTGTCAGCGTGCCAAATGTGTGGGATACAAAATATATTGACTTTGGACGCGGGCCTTCACGTTTGGTTTCAATGGGCTGGGGCGATGTCAGTACGGCCTATCACAGCACAGGCATTCCAAACGTGACCGTGTATATGGGCTTCCCCACAGCAATGGTCAACATGATGCGGCTCACCCGTTTCGTCGGACCAATCCTTTACACACGCACCGCCAGAGATTTCATAAAATGGCTGATCGGCAAATTCCTTGCGCCCGGGCCGTCTCGCAAACAAAACGAAAATGGAATGAGTTTGTTAATCGCAGAAGTGACCGATGGCAAACAAACCATCCGCGCCAAATTGAAAACTCCCGAGGCGTATTACCTGACCGCGCTCACATCAGTGGAAATCATGAAGCATATTTTGGATGGTGATTACAAAGCGGGTTTCCAAACTCCAAGCAAAGTCTACGGGGTGGATTTTATTTTGCAGTTCAAAAATGTCGAAAGGATGGATCTATAAACCATGGTGCAAAAGAATCAAAACCCCATCATCGAAGGAAATAAAGCGACCTTTTATTGGCACGGCAAGACCGCCCCGCATTTCATTGACGATATCCACATGTGGGAAGACCAGCCGCAAAAGATGACACGCATCGAAAAGCAATTGTGGGCGTACTCGATGGAACTTCCCGCCGCTGCTTATCTTGAATATTCCTTCTACGAACCACGCACAAAGACACGCGTTGAAGATCCGTTGAATAAGCATACTGTTTTTAACGGCATTGAGCATTACAACCATTTCTTTTACATGCCCGAACATTCCGCCACCGAACTTGCGGTTCGCAGGAAAAATGTCCCACACGGAAAAGTAACCCATCACCTCGTTGAAACGTGGATGCTTGCGGATGAAGGTCAACGGGATGTGTATCTTTATCACCCACCTGTCAGCGGACCCGTGCCGTTGCTTGTCGTTTACGATGGCGCGGATTATCTCAAACGCGCCATGCTCAATGTAATCGTGGATAACCTTATTCACGAAAAGCGCATCCAACCCATTGCCATGGCTTTCCTGCAAAATGGTGATGACCGCCGCGGCGTGGAATACGCCTGCTCTGATGCCACCATCATGTGGATTGATAATGTTATTTTGCCGCTGGCATACAAACGTTTGAATTTACTGGATGTCACAAAACAGCGCGGCGCGTATGGCGTGCTCGGCGCATCGTTTGGCGGATTGATGTCCATGTACACGGGTTTGCGAATGTCTGAAATTTTCGGGAAAATCATCAGTCAATCGGGTGTGTTTGAATCCGAAAAACGCGATTTTGCCGCAGTGGATTTAATCAAACATCAACAAGCTCACAACATCAAAATCTGGATGGACATTGGTCATTTTGACTGGCTATTGGATGATAACCGTCGCCTGCAACCCATCCTGCGCGAAAATGGATACGATGTCACCTATCGCGAATTTGATGGCGGACATAACTACACTTGCTGGCGCGATGAAGTCTGGCGCGGCCTCGAACATTTATTTGGAATTTAACGCGCTTCGGAACTCCGCCGCAAACTGCTTACTGTTTCTACAGGCTTTTGGCTGCTCCCAAGCATTTTTTACACACGCCTTGTCAAAGCGGAATATTTGTTCTACAATGAATTCAAAGTTTTATTAATGATCGTGTTCACCTACTTTAGAAAGGATGTGTAAAATGTTGAATTTGAATTCAGTAATGATAGGTACGATGCAGCCCCAGGTGTTGGCAGCTTTCTATGAAAAGGTATTTGGAAAACCCGCAGACATGGTCGATCCCGAAAATGGATTTTGGGGATGGCAAGTTGGAAGCGGATTTGTGGGCATCCTGACCCATTCCGAAATGGGCGGCAGCGCAAAGGAACCTGGGCGCGTAATGATCAATTTTGAAATCCCTCAAGTCAAAGAGGAGTTTGAGCGCATCAAAGCCCTTGGCGGAACAGTTGTCAAAGAGCCGTATGAAATGGGCGGCGGCTTCATCGCCACCCTCGCTGACCCCGATGGAAATTATTTCCAATTGATGAACCCGATGGGCGTTGGTGCATAAATCGAAAAGTAGGCGCAATCCGCTGGATAGGAGCGAAAAGTTATGCCACTTTGTAGCTTTGGGGCATACCCAGATGCGTCATTTTGTTGAGAGCGGCACAGCGAACTAAAGCTTGCGTTGTCTGCGTTTCAAGAAGACGTGCCGAGAGTTCATCGCCAAAGATGGTTTTCAAGCGAAACATGGTCGTCTCCACCAAGGAACGGACATGATAGCCGGAATTCTTCTTCCATTCCTTACGTCCATCTTTTCTTATGGCATGTAGATTCTCATCCCGTTTGAGCCGTTCTGTTTTCGTGTTGCCGTGTTTCCAGATGTGCGCGTTCTTGCGCGGTGGAATCAAGATATTCACCTGAGGTGAATGTGCGTTGAGACTGTCATAGACCTTGCGTTTATCGTAGGCTCCATCTGCCGCAAAATCAAGTATGGTTTGCTCAATTTGCCCTAACAATTCTTTTACTGCTTGATCGTCGCTAACGTTGTTTTCTGTCAGGAGTACGGCTTGGATTTCACCGTCTTCTGGATTTGCGCCTAAATGCAGTTTACGCCAAGTACGTCGCTTCGAGACGCCGTGCATTCGAACCTTCCATTCACCTTCACCGTAGATTTTCAAGCCTGTGCTGTCCATGACGATGTTCAGGCTTTGATTGGTTTTCTTCGGTAGATTTACCTTCAAATCCTTGCTGCGTTTGGATAACGTTGAATGATCTGGCACGGGTAAATCGATTTTCATCATCCGAAACAAGGAACGTACAAAGCCTTCCACGCCTCGGTTGCTCAGGTGAATATTTCTTTGACCGTCAACATCACCAGGATGGCTTGATCCGTATAATCAAACTGGCTTCCGCGCTGTTTTTCTCCTGCATACAGCCATGTCTTTTCAAAGCCTTCGGACATCCAGAATGTGATTGAACCGCGTTGCACCAAGGCTTGATCATATTCAGACCAATTCTTGACACGGTATAATGTTTTTGGGCATGGCTGTGCATTCTTTTGTTTAGGCATAAACCAAACTTACACAGTCATGCCCTTTTTGTCAAACCTTTCATGCACCAACGCCAACCCGATGGGTTAATAACTAATATCAAGGACAAGACTAAACGATAAAGGATATGCAGGTTGCATATCCTTTATCGTTTATCCAAGAGCCCCTCTAAATTCTCTTGCAAATTTCTTTGCCGCCTCAACTGGATTATCATTTCCTCCAATCGTCTTCACGCATGCCGAGCCGACAATGACTCCATCCGCCAGTGCGCCGACTTGCTTGGCTTGCTCAGGTGTGCCGATTCCAAATCCCACGCACACAGGTACAGAGGTATGCTCACGAACACGTTGAATCAAATCGCCAAGTCCATCTGAAATAGATGTGCGCGCACCCGTTACACCCGTCACCGAAACGAGATAAATAAATCCCCTGGCATTGCGCGCAATCGACTCCATGCGTTCGTTCGGCGATGTCGGCGCGAGCATTTGGATCAACGGCATATCCCCTACCAAGGCTTGAAACTCAACTGCCTCCTCCAGTGGAAGGTCGGGAATGATAAATCCATCGGCACCTGCGTCACGCGCATCATGGACAAATTTCTCCAATCCATACGCCAGCATGGGATTAAAGTATCCCATCAGAATTAGTGGAATGGTTACACCACGTTTACGTAACTCCGCAACCGCCGCTAGCGACTTCTTTACCGTGATTCCTTGTTCCAATGCGATCTGTGTCGCTTTTTGAATGACGGGTCCATCTGCAAGCGGATCGGAGAAGGAAAGCCCCACCTCGATCAAGTCCGCGCCGTTTTTGGCGAGCGCTTCGATCACATCAATGGAGGTTGGCAAGTTAGGATAGCCCAAGGGGAAATAGGGCATAAAGATCGGTTTGTTTTTGAATGCGTTTTCGATTCTGTTCATAATAATTCCTCTAAAAGATTAAACACGAAGGGCACAAAGTACACAAAGGAGAGAAAATTGTTTTGTCTTAAGGCTTTAAACCTTCGTGACCTTAGTGTCCTTTGTGTTTAAAGATTTTCTCCCAATTCCTTAATAACAGTATTCAAATCCTTATCCCCTCGCCCCGAAAGATTCACCAAAATCACCTGATCCTTCCTCATCGTCGGTGCGCGCTTGATGACTTCCGCCACCGCATGAGATGACTCGAGCGCAGGGATAATCCCTTCAGTGTGGCATAAAGTTTGAAAGGCACTCAATGCTTCCGTATCTGTTGCAGATGTGTAAAAGGCGCGTTCACTATCTCGCATCATCGCATGCTCGGGACCAACTGCTGCGTAATCCAATCCTGCTGAAACAGAATGAGTCTCGGCAATTTGTCCGTCTTCATCTTGCAAGACATAAGTTCGTGTTCCGTGAATCACGCCCACTCTTGCTTTTGTCGCATCTCCAAATCTCGCAGCGTGTTTGCCAGAAGCAATTCCACTGCCGCCTGCTTCGACGCCGATCAGCTCAACATTTTCATCGTCCACAAATCCGCTGAAGACGCCGATGGCATTCGACCCGCCGCCCACACATGCAATGACCGTATCGGGCAGGCGTCCCACATCGCGCAGCATTTGTTCGCGGGCTTCAATTCCGATCACTGATTGGAACTCGCGCACGATGGTCGGGTATGGATGTGGTCCCAACGCCGAACCAAGCAGATAATGCGTGTTGTCCACATTCGTCACCCAATCGCGGATGGCTTCGTTGATGGCGTCTTTCAACGTCTGCGTGCCCGATGTCACGGGGCGTACTTCCGCGCCAAGCAACTTCATGCGAAACACGTTCGGCTCCTGCCGCGCAATGTCTACGACTCCCATATACACCACGCATTCAAGTCCGAGCAATGCCGCAGCGGTTGCAGATGCCACGCCGTGCTGCCCTGCCCCAGTCTCGGCAACGACACGCTTCTTCCCCATCCGCTTCACAAGCAATGCCTGTCCCAACGCATTGTTAATTTTATGCGCGCCCGTGTGCGCCAGGTCTTCGCGCTTCAAATAAATTTGTGCGCCGCCCAATTGTTCCGATAATCTTTTTGCGTAGGTCAACGGCGTGGGTCTGCCCACGAATGACGCCAGCAAGCCTTCGAATTCTTTTCTGAAGGCAGGGTCTTTTTGCGCATCCACGAACGCCTGCTCCAACTCAATGAGCGCGGGCATGAGCGTCTCGGGCACAAACTGTCCGCCGTAGGGGCCAAATTTTGGGGGTAATAATGTTGTCATAAGTTCTCCTTGATTAGACAACAGACCGTTGACCACGGTGGTCTATCGTCCATCGTCAATGGTCTGCTTGACTGCTTTCACAAATGCGGACATCTTCGCCGCATCTTTCTCACCCGGGGCCGATTCCACGCCAGAGGCAACATCCACCCCCCAGGGTTTCACCTGCCGCACCGCGTCCGCGACGTTCTCTGGAGTCAATCCACCCGCCAGCAACAACGGATATTTCTTCGCCAACTCCGCCGCTGATGACCAATCTGCGGTGATGCCGCTTCCGCCGTAGACACCTTTGACGGCGGCGTCTACTAACAATGCAGGTGATAAAGCGGATTTGAGAAACGGATAAACGGATGTTTCAGCGGATTCGGATGTTAAACGGATGGCTTTGAAGGCTTTGCCACTGAAGGACTCAAGCATTTCGGGTGTTTCATCACCGTGGAGTTGAGCGAGGTCAAGATGGCAGGTTTCCAAAATGACTTTCACTTCTTCAACAGGTAAATTTACAAATACGCCAACGAGTTTTATTTGTGGATGTTTCTTCTTCAAAATGGATGTTATTTCTGCGCAAGTTTCCTTCTCAATAAAGCGAACACTCTTGGGATAAAAGTTGAATCCCAGATAATCCGCGCCTGCGTCAATGGCGGCGAGGGCGTCTTTCAAGGTTTTGATTCCGCAGATTTTTATTTTCGTCATAATCTCTCTTAACTATGTCGTTGCGAGGGCGCTCTTGTTCTTTGCCCGAAGCAACCTCCAGTTAATAGGAGATTGCTTCGTCGGGAAGGGCACCCTCCTCGCAACGACATATCACATTCCAGATAACTCGCGAACTTTTGCAGGAATATCTTCCGAGGTGACCAATGCTTCACCAACGAGGATCGCGTCAATGTTGATATTGGCTAATCGCTCCACGTCGCTGGCGGTGAAAATACCAGACTCGGCAACAACGGCGATTTCGGGGGAGATCATCGGGCGGAGGCATTCGGTGGTTGCGAGCGAGACTTCGAAGGTGGCGAGGTTGCGATTGTTGATGCCGATCAGTTTTACATCCTGCAACTTCAAGGCTCGCTCAGTTTCTGCTTCGTCATGGACTTCGACCAAGGCAGTCAGCCCCAAACTGAGGGCGCAGGCGTGCAGGTCGGCGAAGTGCTTGTCGTCTGTCAATGCGGCGGCGATGAGAAGGATGGCGTCGGCGCCGTTGGCTCGGGCTTCGTAGATTTGGGTTTCGTCGATGGTGAAGTCTTTCCGAAGAAGCGGCAATGTGGAGTGATGAGTGAAACGTAAATCGTGAAGGGTTTCGAGTTTGCCCATGAAGAATTTTTCGTCGGTTAACACGGAAATTGCGGCGGCGCCGTTTTGGGTGTAAATGTCGGCTACTTGAAACAAGTCAAGGTGCGGGGCGAGAATCCCTTTGGAGGGAGAGGCTCTCTTTAGTTCAGCGATCAAGCTCGGGCGGGGGGCGAAGCGGCGGCGCTTGATTGCGGCGAGAAAATCTCTGGGTGCAGGACTCTGCTCTGCGGCGCGGCGTAATACTGAGGCGTCGAGCGCCGCAATTTCCAGTTTCTTTTGAGCGATGATTTTTTCAAGAATATTTGTCATGTTATGGTGATGTAAGGGCACAGCGCCGCTGTGCCCTTACGAAACGGATTTTGAGTATTCAACAAGGGCGTTGAGTTTGGCGAGGGCAGAGCCGTTATCGAGTGCGGCGGTGACTTCTGCGAGCGCGGATTTGAAATCGCCAGTTTCGGCGGCGAGAGCACCAGCGGCGTTGAGCAGAACGGAGTCGCGGCGGGCGCCTTTGAGTTTGCCAGAGAGAAGATCGCGCATCATCGCCGCAGATTCATCGGGCGTGCCGCCGCGCAGGTCTTCCATGGTGGCGAGGGTGAAACCGAATTCGGCGGGATCGAGATCATAGGTGTTGACCGTGCCATCTCTGAGATGACTGATGCGATTGATGCCCGTGGTATTGAGCTCGTCGGTGCCGCCTGCGCCATAGACGATGAGAGCGGCGCGAGAACCGAGTTCATTGAGAACATTGGCGAGAGGCTCGGTGAGCGCAGCAGCATACACGCCCGTGAGTTGAATGTTCGCGCCTGCGGGATTGGTAAGCGGGCCGAGGACATTGAAGATGGTGCGTTGACCGATCTCTTTGCGCGGGCCGATGGCATGCTTCATGGCGGGGTGAAACTTGGCGGCGAACATAAAGCCGATGCCGATGGTGTCGATGGCGTGGGCGATCTGGTCAGGTGTGAGGTCGAGACTGACACCGAGAGCGGAGAGGACATCGGCAGAACCGCAGTGAGAGGACGCGGCGCGGTTGCCGTGCTTGGCAACTTTGCGTCCCGTGCCTGCGAGGACGAATGCGGCGGCGGTGGAAATGTTGAAGGTGTGAGCGCCGTCACCGCCAGTGCCGACGATGTCGTAAATGCGTTCGGTTGGATCAGCAAGTTTCACCTTGACCGCGACGGAGCGCATGGCGCGGACAGAGCCTGTGATTTCGGGGATGGTCTCGCCTTTCATGCGGAGCGAGACCAGATAGGCGCTGACCTGCGCGGGTGTGGCTTGACCTGTCATGATGACGTTCATCGCTTCTTCGGCCTCTGCGACAGTGAGGTCGGTGCGGTTGATAGTCTTGGCGATAAAAGGCTTGAGCAGGGACGGTTCCGCAGGTGCGGGCGGGACGATCTTGATATCGAGAAAATTTTTGAGCAGTTGTTTGCCATGCTCGGTAAGAATGGACTCGGGATGAAACTGCACGCCAAAGGTCGGGTGCTGTTTGTGTTTGAGAGCCATGATCTCGCCTTCGGATGTCTGCGCGACGATTTCGAGTTCGGCGGGAATGGGTTCGTAAACGACGAGCGAGTGATAGCGCATGGCTTCAAACGGCGAAGGGATGTCTTTGAAGACGCCTTGTCCATTGTGAGTGACGGGGGAAGTCTTGCCGTGCATGAGTCGCGGAGCGCGATCCACTTTGCCACCGTAGACTGCACCCAGGCATTGATGTCCGAGGCAGACGCCGAGCAC
The DNA here is from genome assembly GCA_013140605.1 of Anaerolineales bacterium. Taxonomy (GTDB): domain Bacteria; phylum Chloroflexota; class Anaerolineae; order Anaerolineales; family Villigracilaceae; genus Villigracilis. Next base: position 85,852 of record JABFSL010000013.1, read on the forward strand.
GGGAATTTTTCCCGTGAAGTGTTTGATGGCTTCGGGGGAAACGCCGCCGTCTTTGATGGGTTCGCCTGGACCTGGGGAAATGACGAGATGGTCAGGCTTGAGGGCGATCAACTCGTTCAATGAAATTTGGTCATTGCGAAAGACGCGAATATCCGCGCCGAGTTCGCCGAGGTATTGAACGAGGTTGTAGGTGAAGGAGTCGTAGTTATCTATAAGGGCTAACATATGTTTCTCCAAACTCCGTTGGTTGAGTAGGGCGAGTGCTTTTCTCGCCCGTATCGAAACCAACATGTGATAGAAGCAATTTCTGTTATTGAGGCTTCTTCTCGAACTGGTGGTTTCGATACGCCCTCGGCTATCGCCTCGGGCTACTCAACCACCGAGTTTTTTTATTCTTCATTTCCAAAGATATCCACTTCATCCGCAAACAAATCCAGCGAATACGATAAGCCAGTCACATCGCGGACGAGGTTCATGGTCTCTTTGGCTTCGGTTTGCATGCGGCGGATTCCGTCCGCGAGGACGTCGCGCGGGATGGTGGGATGGGCAAGGTAATACGCACGTTTTTCGCGGATGGGTTCGAGGAAGGCGTTGATGGCTTTGGCAAGTTTTTCCTTGACTTCCACATCGCCGACCTGTCCCTTGCGATAGCGTTCCTTGAGATCATCCACTTCGGCATAGGACGGGTTGAACGCGTCGTGATAGATGAAGACGGGATTGCCTTCCACGGTGCCTGGGTCTGTGGCGCGCAGGCGTTTGGGATCGGTGTACATGCCTTTGACTTTTTCTTCGACAGTCTTCGCGTCATCGGATAAATAGATGGCATTGCCAAGAGACTTGGACATTTTGTTTTGTCCGTCTGTGCCGACGAGCATGGGGACATCACCAATTATGGATTCTGGTTCGGGAAAGATATCTTTGCCATAGAGATTATTGAATCTGCGTGCCATTTCGCGGGCGAGTTCAACATGAGATTGGTTGTCACGTCCAACGGGGACGACATTCGCACGTGGCAATAAAATGTCAACGGCTTGGAGGACGGGATAGCCGAGCAAACCGAATGGCATGGAGTCGATGTTGGCGTCGCGTGCCATGTCTTTGAGCGTGGGCATACGTTCGAGGCGCGGCACGGTGACCAGCATTTCAAAGAGCAGATTCATTTCATAGGTTTCTGGAATTGCGGATTGAACAAAGATGGTGCTGACATTCGGGTCAATGCCCACGGTGAGATAATCCAAAACGATCTCGCGGATATACGTTGGAATTTCTTTGATGTACTGCGGCTCGGGTTTGGTGGTCATCGTATGCAGGTCAGCGATGATAAAGAAGGAATCATATTGATGCTGCAGGCGCACACGATTGCGAAGCGAGCCGACATAATGTCCAAGGTGCAGGCGGCCTGTGGGGCGGTCACCAGTGAGGAGGCGGGGTTTGTTTGTCATATTTCATTTCCTTTCTTACATATTCCGTTGGTTGAGCGCAAGCAGTCGAAACCAACAAGTGACAAGAGCAATTTTTGTTATTGAAAGTGTTTCATTCACTGGTGGTTTCGATACGTCCCGCGAAAACCATGCGGGACTACTCAATCACCGAGTCTTTTATGAATTTGATTCTGCCACATCTATGGCACGTAACATAGCAGATGCTTTATTCACGGTCTCTTGATATTCAGTAGTTGGATTCGAATCGGCGACGATACCTGCGCCTGCTTGCACGCTGACCGTGTTGCCGCGCCCAACCATGGTGCGGATGGCGAGGCAGGTGTCCATGGCGCCGTCGAAGCCGAAGTAGCCGATCATGCCTGCGTAGGCGTTGCGTGCATCGGGCTCCAACTCGGCGATGATCTCCATCGCGCGGACTTTCGGCGCGCCGCTGACTGTGCCTGCGGGGAAGGCAGCTCTCACTAAATCGAAAGCGGTCAGTTCGGGGCGCAGAGTCCCTTCGACGTGGGAGACGATGTGCATGACGTGTGAATATTTTTCAACGGTGAAGAAATCAGAAACTTTGATCGTGCCATATTCGCAGACGCGCCCCAAATCATTACGACCCAAATCAACCAGCATCACATGCTCCGCGCGTTCCTTCGGATCGGCGAGCAGGTCTGTGGCAAGCGATGCGTCAGCGGCGGCATCTGCTCCTCGAGGGCGCGTCCCTGCGATCGGTCGGAGTGAAGCGGTTCTTCCTTCCAAACGCACAAACATCTCAGGCGACGATCCAACAATATAAAGCGGTTCATCGTCTACGAGTCCGAAATCAAAAAAGAACATGTACGGCGACGGGTTGAGTCGGCGCACAGAACGATAAACATCGAAAGGCTCGACATTCGTTTCGCGGCTGAAACGCTGCGAAAGCACCACCTGAAAAATATCGCCTGCGGCAATGTGTTCCTTGGCGGCGCGCACCATGTCTTCATACGTTCCCTGCGTGTGGCTCGCCTTGACCTTCGACGGCGTGACATTTATTTTTTGCGCGGCGGGCAAAGGCTGATGAATGCGTGCGGCAATCGAATCAAGTTTATCTTCGGCGGCTTGCACATCGCCATCCAAAACATTTGCGATGAGGAAAATGGTGCGGCGCGCGTGATCGAATGCGACAATGGTATCTGCAAGCAAATACATTCCATCGGGGATTTGAGCGCGGTTCATTTTCGCGCTGAGAGTTGGTTCAAAAAATCTGACGGACTCATACCCGAGGTAGCCCACCAACCCACCCGTGAAGCGCGGCGCGTTCGGCAAGCGGACTGCGGGAAAGCGGCCCATTTCATTTTGCAGAAATAATGTCGGGTCATCATTATCAAGTTGAATGGTTCGCGTTTCACCGTTTTCTTTGATCTCAACTTTGCCATCGCGCAAAATATATTCGGCTCTGGGCTGCACACCGATAAACGAATAGCGCGCGATGCGTTCGCCGCCTTCGACGGATTCCAATAAAAAGGACGCGCCGTCGCCGCGCAGTTTGAGATACAAGCTGACGGGGGTTTCAAGGTCGGCAGAGACCTCGCGGATGATGGTTTGGACTTGGGTTGATTCAAGCAACATAAATTCTCCTTTGATTTCACGTAGGGGCGAGGTCCTCTCGCCCCAATTTATCGGTCGAGATTGGGCGGGGAAACCCCGCCCCTACACATAATGGATTAAATTAAAAATCCTCCCCGTCCATAAGGGACGAGAGAGGACTCCCGTGGTGCCACCCAGGCTTGAAGTGTCTTAACAAAAAATCTCTGTTGTGAGCAACAGAGATCAAAAAGCCAGCTTCACTTTGTCAGGTACGGCCTTGCGGTTTATACCCTTACTCTGTAACGGGAGTTCCCGAATTGGGTTACTTGTTGCCGTTCACCCTTTCAACTCGGAGGGCCATTCGACTTCTGCGCTTTTGCCTTGCTTTCAGAACTTCTGCTCGGCTCTCTGGAAATCGCTTTGAAGTGTACTCGTCCTCGTCAGCGTTTTATGTATGTTATTGGGCGGTATTCTATGACGGAGAGGGGGATGTGTCAAGGAGGAAATTCACTTCCAACCACGGGCACTATTAGCAATCCGAATATATTCTGCATGTGGACGATCTGAAATAGCAGGAGGAAGAATTATTATTGGTCTCAAGTCTTGCGAGAACTTCGCCAAGCCATCAGACATTCTTTGGCTTTGTAATTCAGAAACACGACTACGACTTATCTGAACTGAATAATTCTCTGCAATTGTAATAAGCGCCTGATCGTAAGCCTTATGGTGCAAAGCACACAACGCAAGCCCATTTCGAGTCTCATCTGTGCCGTTATCGTGATTGACAGGAATGATGTGGGCGGCTTCTACTAATTTAAGTTGTACTCCACAAACGGCGCAGTGGAAACTATAAGCTGTCAATACGCGTTTTCGAAAACTTGCATCCCGCAATTTCTTGCTCACGGAAACAACTGTTGTTTTTCTCGCAACATTCTGAATTTGAATATTTGCGATATTTATCTCTGGGTTTTGAGCAACTTCACTTAAGACAGATATATCTTTTGTAGACTGCCCAAAATCGTGTAAGGGTTCTAAACTTTGCAAATAATCAACAAAGAAATCAGGGCGAAACGCGATGGCAACCTCTTTATTACCTTTGTCGCATGGTTCAAACCCATTTACATAAGCCTTTCGCAAGGCATCTTCTCTAATTTGCATAGAAGGGGAAGCGCCTAATTTGCCAAGATGCTTTCTTACATCAAAGCCAGCAAATACGTCTGCTTCTTTCCAGTAACCAAGAATTAATGTTTTCCCACCTTGTAAGGGTTCAAATTTGTCAACACCTGTAATCTGAATTCGGTATTCATCTTTTGGACGTGCTTTACCGCCACCATGCGTCAAGTGCCAAATATAAATTTTGACGCGACAGCTCTCATTGTCACGATAAACTTGCAGGTAAAAAGGATGCTGCTTAATATCTTCTAGATAAGCAACATTCCAACCTGAATCATTTACTGCGCTTACTAGTTTTTCGAGTAGGTCGTACTTGTTGTGTCGTCCCATGACTCTCCTTCACGGCAAAAAGGTCATTGACTTCTTGAAAACGATAGACGCTGCCTTGCAAGTATGTAGAATCGAGTTCAAAAGCAAGCCACTTACGCATTAAAAACTCTGCTGCCTGTCCTGTCGTATTAGAACCAGCAAATGGGTCTAATACAATATCGCCTTTATCTGTTAAAAATTCTATAAAGAATTTTGGGAAATCAAGTGGAAATCTAGCGGGATGTGGTTTTATACCTGCTTCAATACAACGCCTCATATAAGCGCTATTAGATTCTGTATTTGCGAGCGTCAACAAGTTAGGTGGGATAGCACCGTTATTATCTTTTTGAAACTTCGTAGAAATGTCATGCCCACTAGGTCGCATTTTTGCCTTGTAGCCATTCTCTAAAAGATTCTTCATACTATCAGAATATGGTTTAAGAACATTTCTATTATTTGCTTTTGGATTTTCAGTAACAGATAACCACCAAACAACGTTAACAGAGTCTTTTACACGGATTCGACGGATATTTACCCATTCGGCTGGAGCTGGAAGTCGCGAAGGATTGTAATGATAAAAATCTTGTGCAAGAAAAAAACCCAGTTCCTTGCATAGTCTTACTAAAAGCTCAAATTGATAAATAGCCTTAACGGGATAGCCTGGAAGATATGCGCCGCCTAAATCAAGAACAAAGGAACCATCATCTTTAAGAATCCTTTTAAATTCTTTAGCGAATTCCAAAAACCATTCCACATACTCTTCGGCACTTTTGTTTCCATATTCTTTTTTGCGTGTCAAAGCGAATGGCGGCGATGTCAAAATTAAGTTTATGCTTTTATCAGGAATATTTTTAAGCAATACTAAACTGTCACCCAAATAGGCTGCTCCATATTTGGCTTGATAATAAGGGTCGATAAGATTGGAGTTTGCGTCTTTTATTTTCACATCAAAAATTGTAACATACGAACCCAAAATACAATCGAATAGCTTGTTGTGTGTTTACGAAAGGCTTGCGTTGCGAGTCACATGTCCGCGCGAGGGGGATGGCAATTATTACTGTGTTAGCTTTGATCTTTGACGGCGATACACCAACCAGCCGACAACAATTGCCAGCACATCTGCAACGAGAATAATGACCAGCGCAACTCCTCTGAGAATATCAAAATAGTTGAGCATATCGTTTGTATCTGGTGTATTGGCTTGAATAAGGTTTTGTCCCAAAAAACCGAGCCCAACGATGGCTATGTTCGCAAGAATACTGATCCCCACCGCACTTAAAAGGCCCGAAGCCAGCGGACGTGGTTGTTTTGCGCGAAAGACAACCACTCCCCCAACAATAAGCGCCACAAAAGCTAAAATGACGCTGATGCCAAAGCCTAAAACCAACGATATCGCAAATCCGCTTTCATTACCGACAAACAACAGAATGAGGATAAAGAAGAACACGTCCAGAACAACAAAGGCTGCCAGCGAAGTCCCGCAGCCCGTCAACAGGCTGATGCCGAAATTGCTTTTTGTTTTATTAATGATTTGGTTTTCCATACTATGCTCCTTATGGTTGTATGAATAAACCCTGCCAGGATGATGGAGATACACAGACTTTGGAATTTCTCGAAACAAAACAGACGCGTCACATTGGCCTGACATATTTTCGTGAAGGCTTGCGTTGCGAGTCACATGTCCGCGCGGGAGGGGCGCTTCGGGATAAATCCCTAGCTCAGTACATGAAAGCGATTTCGACAGGCTCAATCCACCGCCTTCGGGCTAGTCCGCTTTAGCGGACTTCCACGAACTGAGGCAGGACTTTAGTCCGCCGAATCCTTTTGCGCTTTCACCCCTGTCACGAAATAGTACCCTTCGCTTAATTCATCCACCATTTGCGGGATCAATATCAGCATATTATGTTCATAGACTAACTTCTGCCAAAATGTCTTTAATACGGCGCGTGCTTCCTCGTTGACATGGACTTTATCATCCCCGTCAATCAAGAGCATGGCAACCTGATTATCCCGCTCGGTAATTGCAAAGAAAAAATCATCCTGATCTTCCTTTTTGGATTTCAGGAATTCATTTATTTGATCTTGCAATTCATCTTCAAAAAGTGATTTTGACATTACCCCATCATCGAGTAACGCTCTGACAAGATATTTTTCCGTGGTCAGTTTGCTCATGGGAACTCCAACTTTATTTTTTGTCAGTATACAACAAAACAGATTTGACTGGCCTGACAATGGAAAACCCGAATGCTGGTGTGCTGTCGGCATTCGGGTGGGTGGATAAATTTTTCAGTTAAGAATCAGCTTGTTGAACAGCAGCCAGCTCAAGGCGGGGAAAGAGGCGAAAAGATTTACATCCCCGATAATTGCGCGGCACGTTCCTCTTCCTGCATGGGCAGGGCGTATGCCTGTCCCCAATCGCCCATGGCATTTAGCACGGGGCGCAGAGTCTCGCCGAGCGGGGTAATGCTGTATTCCACTTTGGGCGGCATAACGGGATATATCTTGCGGCTGATGAGGCCGTCGGCTTCGAGGGCGCGCAATTCCGAGGTGAGCATCTTTTTTGTAATGCTCGGGATGGCGCGCTGTAACAGGCCAAAGCGGTTGACGTTGTTGGTGATGGCCCACAGGATGATGATCTTCCATTTGCCGCCGATCAATTGCATGGTGGCGGTAACGGGGCATTGATAGGGTGTTGGGATTTCCACAGAAGAAATATTATTCATTTTTACCTGTCCATAGTCACTTTTTAGTGCCTAATTGACGAATAGGTCACTAGGCAATATTATAGCTCTACTTTCAAAATCAAAACAGGAGCAAATAAAAATGGAACAAAAAGAAGTTGCGTTAAGTGTATCGAAGGCCATCTTAAATGGAGAGTGGGATAAGTTGTCGGGGATATTGTCTGATGATTTCACCTACACAGGCGATGGGATGCATTTCAACAAACAGGAATACATGGATTTTATGAAAGGCATGAAGGCCGCCTTTAGCAATATGAACATGGAATTTACGCATGTGGTCAATGAAGGCGATATTGTCAGCATCCGCTTTATTACGACCAGCAAGCACACGGGCAATTTCATGGGCGCGCCCGCCACGAATCACAACTTGAACATTGGCGGCATTTTCATGCGCAAGGCGCAAGGCAATAAAGTTATAC
>JABFSL010000001.1 GCA_013140605.1 Anaerolineales bacterium
AACCATCGGCGTGATCGGATTTTTCGTTCAGGTGATCGGACTCTTGCGCTGGGTCTTCGTCATCCCTGTTCTCGCCCGCCTCTTCGCCGACCCGACGACTGATTCAGTTACGAAGGCAGCCATCCCCGCTGTATTCATTGCAGTTCACCAATACGGCGGAGTCATACTCGGCGAACACCTCGGACAATTCCTGATCATCATTTGGATGAGCATCATCAGCGGCATTATTTTCAATTCAAAGATATTCAGCAAATGGGTTGCGTGGCTGGGATGGTTCGCCTCCGCAATTTATCTGCTTGCACAGACAGAACTCTTCGCCACCGCCATTCCCAATTTCCCCGTCATCGATTGGGCTGGACTGGTCGGCAGCCTGCTCTGGATTTTGTGGATGATCGTATTGGGTGTATATTTGGTCAAGTACAAGGAACAATAAACCAAAAATGCAACTCCCTGATTCATTTATCACTACAATTCAAAAAGCCTTCAAAGAGGACGGCGAGAAATTTCTCGCCGTCCTTCCCACATTAATTGAGGATGCCTCCCAACGCTGGGGGCTGACAGATGTTCAACCTGTTCCAAACTTATCCTATAATTTTGTGGCATTTGCAAAACGCGGCAAAGAAGATGTAATGCTAAAAATTGGCATACCAAACCCGGAGTTGAACAGTGAAATGGCCGCGCTGAAATTATTCAATGGTGATGGCGCATGTCAACTGCTTGCATGTGACGAGGAACGCGGCTTTTTATTGCTGGAAAGACTTAAGCCCGGAACAATTCTCGCGGATTTAACAGATGATGATGAGCGCACGAATATCGCTATCGATGTGATGCAGAAGATTTGGAGGCCTGCAGAAATTCTGGAGTCTGGCAGCTTGCTGCCAGATGCGGAACAGCAAGCTGTTCCACTCCAGAGTTTCATAAAATTGTTAGATTGGTTTGGTGAATTGAAGAATATCCGTCCGCATTTCAACGGCGGGACGGGACCCTTTCCGAAAAAACTTTTGGAGCGGGTCGAATCTTTTTTGCCTGAATTACTCGCAGATGAAAATGTAAAATTGATCCACGGGGATTTCCATCACTTCAACATTTTATTGTCAGAACGCGGCTGGCTGGCTATTGACCCGAAGGGAGTCCTCGGGCCTGCGGGGTATGAGATAGGTCCACTGATGATAAATCCATGGGGCAGCGTTTCGGACGGAGTCAGCTTCAAAGCGCAGACAAAGAGGCGGATGAGCATCCTCTCGGAGAGATTAGGCTGGGAGCGCGAATCCATCCTTAACTGGGCAACTGCCCATACTGTCCTCTCCACATGGTGGGACACGCAGCCAGATGGGACTGGCGGTGAATATTCGCTCTGGTGCGCGGAATTATTTGCAAGCCTTTAAACAACACAACCTCCCTTGCGGGAGGTTGTGTTTGATAACAATGAGAATTATTTGCCGAGTAATGTAAAGACCGCCGCGCCAAGCGCAAAGATGGCCGCAAGCATTCCGAAGAAGGTAAGCCCCGAAAGGAAGTAGCCAAGACCAAAGCACACGAAGAACAAGAAAGTACACCAGCCGGCAATCGAAGTGGGTGTTTTCATTATATAGTCTCCTTAAATATGGAATGGCAAAATTACCAATCTATTAAAGACAACCCTGATTTGATTCGCGGGTTACGAAAGGCAAATCAGGCCAAAATGGTACAATTACGGAGTATCGCATAATTTGACAAACAGAAATTTTGATTTTACTTTGCATTCTTCGATGAAAAATTTACTTAGAGTATGAGACAGTGATAAAAATGTCCTCCATTTCCCTTCCCGCAGAATTTACCCTAAAACGAAAAAATACTTATAACCACACCAGCGCTACCAAGTGGATTATTTCGCACGCGCGACCTTATTCATGGATCATGGTGATGCTCGTCGTGGGAGCGATTGGCAACGCGGCGCTGGCGGCCTACGTCCCTGTGCTGACCGGCAGTGCGTTCAATGCGATGATCCAAATCAATCCGGATACTACGGTGCTGTTGCCGCTCGCCCTTACCATTGGGATTTCACAGATCATCCGCGGCGTGCTGCAGCTTGGACGAAACTTCGGTGCGGAACTGATGGCGCAATATTTGGAACGCGATATTCGCGATGAGTTGTATCTATCATTGCTGGGCAAGAGCATGACCTTCCACAACTTGCAGCCGGTTGGCGATACGATGGCGCGCGCCACGAATGATGTGCGCGAAGTGAACTTCATGTTCAACCCCGGTGTGAACCTGGTGGTCGGTTCATTCATGTTCATCGTGATGCCGTTCTTTGCCGCGCCGCAGTATCACCCATCCCTGCTGATCACGCCTGCCATCTTTACGATCTTTTATTTCGTTGCGCTGGCGCGATATCTCAAAACGCTTTCGCCCATCACCGATGAAGTGCGTGCGACCTTTGGCGATATGAACACGCATCTCTCTGAATCATTGGATGGCGTTGAGGTGATGAAAGGCGCGGCGCAGGAAGGCGCGGAGGTGGATCGCTTCGTCTCCAATGCGCGGCGTGTGCGCGATGCTTTTGTACGTCAGGGTGATCTCGAAGGCCGCTACGTTGCCATGCTGCTGCTTGGCACAGCCTACGCGGGCGGACTTGTCCATGCGCTGTTGCTCTTCCGCGCGGGAACAATTGACCTCGGTGCGGTCATCGCGTATTTTGGTCTGCTGCGTTTGTTGGAATTCCCAACCTTTACATCCACCTGGGCTTATTCACAGATATCTTCGGGAATGTCCAGCGCACGCCGAATTTTGGAACTCATCAACAGTGAGACCCGCCTCGATCAAAACGCATCGGGCCTGACCTCGGGCATGCGCGGCGAAGTTGAGTTTCGCAATGTCTCATTCCATTATCCCTCTCCCTTAGGGAGAGGGATGCGCGAAGCGCAGGGTGAGGGTGAATCTGTGATCGAGAATATTTCATTCAAGATCAAACAAGGACAGACCGTCGCCATTGTCGGTCAGACCGGCGCGGGAAAAACTTCGCTGGCAAAACTGATCAACCGCACTTACGATGTAACAACTGGTCAGGTGTTGATCGATGGTGTGGATGCGCGCGAATGGAATCTGGCGGCGCTGCGTTCGCAGATATCCATTATCGAGCAGGACATCTTTTTGTTCTCGCGTTCATTGAGCAATAACATTGCCTTCGGAAAACCAGATGCGACAAAAGAGGAAATCACAGCCGCATCCGTTGCATCGCAGGCACATGACTTCATCCTCGAGTTTGACCAGCAATACGACACGGTCGTAGGCGAACGCGGAGTGACTCTCTCCGGCGGACAACGTCAGCGCATCGCACTTGCCCGGGCTTTTCTCACCGACCCGCGCATTCTCGTGCTGGATGATTCCACCTCCGCAATCGACTCGGCCACCGAGGACAAAATCCAGCGTGCCATCTCCAATGCCGCGCGCGGACGCACCACATTTATCATCACGCACCGCCTGTCGCAGATACGCTGGGCAGACTTGATCATCGTCATGCGCAAAGGCCGCATCGCTGCCATCGGCACGCATGATGATTTGATGAAAACATCGGAAGCATATTCGAGAATTTTTAGAGAATAGTGATTAGCTGTTAGCTATTAGCGTTTAGCTAAAAGCCAACAGCCAACCGCTAAAAGCTAATAGCTAAAGGCTGAACTTATGGGTTTCTTTGCAGGACTAAACGACGAAAAATATGACCGTCAGTATACCGACCGTGAACTCACGCGGCGCATCACTGACTTTTTCCGCACACAAGTTTCAAGGCTTGTGTATTCATCGATCATTATCATCATCCTGGCTTTCATCGGCGCGGCATTGCCGGTGGTCGTCAGCCGCATGGTGGACTTGCTGCGCGAAGAGCCAACTCCGCAGGCGATTGCACTGGTGGGAGTCACACTCATGGGTGTTGGAGTCGGCTTGTGGGGACTGAACTGGATTCGGCGGAGTCTGATCGTGCGCGCGGTCGGAGATGTTGTCCTCGACTTGCGCACGCGCGCATTCCGCGCCGCCGCCGAGCATGATCTCTCATTCTACGATCAATTCTCATCGGGCCGAATCGTATCGCGCATCACATCCGATACAAATGATTTTGGTCAACTCGTGGTCATCATCACTGATGTTGTTTCGCAAATGATGCAGGCGCTGATCCTTGGCATCGTGCTCTTTCGCACCGAGTGGCGTTTGTCATTGCTGCTGCTGGCGTTCATGCCCATCATCTTCGGCGTGGCATCGGGCTTTCGCCTGTTGGCGCGACGTGTTACCAAGCGCGGTATGAAAGCCATGGCCGACGTGAATGCCGCCATCAAGGAAACCATCAGCGGAATTTCGATCGCGAAAAATTTTCGTCAGGAAGAAAGTATTTTCAAATCATTCGATGAATCAAATCAGCAATCGTATCAGGTCAATGTGCGGCGCGGGTTTGTGCTGTCGCTTGTCTTTCCCACACTCAATGCGCTTTCGGGAATTTTCGTTGGCGTGCTGATCTACGCCGGCGGCATGAGCGCGAGGCAGGGGCTGGTCAGCATTGGCGCGTGGTATCTTTTCATTATGAGCCTCGATCAATTCTTCTTTCCCGTTTTAAATCTCACCGCTTTCTGGGCGCAAATTCAGGGCGGATTGTCTGCGGCGGAACGAGTCTTCGCTTTGATCGATGCCGACCCGAATGTGATCCAAAAGGAAAAACAGGATGTGCCGCGGCTGAAGAGTGAAATTAAATTCGAGAATTTCGATTTCAGTTATTCGGATAAAGAACCGATCCTGACGAACTTCAATCTGGTCATACAACCCGGAGAGACTCTTGCGCTTGTCGGTCACACCGGCGCGGGCAAATCATCCATAGCAAAATTGATCGCTCGTTTTTATGAATTCCAAAAAGGGAAGCTGCTTATTGATGGCCGCGACATTCGCACATTTGACTTGAGTCAATACCGACGGCAATTGGGAATTGTCTCTCAAGTCCCATTTTTATTTTCAGGGACCGTGATCGACAATATCCGTTATGCGGTGCCCGGCGTGCCTGAGGATGAAATGATCAAGCTCGCAAAAAAGATCGGCGACGGTGAATGGCTTGAGACTTTACCTGATGGGTTACATACCGAAGTGGGCGAACGCGGAAACAGACTCTCAATGGGGCAGCGTCAACTGGTGGCATTGATGCGGGTGCTGGTGCAAAATCCCGCCATCTTCATTTTGGATGAAGCCACCGCCAGCATTGACCCATTCACCGAATGGCAAATCCAGCAGGCGTTGAATCTAATTTTGAAGAATACAACCAGCATCCTGATCGCGCATCGTCTATCCACAGTGAAAGCGGCGGACAGAATCGTGGTTATGAAAAAAGGCGCCATCATCGAGCAGGGAAGTCACGATGGATTATTGACTCAAGGCGGGCATTATGCCGAGTTGTATAACACTTATTTCAGGCATCAAAGCTTGTCTTATATCGAGCATGTCAAAGAGATGGTTGGCAGGTAAAACAAAATCTCCCGATGAATTAAATTTCATCGGGAGATTTTGTTTTAGATAACGTCAATAATGGATACGCAAAAGTCAACAGTGTATCGCCCTGAGAGAGCGTGTTTTTCGCGACCGAAGGGTCTCTGAGCCAGACAAGAGATGCTTCGTGCCTAAAAAGCGGCACTCAGCATGACACAGAATCGTTATCCATTATTCACGTTAGATAACAGGTCTTGAAGGGGGTTCGAGTAATTTCGCCAGTTCCTTGGCGCCCTCGGGATCTGTCACTGCCAGTACCTCATCGCCTTCTTCGAGTTTGGTCGTGCCGCGCGGCAGGGTGATCTGTCCGTGGCGGATGATGGCCGCGATCACGCATTGGTCGGGCAATCCCAACTCTTTGAGTTGCCTGCCAATCGCCTTTGCGCCGGGTGGTACCTTTTCTTCGACCAATGCATATCGTCCACGGCGGAGCTTGAGCAGGGTCATCATGTCGCCGAGAGACATTTCCTCCTGGATCAAATGCGCCATCACATCGGCTTGATTGATGGTCTCATCCACATGGAAGTTCTGGTCAAATAACCAGGCATTGCGCGGATTGTTGATGCGGGCAATCGTACGACGGGTCTTGAACATGGTGCGAGCCAGATAGCACAAGACAAGGTTGGTCGCATCATCATTGGTGCAGGCCACAAGAACATTTGCCTTGTTCAGGCCCGCCTGCTTTAAAACATTCGGATCTGTCGCGATGCCTTCATAGATCACTTCAGTGGGGATTTCATGATGCAGCAGTGCAAGCAATTCACGGCGATGTTCGATCAGACGCACTTGATGGTTTTGATCCAATAATTGCGCCGCCAGTTGTGCGCCGGTTCGTCCGCCGCCAGCAATAAAAACAAACATTTTAAGCCTCCGTTCCTTCCTGCAAGCGTGAACGCAGGGTTGTCACACCTTCCAGGGTTGTGCTGACCGTGAGCACGTCTCCGCTTTTGAGGACCGAGTCAGGGGAAGGTAATTCTGCGCGGCCGGCACGAGTCAGCGCGGCAACAACAACATTGTTTTTGCAACCATCCAACAGGGCGGAAACGATGCGCCCATCCCAGTTTTGAGGAATGTACATTTCGTATAATTCCACTTCGCCATTTCCAGCTGAGAAGACTGCGCGGAAGGAGGGGTCGATCAACAATTCCTGCAATCGTTCCGCGCCCCAGGCTGTGGAGCTGACGATCTGCAATCCAAAGGCTTCGAGCATTTCACGCATGGCGGGGTCATAATTTCGGACAAGCACCTGTTTTACCTCGGGGTAGTGTATGCGAATGGTATGGCCGATGACCGCGTTCATGGTGTCGGAATTGGTGACGACAGCAACACCGTCGGCATGTTCCAACCCTGCGCGTTTTAGCGTGTCGGCAGAAAGCGCTTCGCCCTCAACTGTGCGGCCATGAAAATCCGAGTGGATGCGGTTGAAAGCGTCTTTGTTGCTGTCCAGAACCACGACATGATGTCCGTTTTTGTACAGGCGGTAGGAGAGTTCAGCTCCAACTCTGCCGCACCCTATGACGATAAAATTCATATTCATAACTCCTTACTCTTCGCCTTCTTCATCATGTACATGATAAGGCACATTGGTGATCACGATACCGTGTTGATTTTTTAATTGTTCACGCAAAATATTTGCGGTATTTGTATGCAGCGCACTGGTCATGCGGTTTTCCGAAACGAATTCAGGGACCACAATCGTGATTGTCTCGCCCGGCTGACGTTTGGCGGCGATCTCAGAGATATAGCCCAGGATCGGTTCAATGAAAAGACGATAGGGGGAATCGAGCAACACCATGCGCACGCCTTCGCCCCAGGTTTCCCATTTGGCGCGGACTTTCTCAGCGTCGGCTGGTTCGATCACGACATGCACGGCTGTCACGTCATCTGACAACATGCGGGCATAACGCAGCGCGGCCAATGTCCCCTGATGCACACCGCTAACCGGCATGATCACACGGTGACGCATGGTGTGCGGCGGGATAATTCCAAAGTTATCGAGCGAAAGTTTTTTGGCGAGGTTGTTGTAATGGCGGTGAATGAACCAAAAGGCCGCGACCAGAATGGGAATAAGGATCAATACAACCCACGCGCCATCTTGAAATTTTGTGATCGCAAAGACCATCATCACAACCGCCGTACAGACCGATCCAAATCCATTGACGATCATTTTGACAGGCCAGTCTTTTACGAAGCGCAGAGTCGAACCGCGTTCCACTTTCTCTTCGTCAGGCTTGAGTTTGCCGATCTTGAACCAGCGCAGCGCCATGCCGCCTTGTGACAGAGTAAATGATAAAAACACACCGATCGCATACAATGGGATCAGGCGTGTGACACTTGCCTGAAAAATTATAAGTATGACGGATGCAATCAAAGCCAGTGCGATAATACCGCGCGAGTAAACAAGGCGGCTTCCACGATATGTAAGCTGGCGTGGGAGGAATCCGTCTTTTGCAACAAGAGCGCCCAGGCGCGGAAAATCCGCAAAAGCTGTATTGGCCGCCATGATAAGAATGACAGTAGTGGCGCCAATCAACATGAGATACAAGGTGCCGCGCCCGGCAAAGATCGTGCGCGCCAGTTGCGAGACCACAGTTTCACTTTCCGATGGAACCGCGCCGATCATTTTTGTGAGGTAGGAAATTCCAAGAAAGAGCGAACCGAGAATAAGAGACATCCAGACCAGAGTGATGCCCGCATTTTTACTGCGGGGTTCTTTAAAGGCGGTAATGCCGTTTGAGATCGCTTCCACACCTGTTAACGCAGTGGTGCCGCTGGCAAAGGCATGCAGGATCAGGAAGGGCGTGATGGCTGAAACACCATGTGCCAACAGTTCGGGCGGATCAATGACTGTGCCAAGTGAGTTTGTAACGAACAGGCGGAAAAGACCAGTCCCAACCGCAGTGAACATCAATGCCACGAAGAAATAGGTTGGGATGGCAAAGGCCGTACCCGACTCTTTTACGCCGCGCAGATTCATCAACATGACGAACATGATGAACCCGACAGAGAGCACAACACGATAATCATACAGCCCTGGAAACGCGGATACGATCTGCGCAACCCCGGATGCTATCGAAACCGAGACAGTGAGAATATAGTCAGTTAGCAGGGAAGCTCCGGCAATCAGAGCGGGAAATTCACCGAGATTATCACGCGCTACAATGTAGGCGCCGCCACCGTCCGGATAGGCATGGATGGTCTGCTCATATGAGATCGTGACAATGGCCAATAAAATTACAATGGCTATGGAAATGGGAACAACGATCCCAAAAGCAAGCGTACCCGCTGCCGCAAGAATGACAAGAATTTCCTGGGTGGCATATGCTGTCGAGGAAAGCGCATCCGATGCAAAAACCGCAAGGCCAACAGCCTTTCCAATCGTTTGGTGGGATGCGTCTGCTGTGGATAAAGGTCTGCCAATAAACCAGGATCTCCAGGTTTTCGGCGGGGTGTAATCTGTTGTACGTTCAATAATGGAATGTTTTGAATTGTTTTCGTGATCTATCATAAAAACCAGCTTGCATACAAAAATATATGCCCTATACGGTAGGGCAAGGCGTGATTATAGTCTAAATCCAGTTTTATGTGGATTTGGAGTCTTTGGGTTGAGTAAGGGGAATTTGCAGGTAGAAGGTGCTGCCTTTGCCCACCACGCTATCCACCCACACGCGTCCGCCGTGATTGGTCGCAACCGAATGAACAATGGCAAGACCCAGGCCCGAGCCAGGCTGGGAGCGCGCCTCACGCTGTTTACCTCGATAGAATTTCTCGAACAGATGCGGCAGATCTTCAGCGGAAATGCCCAAGCCAGAATCTTCTATTGAGAAGATCAAATAACCGGGTTGGGACAATGTGCGTATCGCAACATGGCCACCCTCCGGGGTGTATTTGATGGCATTTTCCACCAGGTTATACACAGCCTGATGCAAAAGCGCCTGATCCGCCTCCACTGCGTGAGGCATATCCTTGGGAAGCTCAACGTTCAACGTAATATTTTTTTGAGAAGCCTGCAACTGCAAGGCGCTGGTCACGCGTTCGATAATATCCAACACGGTCACATGCTCAACTTGAAGGCCGACCCCGATCTCGATCCGTCCCAGATCGAGCAGGTTGTTCACAAGGCGGGACATATTCTCCACGCCTGAGATGATCTTCCTGACATAACCCTGCTGCTGCTCGTTCAACTCGCCGACCATTTCAAGCATCGTGGCATAACCGCGCATCAGCGTGAGCGGAGACCGCAGGTCATGACTGACAGTTGCCACGAATTCCGACTTCATTGAGTCCAATTCCTTGAAGTGAGTCACATCACGCATAATACACACGCGCCCGATCTGCCGCCCCTCCACCATTACCGATGAAGCAGTTGCAAGATACGTGCGTTTGTCCGCCAGCATGATCTCGGTGGATTGAATTTGAGTGTGCGTACCTTGCAGCAATACAAGCAGAGGTCTTAGCTTTATCACCTTCTCGGTATCCAGGCCGCTGCTGTTATCGATGTTTTGACCCAGCGCCACCTGTGCCGCATGGTTGGTGAGCAGCAACCGGTTGCGATGATCGGTCACCAGAACCGGGTCAGATGTGGAATTAAGAACTGCTTCCAACTGTCGGCGGGAGGCTTCCACGCTCAAATATAAATGCGCATTCGCCACTGCCAGCGCGGCCTGCCCGGCAAGAGTGGTCACAAAACGCACATCCGAATCGGAGAACATGCGCGGCTGTTCATATCCCGCCCATACCACCCCATAATAACGATTCTCATGCCGCAATGCCACGGCCAGCAAGGCAAGCGGATGCGGTTGGGTGGAGTCAAAAACCAGATCGTGTGAACGGTTTAAATTCGGTAATACGATCTTTTCCTGACTCTGGGCAAGCGCCAGAATTTGCCCGTCAAGATGGGCATAACCTTCCTCGGTAAGGCCCAGGGTAAAACGCGAAGGTAATTCGATGAACGTATCCGGCAAAATACCGGGCGAGAGCACAACGCTGACTGAATTGGCGCCTGTAGAAAGGATGGCTTCCAAAACTGGTTTCACGGAATCCCGCATCTCAAGGCTGGAGGCCACATCCTGACTGACGCGCAGGAGGCTGTTGATCTCTTCGAGCCGCGCCTGCAAACTGGAACGCATCTGCTCGAAGGCGCGGCGCAATTGACCGACCTCATCCACGCCTTCCGTTTGGAGCGGATGATCAAGGTTGCCATCCGCAATACGATTGGCTTCGCTTGCCAACCCCTGCAGGGAACCAGTCACCACACGCAGACCCACACGTAAAGAGACCATCGCCGCCAGCGCCAGGAAAATGATCATGAGCGAAAGCGGCATGGCAATATCCAATGCGATTTGCTGCGCCTGCTGTGCGGGGACTGTCAACACAATTGCCCACGGGCGTCCGATCACGGGATGGTAATACACCAATTGACGTGTGCCGTCCGGGGCTGTGTCATCATAAAAGGAAGCCTCATTACTGCGTTCACCGTTATATCCAGTTGACTGTGTGCCTTCAGAATGATAAATAATACGGTTATTCTCATCCAACAAAATACCCGTACCGCCAAGGTCACGCATGTGGTCGATGCTCTCAATCAGCGGCAGGGTCAGCGGATTTGTCTCCAGTGTGGTGCGTCCGATCAACACGCGCTGCACCTGACCAAACGCATCCACAATGGCAACCATGAAAGAGACTCGCGGCTTATCGTTTACGGAGTTCGGTGGAACCGAATAGATCTGTGTCAGCACGCCGCTGGAAGCCAGTATCATGCCCGTTTCTTCATCGGGATATAAATTGAAACTTGTTGAGGTTGCGGGAGCAGGGTAACCGGCAAGCAAAGATTTACTGTTCGCATCCAGCACAAGGAATTGATCGAAATACGGTACGGCCTGAATACGCAAACCGATAATGGATTTCAATTCATCGCCGGAAGCGGTCAACAAGCGCGGGTCGGAAGCAAGTTGAACGGTCAGGTTCTGACCGGTCTCAAGAAAGAATGGAACAGTTTGAGCCGCAGATTCACCAGCGCTTGTAAGACGGTCTGCCAGCATTTCGCGCGCCGCGCGGCCTGCCACCACCCAATCTCCGATCAATAAAGTTAAGAGCAGCAGGGAAATAAATGTGCCCACCGCAAAAATGAAGCGCGATTCAAGGCTCTTCTCAGCGGGCGAGGGTTGCAAAGGTTGTTTACCACCCCATAAACCGGGCAGCGCGAAAGATACCACTTGCGCCACAATACCCGCCACCAGCATTTCACCGCCAAATGCGAGTGTCACAATACCGGAATTACTTAGAGCAAAATCCAATCTGGCAGTGGCGGGCGCGGAAATATCCACACCCCATTGGGTGAATAATGAACTGATGACATAGAATAAAGTGTGAAAAGGGATCAGCAGCAAAGCGCTCACAAAAGGCTGGCGCAATAACCGATACGAGCGCGTGCGATATCTTTGACGGGTATTGGTGGCAAACCACGCGCCCATCAGCGCCAGTTCAAGAATGGAAAACAGGGAATACGTATCCCAAACTCCGCGCAACAGGCCGGCAAATGCGCCAAGCACGGCAGCGCCCGCGGGCCCCAACAAGCCTCCGCCTAACAGCCAGGGGATACCGGAAAAAACCATCAGCGCCGAACCAGGCGCATTGGCGGGCAACCCAGGCAACGGGCGGGCGGAAGCGGAAGTCAGTCTTAATCCAATAAAAAGGCTGGTAAGCGGAATAAGCGCCAAAAAGGCAATAAAAAATCCCCATTCACGGCCATTCCAGGCTGGCTGGTATACACGCCAGGCCACCAGTGCATACACCAACAAACCGAGCAAAAGCACCCATACAACCCAACCTGCAAGAGTTGGCGGGGCGGGGAAGGCGATGCCTGCAAGGAGTGTTACAAAGAACGTCATTTCTTTGAATTATAGCCCTAAATAAATTACTCGTGTGATTACAAGCTTGTTTTTGATGAATACGCCCCGCGATATTTTTCTGGAAGCAGTTCAGCCAGCGCCTGCATGATCTGACTCGTCCCCAGCGCCACCGCTTCCTGCCTGCTTTCGGCCTGCTCGGCCAACTTGAACATTTTCCCCACTGTGACATGTACCGCCGCACGCCGAAACTTTTTCAGGCATCCATACACATTTTCATTCTCTGTGCCGGTAACGGCAATCGGCAGGATCGACGCTCCCGATTTATACGCAAGAAATGCCGCCCCGCCGCTGCCCTCCTCCAACGCTCCAGTTACCGAATATCGGCCTTCCGGCGCAATAACGATGATCCGTCCTTCGGCGAAACCATCCAAGGCGGCGCGCAAGGCGCGTGTATCCGCGCGGCCGCGATGCAGCCAGATCACGCCGTACCAATCTATTAATCTTCCAAGAATTGGGAAGTCATATAATTCGATCTTTCCAAGCGCATCGGGAGGAAATGGAAAGGTCGAGATCAAAGCCGGCACATCTGAATCCCCAAGGTGATTAATGACAACAAGGAGCGGGCCTTGCTGTGGGAAATTCTCCATTCCAGTCACTGTAACTTTCAGGCAAACTTTTGCAACAAGTTTTATCAAACCGTGGGCAAAGGAGCGAAAAAGGCGGCGTTGGTACGTCATCTGCGGCAAACGCACCAACTCTGGCTTCCATACTTCGGCTACTGGCTTGGGAATCGGACTGTTCATTTACGAAGAAACAGCCTGCCCGGCATAAACCCCATGATATTCCTCAGGCAAAAGCCCGGCGATATATCGCATGACCAGATCCGCATTATGCTGGCGCACTTCTCTTCTCTCCGCGCCTTTTTGAGTAATCGGCGGAAAGATGATCGGTTTGCCGATCCGCATTTCAAGCAATGGCTTTTCGCCGCGTTTGGCGCGCTGCCAGAAATCATCCAATGTGCCCACCAGGCCGACCGGTATCACCGGTACCTGTGTATGTTCGATAATATAGCCGACTCCGGGCATGGCGCGGCGCATGGCCGGCTCATGAGAGCGCCCGCCTTCGGGAGCGATCACCAGCGGACGGCCAGATTTTATGATCGCCAAAATTTTCTCAAGCAAGGCACGGTCATAATCACCGCGATGGACGGGGATGACCCCATACAAGGAAAGGATGGCGCCCTGCCCTTTTTTCTCGAACACATCCGCCGCGCCGATGACTTCAGGCTCTTCCGGCCAAAAGGAAACTGTCAACGGTGGGTCGAAAATGGAAATATGATTGATCGCGATCACATAGGGTTTTCCAAGCGGAACATTTTCCCGCCCCACAACTTTTACACGCCCCAGAATATTAAATAAGGTTCGAATACCAAAACGCAAATAGAGGCGGTTGAATTGAATATGGAGGGGGACACGATATGGTTTCATTTGAAAACCTGACGCGACTTTTTTTATTTACACAATTCCAGAACATGGTTAAAGACCTGGGCCGCATCCATTTTGTCCGAGTCAATAATGACCGCATCGTCGGCTGGCCGCAGCGGCGCAACCGCGCGCGTGGAATCGATCCGATCGCGCTCGATGACCTTCTTGAGAATTTCGTCATAGTCGGCGTTCTCACCGCGCGCGATGATCTCTTCATATCTGCGTTTGGCGCGTTCCTCGGCGCTCGCATCCAAATAGATTTTCAAATCCGCTTCGGGCAAAACAACGGTGCCAATGTCACGGCCAACCATCACCACCCTGCCGCGCAAACCGATCCGCCGCTGATGTTCAGACAAAGCCTTACGCACACCGGCATACGCGGAAACCACGGATACATTCGCATCCACATCATCTCCGCGCATATCCCAGGTGACATCTTTTTCGCCAATGACCACATCGCAGGCGCGACCATCATCCTTTGATGAAGGGCGGATATCTATCTGCGCATTTTGCGCGAGCTCAGTGATCGCGGTTTCGTCACGCAGATCCATATCATGCTGAAGCGCGATCCATGTGATGGCGCGATACATGATGCCTGTATCAAAGAAAAGATAGCCAAGAGAATCAGCCAGTGTTCGTCCAAGGGTGGATTTGCCCGATGCGGCAGGGCCGTCAAGCGCGATGATCGAAATATTTTTTGTCATGTATTATCCAGATAACCAAAAAGGAATTTTTGAAATTATTTTATACAGGACTTACACAGAATAATTTTTTATCCGCTAATCTTCACGAATTTTCGCTAATCCTTTTAAAACTCGCGCGGATTGGCGCAGATTAGCGGATTCTTCCGTGGTTTTGCGTGAGTCTTATTATAGTGAGAATTACGGCGAAACTGCCGTGCCTAAAAAGAGGTCATCGCGCACCCAGAGGATGATGGTTTCACCGGACTGCGGCATCTCACGCAGAGCGACCCATCGCACCCAATCTTGAGGCAGGGTTGCGTTCCAATTGGGAGTTTGCCGCCACGTGAAATCCTGTCCGCGATAGGAGGCGGAAAGAGTGGGGTCATCTTGAAGAGGCGTAATCACAAAATCTGGCGAACTGGATATATCCAGCGATTCGGCGAGTACAACATGATGTTCGCGCAGAGTCCATTCAAGCGCGGGAGAATTCACCCCGGCGATGATCACCGGCACGGCGTTGTCATCCCCCATGCTCCACTCGGACATATCGCTGACGGTCTTTTGCAAAAGATCAGCCTGCATGGGAATGGATGGAGACCACCATAGTTCCGGGTTGCCCATTCCGCGCAGACCAGCAGAACCGAGCGCACCGCCAAACCCGAGCACACCCAATGCGAGCGCCAATCCCCATACTCCGCCAATGCGCGCAGTACGGATCGACCAGCCTGCGGCGATCAACAGGAGACTGAATACCAGCAATAATAATGCGCCGATCAAAAGCCAGAAGCGCACAATATATTCACGAGAGTCGGTTGGAATCCAGATCAGACCTGAAAAATCGAGCCAGGCAAAGACCCAGACAAAGGCTGTTAGTAATACAACACCGATAATCTCGGCGCGCTCGCCGGGGGAAACAAAAACGTTACGGACAAGTTCCAAAGCGGCCAGCGCACAAAGCGGAATAAGCGCCCATGCGAGATCGGCTACCTGACGAGAAGGGAGAAAGATCGCAAGCAATAAAGCGACCAGAAACCATAAGCTCAATGGGATAATGCGCGAACTCCCTTTGACCCATCCGCGAATGATGGCAAACAAGGCAAGTAAAAAGGCAAGCGGTTGATACACAAGCAGGGAAAGAAATACCCTGGCCCGGGGGACGTCTGAAGGAATGAGCCAGCTATTGATAAAAGTTGGAATGGATGCCAGCGCAGAACTTAATCCATTGGGGGCGATGAAGAAGAGTGTGCCTGCGGTTATGAATGTGACAACGAGGGAAATAGTCGAAAGTCTATAATCGAAGTTTGAAGGTTGATGATTAGCATCAACTTCAAGGTCTGATGTGGATTGAGGACGGCGAATCTTTATTCCTTGAGTGAGCGCCCATGTGATTCCGAGTCCGAGCAGGCCAGCCCAAATGGATGGTCCGCCAAGGAGGGCAAGGGCGGCGAAGAAGCCAGCCAGACGCGGTTTGTTTTGATCAAAGAATCCGAATGCGAAGAGCAGGAAGGTGATGGCGAGGATGGGACTCGCGGCCTGACGGGATAGGGAGATCAAACCCGGGTCGATGGCAATGAAAAAGGCGAGGAACAGGCTCGGGCGGGGCTTGATCCGCCGCAATATAAGTGGAGCAAACACCAGCAGGCTGCCTGTCAAAGCGGGGATGAATCGCGCAAGGAAATCAGTCCCACTGCCGTAAAGGAAAAAAAGAACCGAGGTCGAAAGAATGTAAAAGGGATAGGGGCTGAGTGCGGGCTTGAGGCCTTGCGCGATCTGAAGGGCTTGCAAGGCGGGCGCGGCTTCGATATCGGTGAGGGGCATGGCGCCGAGTTGAATAAAGCGCAAGCCAACGGCGAGGATAAAAGCCAGCGCATACAGCCAGCCTTCGCGTTTAAAATGTTCGTAGGTCATGGGGCAATTGTAATCGGTAAATTGAGTTGATTTGGTCTGCGCAGAATGAAATTTTTATCAGCTAATCTGCGCCAATCTTCGCGAATTTTTAAAAGATTAGCTTAATCACGGCACTTCGTAAATGACCGTATCATCCTTTTGGAAAATGGGTTTGAGATATGTTTTGAATTTCTCTTCGCTCACTGGGGTGGACGTTCGTTCAAGAATGCCAATATAAATATAGCGGATATTATATTTCTCGATGATCAGCTGCGCTTCCTCCCAGCGGGCGGTGGCATATAGTTTTGAGATGTCTTCGCGGCGGGAACCTTGCGGCTCGAAACTGCCGCGCCACTGTGATTCATGTCCGGGCCAGCCAAGCACGGTCTGTAAACCGGTGTGTGTGGAAATACGCGCGTAACCGCTGTAGCCATCTCCAACCGCTTCAGCAATGACTCCGTCCGGCACAGTGCGCAGGAATTCAATGGCGGCGGCTTCTTCGGGATTCTCGCGCAGGATGCGGTCAAAATCGTCGAGGGTGAATCCATCCACAGGTTTGAAATCGTTCGTTTTTGTGAGCAGGCCAAAGGCGGGATATAACAAGCCTGAAAAAATCACAATGCCGATCAACACGCGGAAGAGAATACTCTTCAGGCCGCGCAGGTTTATTAATAGTGTGCTCACGGCAAACGCGGCGGCGAGACTCCATAACATCCACGCTTGATAGTAGAACTTGAAAACTGTATTGATGCGGTATCCGAATTGATCGCGCAGATAAACGAATTCCGGGGCGATGATGAGAACAGCACCGATGGTAATGAGGAGAAGGATAAATTGAGATGGACGGTTGACGGTGGACAGTGGACGGTGAATGGTTTCGGAGTTTTCGAATTCAGGCTTATGTTCACGCGTAAATAAAAATGCGAGTGAGGGGATCAGAACTGCAAGCAAGGTGATGAGGCTGGCGATATAACTTAATCTGCGCAGGGAGGTTGCGCCAATAAATTGAGCGGCGGTCATACCTTGTGAGTTTAGAAAGTTCAGGACAAAATCCTTTTCAACGATGGAACCGATCCAGCCCAAGGAGAAGGTGAGAAGGAAAAGGAGAAAAGTAAAACCAAGTCCGAGTGAAAAGCCAAGTTTCCAGTTTGGGGAAATTCTGGAGTCGGACAGCTCATTTGCCCTGTGGGTGCTGTCCGATTGTGTAGAAAGTGAAGCAGCAAGCTGCTTCACTCCAGAAGAAAGATAAATTAGATATGCAAAGATGGGAATGAGCAGTGTGCCCCACATCACCCATAAATGGACTCCGCGGGTGGGATACATGAAGTTGGGCAAAATTCCGCCCGCTTGAGATGAAAATCCCAGATAGAAGGGAAAGTATAAAAGTATGGAAACAATTCCAAGCGGCAGGGCAAGCAAGAATAAATCTTCGATGCGATTCCAACGCCAGCCATCTTCATTGGCGCGCCAGAAAATATACGCAGCCACGATCAACGTTGCGCCAACGAGAATATCCCAGGTGTTAAGGAAGGCAAGTCCGCCAATGACAAGGGCGGAGAATAAAAAGCCTGTGACGTTAATATGCAAACGCGCACCAAATAGATTTATGGAACCGCGAAAACCGCCAAGATAAAGATTCAGCGCAACAGCAATGGCAAGCAAACTAAATGGGAGCGCCAACACATGCGGATGCAAGTCACCGAGCAGGAAGGAGAAGAACGGGAATTCATCTATGACTTCGCGGAAACTTCCGAGCATGTCGTAATCCTGGATGACACGCGAAGAACGCCACCACCACAGGTAACGATCAAGAGGTATCCAGTGAAGCGGCTCAAACGGCGGCTGTGACAGTTCCTTCATATCCAGCCATGTCCAAAAACTACTGGAGTATTCACCTGTCACCGAATCTTTTACCCAAAACAATCCGCCCTGGTGAAAAATTTCAAGCAGCGCGCCAAAGTTGGAAACGAGAAGCAGGAAGAGGGGGGCGAGAAGAGCGTTTCCGATTTTCGATTTTCGATTTTCGATTTTCGATTGGGAAAGCAGGTTGTATAAAATCCCGTACGAACCGACCGCGCCTAGCGCAAAGATGAGCGAAGTCATCAGGTTGTGCGCCATACTGCCGGTGATTCCAGAAACACGCGCGAGCATGGCGGTCATCACATAGCCAAAGTAATAATATGAAATTGCGTATCCAGATAACCACGGGTCCTGTGGAGGGAAAGTTTGCGAGCGCAGAATCCCGTTGATGAACGCCAATTCCATTGGCTTTTCGGTGCTGAGCAATTCAGGGTTGGCAGAACGGACAAAAGCAAGGAATGCAAATGCGACAAGGAATAAAACTTCAGTTGTAAGAATAAGGGAGAGATTCGATTTTAGGAAATTTACGATTTCGGATTTACGATTTACGATTAACGATTGACGATTGAAAACCGCAAAAGTGCTTAAGCCGACGATAAATGCGAGTGCTAGAAGAATTCCGCCCATGTCATTTTGCGCGATGCCAAGCGAAGCGAGTAACCAGAAAACATATCCCCAGATCAACAGGCCCGCGGCGCGTGACAGGGTATAGCCCCTGTCAGCCAGCGCGGGGAAAAGTGCATACGCGAGCGGAAAGGTCAGCCAGCCGAGGAGCGTGAGAAAAATATACCAGACGAAGAATGCGGTCATGCCAAAGGTGGGAGAATGAACATTCCAGCAGAATCAGGCACAAAGTCCAAAACTGAGGCGACTGCTGTTAAGTTGATCGGGCCAAAGATGTGCGGGAATTTATCGGAGTCGGAAATGCCCGGGGCGGGAGATCCAGCAGGCGGTTCCCATTTTAACTCGGGCTTGAGTTGTGCTTCGTCCAGTTTTAACAACACGAGATCATTTCCTCCGCGATAAAAAGCGTTCGCGACATACAATACTTGTTTTTCGGTGGAGCAGTGAATAAAGCCTTCGGTCCGCAAACTTGGCGCGATGTATTCACCGCGAGTCTGCGCTTCGTTCCATTCGGCGCGCGATGTGATGTGCAGGATCATGGCAGGACCTCGTAGATGGTTGTATTTTTATCTTGATAAACCGCGCTCCAATACTTGCCTTCGAATTTTTCGAACTTGGCAAAACCGTCCAAAGAGGGATCAAGGAGCGGGTAGACATTCCGTTCAAGCTGACCGACGATAAAATATTTAACCTGATGTTTCTTCAGGAATGTGCGCGCCCATTCAACATCCAAAGTATTGTAGAACGTGGATATATCAGCGACGCGGTCGGTAATAATATTCGGCGCGATCAGCGCGCGCTGCTGGCGTTGATGGAAATTCCAGCCGATCACGCCGGGCAAACCGGTGTAAATAGTAAAGCGTGTACACCAGCGATATTCCGAGCAATTGGCTTCAACGATCACCAGCGAACCCTGCACATTATCCTGCATCCAGCGGATGGCGCGATAATCTTCGCTCAAGTCCATGGTGTTGCCATCCCAATGCTGGGAATAATTCATGTAGCTCATACTGTCGAGCGTGTGCGGAGCGGTGGGAGTCATGCGGTCGCTGATCTTGTCAGACGTGGCTGTGATCGTAAACAAGAACGCGCCCGCGAACAGAATATAAAGTCCAGTCTGGTAGATCGTGCGCCAGCGCAAACGCCAAAACGGGAAGGCGTTCAACAGCCAGCCAAAAGCCACCGCCGCGCTGACCGAGAACAATAACCAGACCTGCATATATAGTTTGAAGATCGTGTTCATGCGGCCAAGATCGCCGCGCAATGCAATGACTTCCACGGCCATTGTCAGCGCAAGCCCGGTGCCGATCATCAGCAAGACGCCGCGTTTCACACTCGGCATGTTAGGGCGCAGAAGCAGAATCCCAGCCCAAACTGCGAGTGGCAAAGCCAGCCATGCGATGCGCGCATCTTTGATCGCGAAGAAGGCCAGCAAAGCAACGATCAATCCCAATCCTATTTCGATAAACAATGAATAGGGATTTAATTTTTTCAAATGTGAAACGGGAGTGAATGCCATCCATTCGCGCGTTTCCCAGATAAGCCAGGCGGTGATGATAAAGAGGAACAATCCCCATTGCGTGAAATAGGATGAGAAGGGCGTATGCGTCGCAGTCCACGGATCAATGCTGTTATAAGCCTGACTGTACCAGACGTTGAACGGCAAATACATCAACGAGCCAAGCGCATACAAAACAATAACCGCGCCGATTGAAAATAACAAACGCCCAAGCCAGTCTGGAAGATTGAAACGTCCCTTCCATTCAAAGTGACGGTTGATGGCATAGATCATTGCCAGCGCCGTGAACGGGAAGAAAGTGTACAAGTCCCATGTGTTGGTCGGTTTGAGCGCGCCGATCATCAACGCGCCGATGCCAAAGGCGGCGATCCATTCTGCGCGGCTTAATTGTGCGCGCGATTTGATGAACGAAACCGCCCACGCAATGATGAACAAAGTCAACGGCATGACAAGCATATGCGCGTGCAGATCGCTGTATAGGAATGTGAATAACGGAAATTCCGTGATCTCATTGCCCGGTCCCGATGGGATCACGCGGCTTGGATTCCAATACCAATCTCCGCGCCCGATCGGCAGGATGGCATCGCCCGCCAGAAGAATGATTCCCTTGAATGCCCATATCCATCTTTGCACCAGCGGAGCATCCGCAAGGACTGTATCAACCGGCATGGCAAGACGCTGGAATGCCTGGAAGACCATTTGCACCGTGCCAAGATTCCCAATAAAGACAGCCATCACAGATGCGGCAATTCCAGAAACCAAGGTGGAATGCGGAATGCGGAATGCAGAATCTTCATCCGTTGCAACAAGTGAATAAGCAACGCT
The DNA here is from genome assembly GCA_013140605.1 of Anaerolineales bacterium. Classification (GTDB taxonomy): domain Bacteria; phylum Chloroflexota; class Anaerolineae; order Anaerolineales; family Villigracilaceae; genus Villigracilis. The sequence continues at coordinate 21,233 of JABFSL010000001.1, forward strand.
AAACGCCCCAATCGCAACCAACGCATACCATGTCGGCAAAATAAAATTGAATCCAATCGAAGGCACAATGCCGAGCAGTTTCAACGGCGTGCCAGCCAGCACAAAACCGTAATAGTAATAATTGATGTATCCGCCCGCGAACCACGGATCATACGGCGGGAAACTCGTGCTCTTCAAGACCGCGTTGAAATACGAAAAATCCATTGGCCGTTCGCCGCCCTTGGAAGGATGCCAAAGATCGGAGTTGCCGAGTCGGATAAGAAGATCGATCAGGAAGAAGACGAGGAACAGGATCTCCACCATGACGAAGAATCTGCGGCTTGAATCCCACTCATCTTTGAACTGGTTTCTGCGGATCAGCCCCAAGCTGATGCCTGCCACAGCGATAATGGCAAACGCCACACTGATGGAGACTCGCGTATACGGCACGCCCACTGAACCGCCCATCCACGAGATCCACGCCAGCAATGCCAGCCCAACAATTCGGCCCAACGGATAGGCATATTGACGAAGCCCCGGCAAAGCCAGCCGTGTGATCGGGTAGGCAAAGAGTCCGAGTACAAAAATAAATCCATACCAAAACAAAACACCCACAACAGGATATTTATTTTGTATCCAATCATAATTAAATAACTGTGACCATGTCCCGCCCGCGCGTTGTTGCGCAAGGCGTGTCTCGGGCAGCATCAGGTCCTTGTAATTGCCAGCCTGCTTCGGTGTGAGATGAACGGCATTCGTCAAATCCACAGAGCCAAGCAAGGCTTGCGCTTTCGCCGCATCAAAGTCATCAGTTTTTTGGAAGATCAAAACTTTTGGATGATCGTAAAAAGTAAAAGCTTCCTCCGCGGCTTGATCGTTTATTACCAGCGGCCCAAGCGTGGGATACGATTCAAAGACCGCCACCAACTCAAAACCCAGGTTGCCCTGATATTGTCCGGGCTGAGCCACACGATAACACTTGATGATATTTTCGTTTTCCGGGCAGCCAAGCAGTTCACGATAATATTTTGTCGTAAGCGGATATCTGTCCGGCAGGCGCGTGATCTGCGCGTACTGGTGATTGGTCGGGATGAAAATGTAATCGGTCTGACTCAGCGTATCCATGAAACGAGTCAGCTTTTCGGCATTGTCGTCCCAATAGACTTGCAAATTCAGATCGCCGCGATACATTCCGCCAAACGGATCAAACCCATCAATGCGGAAGGGAAGGCCATAATCATAATCCGTCTCGTTGGCAAAGGACGCGCCGGAAAGAGTCAGGTTTTGTCTGCCGAAAGTTTCCAACGTCAACGCGTATGTCGCATTCGCCGAGACAGGCACAGGCTCGGCAAAAGTAAATGAAATTTTCGGGCCGCGCGGGTCTTTTGAATCAGGCGCATAGAGTTTGGCGGATGCGCTCGCAAATATCTGTCCGGGATCATCGACAGCGGCAATGGACAGATCGAGTCTGACTGCGGATGTTGAAAGATCGGTAGCGTGAGCAAGAATTACGCCGGTCAACACGCCATCTTGATTCGGCGTTATCACGGTGGTATACGGAACTCCAGATTGAACAAACCCGCCAATCGGGAATGATATGGGCTGCAAGATGACGTTTCCATCACTCGCGCGAATCTGTAAATTGATCGGACCCGGTACATTCTCGTAAATCCAGCGCGAGGCGGCCATGCGCGGTTCAGGACGTAGATAAATACTTTGAAATGCGAAAGCCCAGATGGCGGTGAGGGTGAGGACGACAGTCCCAACGAAAGCAGCAACCATAGACCGTGGACGGTTGACCGTTTGCGTCACGGTCTGTTGTCCATCGTCAATGGTCTTCTTCAAACCTGCAAACTCGAACACGCCCCAAGCCGCCATCATCGCCAAAAGCGGATAGACCGGCAATTGATAGCGCATGGTCGGGTTGAACTGCATGGATTGCCAGCCGAAGTAAAACGCGGTCCAACCCCACAGCAAAAGATGATGCCATTCGCCTTTGATGATCCGCCAGCCCATCAGCAAAAATCCAGCCCACGCCAGAATGCCGAGAGGAAGTCCCAGCCCCCAAACGGTTAGATTGGTGAATGAATATAAATGCGTGCGCTGTGCCCATTGCAAATTCCAGGGCAAATCTGAATCACCGGAAGCCTGCGCGCGCTGTTCGCTGATATTCTCAACCCATTGCGGATTCAAGCCCAACCCGCTAAATGCATACGGCTGGAAGATGCGGAAGGAGATGATCGTAGCCAATCCGCCTGCCATCAAGCAGATCACAATAAATTTAAATATTTCATTGTTGATCTGTTTTTTATTGACCAGTTGCCGCACAATAAACGCGCCCGGCAATGCGATCGCCAGCGCGGCCGCGTTGATCTTTGAAGCCATCGCCATACCCAGCGCAACGCCAAACCCAATGCTGAGCCAGAAAAGAGGAGAGCGGACGATGTGTAAAACAGAATGCGGAACGCGGAATGCGGAATGCAAATTTTGCACATCCTTTTCCGCATCACTTTCTGCCTTCTGCTCCGTGAAGCGGCCTTCCGCCTTTTGGCTGACAATCCCCACCGCAATATAAAGCGTCAGGAACATGAATAGATTGGTAAACGAGTCTGTTGTGAAAAAATGCGATTGCTGTATCTGCATGACCGCAAATGAAGAGAACGCCGCCGCGATCAAAGCAACCCGCCGCCCATACAATTTCGAAACCATAAGATAAAGCAGGAAGATGGTCAATAGATCGGCCAGTGCGGAGAGCTGCCTCGCAAAGAATTTCGATTTGCCGATATCCTCGTTGTTGGTGATTTCAATTGCGACACGCGTCAGCGTCATTGGCAGATTGCCGTATACATAAAAACCAAAACCACGGTTATAGGGGTTGAGTGTGGATGTGTCGGAATCCAAATATTCTCCCAAGCTTAGCCAGCGTTTTTGTTCCGCTGGGCACGCCTCCACAGGTAGAAGTGGGTCTTCACAAGTATGCGCTTGTAAATTATCCAACACACCGCTGAAAAACAATTCATCCGGATGCTGGTGATAGCCCTCGCCCCAATTCACACCACTCAAACGCAAATAGCCCGCCAACAGCAGGATAAGAATAAAAAGCAGATCGTAAACCCACGCGCGTTTTTCGTTCATAGTTTTCCATGTCAAGGAGTCATGTCGTTGCGAGGGCGCTCCTGGTCTTCGCCCGACACTTGCGCCGCGCCAGTGCGGTGAGCAATCTCCAATGGCGATGAGATTGCTTCGTCGGAAAGAGCAAGTGCCCTCCTCGCAACGACATTATTTGCAATGACATTATCTCTCCACAAAAAATAACATAAAATCTTTGCCCGCGAACGTCGAAGTATAGCGGGTCAACACACCATTCGGGTAGAGTTCTTTAAGAGCATTCTCAGTTTTCAGATCCTCGGGCCAGAAGATGAACATCTTCGGAGCTGGCAAAACCAATGTGGCTGAAAAATTCTCAGGCCAGAGCGCAAAATCACGATTTGGAATACCGGCCCAAACGCCCGGCAGACGCGTATCCACCCAATACGGGAACGGCACGATCCAGAACGTATCCGTCTGCCCATATTGCGCGCGGAAATCGCTGATCACCTGTCCCATTTCAGAGGTATTCCACGCGCCTCCCCTGAAATTTTTATCGAACTTGTTGAAGACCAGATCAAAATTCTGGTAAGCGGATGCGGCCAATAAGATACCGGTCAACCCATAGGCGATGAAGAGCCGCTTCCCACTTCGCGCTGCGCCCAGGCCTGTTACCAACCCATCGAGAGCCAGCGCGCTGACAAGGATTGCCGGCACCGCCCCGCCGCCCGAGCGATTCAACGCGGGGTTTTCACCGGGATACGCCAACGAAAGAATCGACGGCATCAGCAGCACGGGAATTGAAACCAGCAGAAGCAAGTCGCGCCAATCACGCTGACGGACATAACGCACGATCAACAAGACAATGCCGATCACGAACAATGCGCCCGTTACCATATCCAACGCGGGGCGGTGAGGAAGTGAGTTGACCCAGATCTCACCATCATCCCAATTGAACATCAACATGGCGCGATACAAATTCGACAGGAATATCTGCCAGGCGGGGCCGGGCAGAGGGACGCTTATCCCGGTCACCTGGGAAATACCGGTCAAACGGGTAATGGCTCGTTCGCCAAAATATTCCGGGAACTCGATCCAATAACTCAGGAGAGGTAAAAAGATAAAGAATGAGGTGACCGCAATAATAACCAGCCACAAGACTCCCTGCTCACGATTCCCTTTTGATTGGGCGTGCAGGAAGTAAATCATAAAAGCGATCACAACGAGGAAAGGCACGATTCGGAACGGGCTGTATCCATGCAAACCGAGCCCGAGGAAAATGCCGGAGAGGATGAAATCGTTTCGGTTTCGAGTACGCAGGCCGCGGATCAGGTAAAGAAGCGTCGGCGCGGCGAAGAGTGGATAAAGCGGGAAGCGCAATCCAATGCGCGAGATCACGTTCGGCCAGTAGGCGATCCCAAAAAGAAAAAGCGCGAAGAGCCCCACACGCTCATTTCCCAATTCTTTTCCAAGCAAATAAATATAGGGCAGTGTAAGAATTCCGAGCAATGCCGTGCCAAGTTTGAGGCTTAAGTACGAAAGCCCGGTGCCAAAAACATTGGCGACCAGCAGTGTCCAGTACATTTGGAAGGCTTCACGGCCTGTGTTGCGCCGAAAGAAAATGCTGGTATCACCCTGCGTGATATCGTAGACATCCAGAATTTTTTCGGCATGGTCGCTGAACGGTTCCACGGGAACAGAGTCGGTGCGGTAGAGGCGGTAGAAGATCGTGATCGCAAATACGCCGACAACGAGCGCGTTCCAAACAAGTCTTTTTCTGCGTTCGTCGGGGTCCGCTTCCTGCGCGATCTTCGGATTTTTCAACCACAACGAATAAACAAGAAGCGCCAGAGACGTCATCCAAAGTGTGACATTGACAACTGAAAACTTCCCGCCGCCGAAGAACCAAAATGCCAGCAGCGCAAAAATAATGGAGGAAATAAATGGAATGATGCGCGTGCTCATGGGTTCAGGCATTTGCACAAAAACAGGCAGCGCCGGCAAATGCCATTCATCCTTGATGTAGGCCCAGATCAAAAACCCGATCGCAAAAATATAGAGCGCGACACCAAGGTTGGCCTGCTCACGCATGGACTCCAATGAAAACTGCGCCACAAGCGCGAGAAAAAGCGCCAGCACGGAACGCCATGGAAAATAAGAAGAGCGCGCCGGTTCTTCCGGTTTGGATTCTTCAATAATGTAAGCTGTCTCTGCAACAAGGGAGCGATTGAGTTCATCGCGGCGGCGCGCATCCCACAGGGAGCGTATGAAATTGAAGAACGAAGTCCAGTCTTTGGTGACGGATTTATACAGGTCAAGAACTGTGGGTTCCTGGGACTCTTTATCTTGTAATTCGGGAATTGGGAATTGGGAATGGTTGCTCATTCAACAATACTCTTTATTTCTTTTTTGCCAACACTAAAATACTTTCGCCCCAGGTCATCGGGAGAAATACGATCCCTGTAATGGCTTGAATCCCGCCTAATGAGCCGAAGAATAATTTTTGAATTTGTTTCGGCACAAAGCGGATGTATGGCACATCCCAGAAGCCGTCGGAAAAAACTCTTAGCGGGCTGAAGCCCGCATTCCTAATTAACTCGAGCCATTCCTGCGGCTGTTTCAATGAGATATGCGTCGGGTCCTGATAGCCGATCCACTTGTCACCCTTCCACGGTTTGAGCATCGACCCGAGATTCGGCGTGGCAAGGATCAGCGTTCCGCCCTTTTCAGTGACACGTCCAATTTCATTGATCGCTTTTTCTGGGTTCGGCAAATGCTCCACGATGTGTTTGATGATGACCACATTGAAAGAGTTATTGGTAAATGGTAATTCCTGTGCGGAAGCAGTTTGCAAGGATGATTTGTTGACCACTGCTTTGGATTGCTTCACCGCCCAATGATTCAGGTCAACCCCGACCGTATCAAACGTATCTTCGAGTTGGGCGACCAAATGCCCCATGCCTGATCCCACCTCAAGCAGACGCGCTCCGCGTTTACCATGGCGCCGCGCAAGCATGGCGAAGAATCGGTTAGACCACCAATACATGCTGTACTTGGCGAAGGTGATATTGGCGTACGTGTGAGTGGAAAAATATTTTTCGTCGAATGACATGGGTTGGACGGTGGACGGTCCCCAAAGGGGATGATATGGACGGTGGACAGCACGGTCAGCGGTCTATCGTCTACGGTCTCTTTTTAGCAATATAAAACGTAAAAGTCCCATTCGCAATTGGGTCCGGCGATGCGTATTTTTTTACGAAGTTTTTCGTGAGAGCCAGATTCCATTCGGTGCGTGAGATGATCCACTTGCCTGTTAATACCCGCGCAACTACAGACGGGACGCCGAAGTAATGTCCCCATTCTAACACGCGCATCGCGGAGGGTGAAAAGTAATGCCACCAGCGTTCGAGTTTGAATCCAGCACGTTCAAGGCGCTGTTCCCAAATATCGGGTTCATCGGCATGAGAAACACGCGAAATCTTGCGGAACCATTCGGTGTAACCCTTACCCAAAACTTTTGAAATGGACAATTCGCTTAAGTATCTTGTGTTCGGTACGCAGAAGTAAAACGGCGCATTGGGTTTCAACACACGCGCTGTTTCCTTAAGCACATCGTCAATGTGCGGGATATGTTCCAACACCGAGTTGCTGAATCCGCTGGAGAAATAATTGGAAGGAAAGGGCGTTTGCGCGCCGTCGGCTTCCACTAGTGATTTATACGCGCCGAATTTTTTCGCTTCGTGAATGGGACCGTGCCAGGGGTCGAGTCCTACATCCAGTTTTTGATCAAAAGTTAAAGAGGCAAAATGACCATCGCCGCAGCCCACATCATAGATCGGCGCGGGCAGGGGCAGGTCTTGATAATATCCGCTCTCTATCGCGCGCAGAAATGCGCGGAAGTAAGGCAGGTCACGGAGTTGTAAGTAAAGGAAATCTTTTTGCGAGCCCATTTATCTAATCTCTGCGGAAGGTTTGATGAGCCAATATGCCAGCGAACCGATTACCGGAATAGCACAAATAATAAGCGCCCATATTCCAAGTGTTACGCCACTTAAGTTTTTCTTTCTAAGATCAAGCAGTGAGATGACCGGTAACCCGATGAATAGAATGACCGGAAGTATCTGAACAAAAAGCAAACCAGTATTAATGCCAAGGGCATCCATTTTTTATTTGCTCCTCTTCATCAATCGCTCAAATAACTTTTCATATTCCTGCGCGATTGAATCAGGGTCATAGGCCTTTTTGATGGCGGCAATATCACCCTGATATTTCTGCGGTTCATCCAATACGCCCAAAATTGATTCTGCCAAAGAAGCGGAATCTCCGATTTGAGAGACTACTCCCATGCCGTGCATTTGGACAGGTCTTCGCACCCCGGGCAATCCCGAAGGAACTGACGGCACTTTGTTCATCATCGCTTCAATTTGAACGAGGCCGAAGGCTTCTGTGGAATTAAGTGAAGGCACTGTCAGCACATCCAGATTTGGGTAGAAGGCCGCCATTTGAATGGGATCGAGGTTGCCGAGGAAAGTCCAATGTCCCTGCTGTTCATATTCATGGATGCGCGGCATGAGCCGGTCTGAGTAGGCTTGTTCGCCCATTACGTTTTGATAGGTACCAGCAAATAACACCTGCGCCTTTGGATATTTTTTTAGAATGATGGGAAGCGCATCGAGCAAAACTTCAACACCTTTTTCGGCGGCGAGACGGGCAGCCATGCCGATGACCGGCTTGCGTTCATCAATGTGATGTTCGCGCGCGAAAGCGGAGACAGCCTGAGGTGTAGGAACAGGCAATTCGACCGGAGGCAGGATCGGGGTCAGTTTTGATGCGTAGCGTGAGAGGTAGGGCGAGTTATCCGCATAGTCCTGTGTGTAAGTCACAATATGATTCGCGAGTCGTCCCGCCATATTGTTTTGGAAATCCACAACAAAATTCACGAAGCGATTGAACCATGTGCGCGTGAGAAACAGATCGCAGTGATATGTAAGCACGGCAGGCTTGCCAAAAAGACGCGCGCGCAGGGCAACGCCGGGCGCGTCAAATTGCGGAAGGTGCAATTGAACAACATCATGCTGCGCGACGAGTTTCGTAGCGACAAAGCCGAATGTCGGCGCAATGACACCCTTGCTGACGCGCGCCGCCACTGGAATACGAATGACCTTCACGCCATCCATGATTTCTTCAAGCGGAAGGGACGGGTCATACTGCGTGGTCATCACGGTTACTTGATGTCCGCGTTTGACGAAGGCGCGCGCGAGGCGCTCGGCGTAAATGGTCAATCCGCTGGTGTGCGGACGATAATATGTGAGAACAGTGAGAATTTTCATAAAGCGGAAAGATTATACACTAAGGGAAACCCGCGCTTTGAAAGTCGGATTGTTGCAACTTTGTGGTTTAATTGGGTTAACCATTTCAAGGAAAAATAAATTTCAAAAGGAAAAATCATGACAACCAAGAAGACGGTACAACCTTTGGCAGACAAAGAAGCAGAAATTATTGAAAATTGGAAACTTCTATTAAAGTGGCTTTTCATTCTTGGCGCGCTTACAGCCGGCGTGACCTATGCGCTCGCGCCGGACACGGGCACTTATCAACCCCAGGCATTGATCTGGACTTTGATGATCATCGGGATCGTCGTGGGCATCTTTTATTTTGACTCGGATGATGTCATCAACATCGGCCTGCGTTACCTGATCTTTGGAACGGTCGTTGGCGCGGTGGAAAACCTTTACTTTGTCGGCATCCACATCACCAATTTTTTCCTCGGGATTCGTTTATATCTCGGCCCGATCGTTTTGACGATTGTAGTGGTTTATTTTGTGAAGAAGTATTTTTTGAACAAGTAGGGGCAATCATAAAAGATTGCTCTCGGTGGCGTCCCCGCCGCCGGGGACTGCGGCTTGAGCGGTTAAGCAAAAGAACCGCCATGAATTCATGGCGGTTCTTTTGCTTTAAAACAGTTTCTGATTTTCCTTCACCCATTCGAATAACTTCTGCACGCCTGCCTCCACATTGATCTTTGGCTTCCAGCCTAATTCCTTTTCGGCCTTTGCAATGTCAGCGTAGAAGACTCTCTGATCACCGGGCCGCCAATCGCCGCGCGCCACTTCGATGGATTCTCCAATGAGGCGCTCCAGCTTCGGGCCGAACTCGGCCCAGATCGACATCACGTTATCCGGTCCGCCGCCCATGTTGTAGACCTGTCCCGCAGAGACATCAATCTTCTCAACTGCGAGATCATAGCCATTCAACAGATCGTCCACATATAAAATATCGCGCACCTGTTTTCCGTCACCGTAAATGGTAATGTCCCGCCGCATCACAGCGGCGATGATGAACCACGCCACCCAACCCTGATCCTCAATCCCGAATTGGCGCGGACCATAAATGCAACTTTGACGGAAGACGATGGACCGTAGACCATACATTCTTGCGTAATCACGCACATATTGATCGCCCGTTCCCTTTGAACAGCCATACGGCGAATGGAAATCCAAAGGCTGAGTCTCGGGGCAGCCGTTCGCCAAATCCTTGTAGCGCCAGCGCGTGGATTCTTCAAACAGTTCCACATCATCCATACCGCCGTACACTTTATTCGTGGATGCGTAAATGAAAATTGGATTTCTTCCAGAAAGACGAGCAGCTTCCAACACATTGAACGTGCCCAGCGCATTGGATTCAAAATCATCTCTGGGATTGATTACGGATGTCGTCACTGCGACTTGACCAGCTAGATGAACGATCACATCCGCGCCCTTAGCTGATTCAGCGATCCTATCGGCATCGCGCACATCCCCGACAACGACATCGAAAGCATTCCCCCCGAATTCCTGCTTCAACCAATCCAAGTTGCGGGGTGCGCCCGCGCGGGAAAAATTATCGTAGATGGTAACCTTCTCGCCGCGCTTCAACAAACGATGGACATAATTCGAGCCGATAAAACCCGCTCCGCCCGTAATGAGATATTGTTTGGTCATGGATTCTTTACCTCTTTGTGATTACTTACTGATATTTTGCAACACTCCCCGAAGGGTTGTCACAATCCTTACGACCATATCATCCCTTCGGGATTTGATGATGGTGTTGGCATTTTTCTATAATCCTACCATCCCTTCGGGATTGAAGACTTAATAATTCACCTTATGCGCCAATCGTGATTCCCTCCCGAAGGACATCGGGACGATGTGAGCGGCACCGCGTAAGGTGAGTGATTAAGTAAAGTGCAACGCACTTTCTAATAATGCCTTCTTGCAAAAAAGCCAACTGCGAACATTCCGAAAACAAATCCGCCAATGTGCGCCCACCAGGCCACGCTGTTAATGTCTGCGCCTTGCAAGGCGAGCCAGCCTGAAAATAATTGCGAAATGAACCAAAAGCCCAGAAAAATAACGGCGGGAATTTCAATGATCGTAAAAATGAACAAAATGGGAACGAGGCTTGCGATCCGTGCCTGCGGGAAAAGGATCAAATATGCGCCAAGCACCCCTGCAATTGCGCCGCTTGCTCCGATCATCGGCATATCGTTTGCGGCGGAGAGATACGTTTGCAATGATGCCGCGGCAATGCCGCTCAATAAATAAAAGAGGAAATATCGTCCGCTGCCCATTTGGGCTTCGACATTATTCCCGAAAATGGCGAGGATCCACATGTTACTTAATATATGGAACCAGCCTCCATGCAGGAACATGCTGGTGAAGACCGTGACCCATGTCTCAGCGGGATTGGATGTCAACTGAAACGGAACCAGTCCCCAGTCATGGATGAAGCGGTTGAGTCCCGCTTTGCCCAGTTTTAATTCGTAGTAGAACACCAGCGCATTTAATATGATCAACATCCAGTTGACAATTGGGAATCTGCGCGAACGCAAGGTGCTGTACAGGGGAAACATTTATTTTGGTTCTTCGGCCTTCTCGTTATTTCTAAGATTCATCAATTGGCGATAAACGCCTGAAAGTGTCTGACCTTCTCTCATCAGACCGATACCGCCAATTACACCGCTATTTATATAATTGTACAAGCGGGCCGTTAGTGCTACTGCGAGCGAAGTGGATTGATCGCCGGTGAACAATACCAGGGCGGCGCTGACCGCGCCTTCGAAAGTTCCAACTCCGCCGGGCAGGGCGGGGATCGCACCGCCAAAGGCCGCCGCACCCAAGACAAAGAGAGTCCAGACCGGCTGAGCTTGAGGGAAAAACGCAAGGATGATCAAATAATAAGAGACCAGCGCAATGGCCCAATCCAATGTCATCCAAAACAGGAAGCGCAGGAAGAGCCAGCCATCGGTTAGAACGCCTAGTCCCTGAAAAAATGACTCAAGAAAACTGCCGCCGAATTTTTGCAGGGACGGCCAGCGCACGCTGAGTTTGTGGAATAAATCCAGCGCCCATTTGTTATTGCGCGCCAGCACGTACATCATGATCAACCCAAAAATTACAACACCGCCAACGATATAACCTATTTGTCCTGAACCTTCCGCGCCAACCACAAACGGCAGGGCCGCGATCAGGAAGGCGGCGGAAAAGGCGAGGTCCACTACACGTTCAATAATGATGGTGGGTAATATTTCGCTGAAAGTCATCCCCGATTTTCGGCTGAGAAGAAAGGCGCGCCCAAGTTCGCCAAGACGGAAGGGTAAAAAATTATTGAGTAAATATCCTTCGCCCGCTGAATAAAGCACATCCATATATTTCGGCTTATCGCGCAATAAGGTCTGCCAAACTTTTGCGCGAACGATCATCCACAAAAAGGACAGGATCACCGAGCCAGCCAGAAGCGTGTAATTGGCAGTGCGGATCGCGTTCCACATTGTGCCGAAGTCAACGAAATATAAAATGGCGGCGATCAGCGCAATGCTGATCAGCGCGCCGGGAAGCCAACGTTTAGAATCTTTGAGGAATTTTGACATGGGGTTCAATTACGAATACCCATTTACCAATTTCACAACATGTAATTGGTAAATGGGTATTGAATTAATCATCATCCAATTTCAACACAGCCATGAAAGCGTCCTGCGGAATTTCCACACTGCCAACCATCTTCATGCGTTTCTTGCCCTTCTTCTGTTTTTCGAGCAATTTCTTTTTACGCGAGATGTCACCGCCATAGCATTTTGCGAGTACATCTTTACGCGTGGCTTTGACGTTTGCGCGTGAAATAATGCGGCCACCCGAAGAGGCTTGAACAGCAACATCAAACAATTGGCGCGGAATTAGATCCTTGAGCTTGGTGATGAGACGCTGTCCCTTATGGAACGCATCCTTCTCATGGACAATTGCCGCCAACGCATCCACAGGTTCGCCGTTGACAAGGATTTCCAGCTTCTGCAATTTGTCGGCGCGATATTCGAGGAATTGATAATCGAGCGAGGCGTAGCCTTTGGTGCGTGACTTCAACGAATCGAAGAAGTCAATAATAATTTCAGAGAGTGGAATTTCAAAATCAAGCTGAACTCGATGAGGCGCGGGATATTCCTGCTGCTTGAAGATACCGCGTCGCTTTGTGACCAGTTCCATGATGGGGCCATAATAATCAGTCGGCGTGATGATCTCGATATTCATCCACGGTTCACGGACTTCGACGATCTTGCTGGGGTCGGGCAGTTCAGCGGGAGAGTCAACGGTAATAACTTTATCGCCGATCATCAAGACTTCATATTCCACGGATGGCGCGGTGAATAAAACATCCAGGTCATATTCCCGTTCGATACGTTCCTGAATAATTTCCATGTGGAACAAGCCGAGGAAACCCGCGCGGAATCCAAAACCCAAAGCCTGTGAAGTCTCAGGTTGGAAAGTCAATGAAGCGTCGTTGAGTTGCAATTTATCGAGCGACTCACGCAGAGTGGTGTAATCATCCGCTTCGACGGGATAGATGCCAGCAAAGACCATCGGCTTGGGGACGTGATAACCGGGCAAGGGTTCGTCAGCGGGCGCGGATGCGAGCGTGATCGTGTCGCCCACGCGGCATTCATGTACAGTCTTGAATCCAGTGGCAATGTAACCTACTTCACCGGAGCCAAGCATGTCCACGGGCTGCATCTTCGGCACAAAGATGCCGATTTCAACGGGACGCAGATCGAGTTTGGTCGCCAACATACGCAGCACATCGGTGGATTTGATCTTGCCTTCCATGATGCGGACGTAGGCGATGACGCCTTTATACGAATCATAATGCGCGTCAAAGATCAGCGCGCGGACAGGTTTGTTATCCACATCTTTTGGAGGCGGCACGCGTTGGACAATCGCTTCGAGGATGTTCTCGATATTGATGCCTTCCTTGGCGGAGACGCGCAGAACCGCATCGGGATCAACCCCAAGCAGGGAGCCTACATCCTCAGCCACTTCGTCGGGACGGGCCGAGGGGAGATCAATTTTGTTGATAACAGGAACAATTGTCAGGTCGGCATCGAGCGCCTGATACAGGTTGGCCAATGTCTGGGCTTCGATCCCCTGAGTCGCATCCACTACAAGAATTGCTCCCTCACAGGCTTTCAACGCGCGGCTGACTTCGTAGCCGAAGTCCACGTGTCCGGGCGTGTCGATCAAGTTCATCTCGTAGCGTTGATTGTCCTGCGCGGTGTAAAACATGCGGACAGCCGAAGACTTGATGGTGACGCCTTTTTCGCGTTCGAGGTCCATGCTGTCGAGCGCCTGCTCGGTCATGTCGCGCTCAGAGATGGCGCCTGTCAATTGAAGCAGGCGGTCTGCAAGCGTGGATTTGCCATGGTCAACATGGGCGATGATACAGAAATTACGGATGTGGTCAGTCATAGTTTGCGGGGCAAAGTATAACCGAGATTTAAACACGAAGGACACAAAGGGCACGAAGGTTTTTAATGAGTGTCAAAAGTGTCGGGTGTCGAAGTGTCAAGCGTCACGTTCCGCCCTAAAAAACTTTCCGTCACACCTGCACTTGCGTGCGGTGCAAGTGTTGCGAGGAGGGTGTTCTTCCCGACGAAGCAATCCAAAATATGTGTGGAGATTGCTTCGCTCGCTCGTAATGACGAAATTAAGAAATGAAGGTTTCCACCCCGGGCCGTGTCTAATCCATTAGAATGACCGTCATGGACAGCCACTGGCTTGAACAATGCCGGGAGGGAGATTCATTCGCCATCGAAAAAATGGTGCATACCTATCAAAGGGATGTGTACCGTCTGGCGCTCTCCATTCTCGACGACCCCGACGAAGCGGAAGACGGCACGCAGGAAACCTTCCTTGCCGCTTTACGCGCCATTTCGTCGTTCCGCGAGGATGCGGCTTTCAAGACCTGGCTGTTCAGCATCACCATCAATGTGTGTCGTTCCCGTTTGCAGCGCGGAAAAACTCGCGGGCGGTTACAGCAGATTCTGCAGAGTCTGTTTCACCTGCGCGGCGAGGTTGAACATCCCGAAACAACAGCGATACAGGATGAGTCAGATGCGGAACTCTGGAATACAGTCCGCACCCTCGATGAAAAACACCGCATCCCAATTGTGCTGCGCTACTATCATGACCTGCCGATAGCTGACATCGCCGCGATGTTAAATATCCCACCCGGAACGGTGCACTCCCGCCTGAACCATGCGCGCGAAAAATTACGCGCCCAATTGAAGGAAGAACCAAGATGACAGGGATCAACCATAAACAAGCCCACCGTTATCTGCGCGCCGCCGCGGACGGATTGCTCCGCGAGAATCAGCGCGCCCTGCTCGACGCGCACCTGCGCGACTGCGCCTCATGCCGCGCCGAAGCGGACGAGTTGAACGCACTCGAAGCGCGTTTGAAGAAAAACTTTCAGGCAAGATGGGATGCACACGACGGTCCTTCCACGAATGTGATGACAACGATTCATTCACGATCACGGAGGATCATTATGACGAACCGAATCAATACCGGACTAAAAACGCTCGCGGGGATTGCTGCATTGCTCGTATTGGGTTTGATATTCAGCTCTGTTATTCGACAATTACAAAAATCTTCAACAAATATATCTGCGCCAATTTCTCCTGCACAGCAAGCAATTGGTGCGGACAAGTCCAATGGCGGATTGCTTGCGTTCGTTTCAGAAAAAAGTGGTGATCCTGAAATTTACACCATGTATGCCGATGGTAGTGAACTGGCTAACCTCACCAACAACCCCGCGCAGGATATGAATCCGGTCTGGTCACCGGATGGGAAGCGCATCGCGTTTGAAAGTGACAGGACTGGTTTCAGGCAGATATTTCTGATGAATGCGGATGGTTCCGACGTTACCCAACTCACGGTCGATAAAGCCGACCACTGGATTGGCGAACCGTATAATCTTAGCCTGAACCTCTGGTCACCTGATGGGAATAAGTTGATCTTTTCACAAATAGTTCCCGGGGAGGAAAATGGGATTCTTTATAGCATAGATGCCAATGGAGAAAATAAAAAGCCGCTTGTCAATGAAGCGGGCAAATATTCTTCTCCATCTTGGTCGCCTGATGGAAAACAGATTGCTTTTATTGTTTTTGAAAATAGTGTAACTCGTATCTATTCGACCGATGCAGATGGAAACAACCTCACAAATGTTACAAAAATATTGCCGTCGGATGAGACGCTTTATCCTGTGAATTATTCCTGGTCTCGTGATGGACAGTCCATTTCCTTTATTGCCTCCAACTGGAATTCTTTACTTGGCGGTGGCGGTAGCGGAGAAAACTATAAATGGACGGCTTATGAGGCTAGCTTGGATGGCAACACACTCATTACAAATGCTAAAGCGGATTCACAAATAGGAGGCTACTGGGATGGAACATATTTCCTTTCAGGTTCCGCCATAGTGTCTTCATCCCCTGCATTTACTTGGGTACGTTCAGACGGCACAATTACCACGGCAAACCCAATCGAAAATTGTCACAACCTTTTGGACAGTAATACAGGCGGCTACTCCTCTTATAAACAGTCATCCAATGGGAATGTAGTGATCGGCGCTTATTGCCCAAATGGTGACAAGTGGCTGTTTTGGGCAAATTCAACAGGTACAGTCAGATCGCTTCTTAATTCCCCAATACACGTCGAAGGCACTACTAGTAATGCCATGCACTTATGGGCACCTTCAGACTTTATCTGGTCGCCCGATGATAAATATATTGCATTCAACATCTTTTCTCTCGGCAAAACCGACATGTACATAGTGAATGTGAATGAGTCTTTGAAAGACCCATCGATTCAGCCTTTTCAAATTGCAATTGGCAATGGTTCCTTGTATTACAGTCCATCCTGGCAACCACGGTCAGATAATAACGATATCGTCGAATACACATCAACCCCTGAGCCTCTGGAATTCTCGCTTACAGTAGAGGAAGCAGAAAAATTGGCCGGGTTTGATGTGTTGGAACCATCTTATCTTCCTGAAGGATATATTTTCAATGGAGCATCTTATAATTCCGGGGCACGATGGGTCGCCTTGGAATTCATTTCACAACTCGAAGGATCGGAATATTCGAAAGTAATATATATTTTACAGCGACGCGGGACATTTGACTTGGGACCAGCTCTGCATCCTTACGAGACACCTGTGCCAATCGGTGATGTTGAGGGAGTGTTTATTCGGGGAGCGTATGTTTACGAATCACCAGATACAACGGCGTATAAGTGGGATGCCTCTGCGGATAGTTATGCTCTCAGTTGGAAAATAGATGACATGGCATTCTCCATCAATTTTCTGGGCGGCGAGACGATCCCGCCGATACCATTGGCTGATCTGGTGGCCATTGCTGAAAGTATGAAATAGGCTTGCATATCCCTATCATTAAACGCGTGCAAATCAAACGTTCACCTAAAATCAGCGCATTGCGTGAACAGATTCACAAAATATGAAAAAGAAGAATTAAAAATGGACTGGTCTCAATAACCAGTCCATTTTACAAACTACATCTTTGCCAGTAACTCTTTTTTCTTTGCCTTGAATTCTTCATCGGTCACGATGCCCTGCTTGCGCAATTCATCCAGTTCAGCGATCTGCGCAGGGATGCTGACAGAGCGTTGCGTGTGAGTGCCTGTCCCTTCGTAGCCCAGTTTTTCCTTGGCGTTCAGCATCGCGGTCTTGAATTTGACCGGGTCGCCGATGCGCTTGAAGAGGTTGACTCCCGTCTCGCTGGCGGTCATGATCTCAACATCACCGTAATCGAACAGCCTGCCAAAGAAGGATTGGGTCATCTTGACATCGTTGACCTTTTCCAGAGACGAGTCAACCACATCCTTATTGATGATGCCGGAGATCTGGATCACGCGTCGGTTGGTCACAATGTATTGATGATTGTTCCAGGCCAGGATGTCGCGCGTCATGATGGCAAGCGGCACCAGAGCAAGCAGAAAACCAAATGCCGCCACAGGGTTGGTAAGGGTCATTACAATGAATGAAGCGATCACGATCAATGTGACAACGATCTCCGCCACGATGGAACTGAAGAGCACAAATCCATGCTGACGGGTGACCAAAATAACGCGCTCATTTTCGCCCAGCATATTCTGAATATAAGTCTTTGCCATAATTTTTCTCCTGTCTTGAACGGGAAAATATAGTTGTTTGGTATTGTACTCTTTTTCATGGCAGTGTTTCACTTCATATTTACCTCAATACCCACACCTGAAATAGCACCAAAGAGCGATACAGGTTACCTTTCAAAAGAGTAAAATACAGCAACCTTGCCTCGGCAAATCCGTAATTATGTATTGTGCGTAATTCTGCGCACAAAGGAGAAAAAATGTCTGTACTATTAGTTGTGGGTTATGTAGTGCTTGGAATTCTGGCTCTCATCATGCTATCCGGGATACGGTTCATCCCCAATAACCGCATTGGCATTATTGAGAAGCGCTTCAGCGGTAAAGGCTCTGTAAAATCGGGCTTTATCGCCATGAACGGCGAAGCGGGTTACCAGCCGCAAATCCTGCGCGGTGGTCTGCACTACCTGATGCCCATCCAGTATGTTGTCCATATGATGCCTTTGGTGACCATTTCCCAGGGCAAGATCGGTTATGTCTTCGCGCGTGACGGCAAGCAATTGGACCCCGCGCAGGTGTTGGCTTCCAATGCCACAGTGACCGACTTTCAGGATGTGGAAGCTTTCCTCAAGAACGGCGGACAGCGCGGTCCGCAGCGCCGTATTTTGCGTGAAGGTACTTACGCGTTCAATCTGGTGCAGTTCATTGTCATCACCGAAGAACGCATTTACACGCTGGCACTCAGCAAGGAAGAAGGCGATACGATCCGCGGTATGGCGCAAGTGATCGCAGAACGCGGCGGCTTCCGCCCTGTGGTGATTAAGGATACAGACGACACGATCGGTGTTGTCACCATCCATGACGGCCCGTCGCTCGCGCAAGGTGAGATCATTGCCCCAGTAGTGGGTGATAACCCTGCTCAGACAGATACCTATCATAATAAATTCCAGGATGCCGATAACTTCCTGCGCGCCGGCGGGTTGCGTGGACGCCAGTTACAAGTGCTGGTCGAAGGCACATATTACGTTAACCGTCTGTTCGGCACGATCGAGATGATCCAGAAGACGATCATCGAGGTCGGTAATGTAGGCGTGGTAGTTTCATACACAGGTGAAATGGGCGCGGACCTTTCAGGCGTAGACTATCGTCACGGCGAGCTGGCGTCCAAAGGCAACCGTGGTATTTGGAATGAGCCGCTCCTGCCCGGTAAATACGCCTTCAACACGTATGCGGGTAAGATCATTTCCGTCCCGACGACCAACTTCATCTTAAAGTGGATCCGCGCGGATGTTGGCGCGCACAAATTCGATGAAAATCTAACCGAAGTCTCACTCATCACAAAGGACGCGTTCGAACCGTCGCTCCCGTTGTCGGTCGTTGTCCATATTGACTATCAGAAAGCCCCGCTCGTCATCCAGCGGTTTGGTGATATCAAAAAACTGGTGGAACAAACCCTCGACCCGATGGTATCCGCCTACTTCAAGAACGTCGGCCAGACGCGCACACTCATTCAACTCCTGCAGGAACGAAGCGCCATTCAGCAGCAATCCAGCCTGGAGATGAAGGAAAAGTTCGAGCACTACAACCTTGAGCTGGAGGAAGTGTTGATCGGTACGCCTTCTTCGCCCGAGGGTGATACTCAAATCGAGACGATCCTCAACCAGTTACGCTCGCGCCAGGTGGCTGCCGAACAGATCGAGACGTACGCCCAGCAGGAAAAAGCCTCCGTTAAGGAACGCGAGCTAAAAGAAGCCCAATCACGCGCGCAAATGCAAACGAGATTGACCGAAGCCGAGTTGAACATCAACATCCAAACCGACCAGGGTAAAGCTGAGTATCAGCGCTCGCTGCAACAGGCCCAACAGATCCGCGCGCTGGCGGAAGCGGAAGCTGAAAAGATCGCCCGCATCGGTATCGCGCAGGCTCTGGCCACCGAGGAACAGGTCCGCGCCTATGGCGGACCACAATTCCAGGTGACTCAGCAGGTGCTGAATCGTTTCTCGGAAGCCATCCAGTCGTCTGGTGTGGATGTGGTGCCGCGTGTCGTAGTTGGCGGTAACAACAGCGAAGGCGGAAGCACTACCAGTAATGTGATGGAAGGCTTGCTGACGATGTTATTGTCAGATCGCTTTAGCGCCATGGCAAATGAGGCATCTAAAACGCAGCGCTCACCTGAAGCAGATGCTTTGAGAGAGCAGATCCGCAAGGATATGGAAAAGAAGAAGTAATAAAAAAGGACTGGCCGCGGCCAGTCCTTTTTGTATCCATTTTAATAAAATCAACCAAGCAGAATGGCATTGACCAGATCATGGCTCGCAGTGGCAATGACACCATTCTTACGATCATAAACTGTATCCTGTTCATCCCGCCTATCGTATACATCGATCATGTTATTGCATAGCCGCAAAAAAATAACGCGCACCCCAATGAATGAGGGAACCGATGAAAGCAGCTTTAAGATACGCATCGAGTCGCCGGAAGCCGCCTCATTCACAAGGATCACATCCGGGCGCGCCAACTCCACATCCTTCAGGAAAGTTACATCATCCTGATATTCCCTGCCCCAGACCCGTAATTTGGTTTTGGAAGACAACACGTGAGTAACGCCTTCATCCAACATGGAACCATTTCCCAGGATATATACGCATTGCGGCAGGAATGGGGATTGCAACATAAGTTTGCTCCAACAAAGATAGATATGGATACCTCAACATGATTAGGTTTTGATATCCATGTCATGATAACAAGTTCTCCTCCCAGGTTGCATGGGCAAAGGTATTAAATTTGGGCTGACCAAGGTCGTACAAAATCAGGACTTTAGTCGGACGATCATTAATTCCTGATTAAATAAAAATGGAGCGGGTTTTTCGCCCGCTCCATTTCGTTTTACTACTTCACTAAATTTCTCAACACTGTATGCAGAATACCGCCGTTGCGATAATAATTCACCTCAACATCGGTATTCAACAACACTGTCGTTTTGAATTCAAGCACCTTGCCGTCGGATTTCTTCGCCTTGACCGTGATCTCGCTTTGGGGTTTGATCTGGTCATTGAGGCCTTCGATGGTAAAGACTTCGCTTCCATCCAGACCGAGGGACTCGGCGTTTTGTCCCTGAGTGAATCTCAGCGGAAGCACGCCCATGCCGACTAAATTCGAACGATGAATGCGCTCGAACGATTCAGCGATGACCGCCTTCACGCCTTGCAGCATCGGACCCTTTGCGGCCCAGTCACGGCTGGAGCCTGTGCCATATTCCTTGCCTGCGAGGACAATGGATGCGACACCCGCTTCCTTGTATTTCATCGCCGCATCGAAGATGGACATTTCTGCGCCATCGGGTTGATGTTTCGTTAAATTGCCTTCCTTCGGCGCGACCATCACATTCTTCAAGCGGATATTCGCAAACGTTCCACGTGCCATGACCAGATCATTGCCACGGCGTGTGCCGTATTGATTGAAGTCCTTCGGCTGAACTCCGCGCTCCTGTAAAAATTTTCCAGCAGGAGAATCTGCAGCGATGTTGCCCGCAGGCGAGATATGATCGGTGGTAATCGAATCAC
Source organism: Anaerolineales bacterium (assembly GCA_013140605.1). Lineage (GTDB taxonomy): Bacteria > Chloroflexota > Anaerolineae > Anaerolineales > Villigracilaceae > Villigracilis. The sequence goes on from JABFSL010000001.1 coordinate 42,309, forward strand.
CAAACATGCCAAGCACGCGCGCATCCTTGATTTCTTGAATGGACGGCGTATCCAATGTCAAAGTCTGGAAATATGGCGGATGATGAATATAGGTCGAGTCATCGTTCCACTCGAATAGATTGCCTTCTTTGACTTTAATTTCTTTCCACATATCAGAACCAGAGAATACGTCCGCATATTTGGATTTGAACATCTCAGCACGGACATTCGCCTCAATCGCTTCGCTGATTTCCTGTTGGCTGGGCCACAAATCTTTGAGATATACAGGCTGATTGTTTTTATCTGTGCCAAGCGGCTCGGTGACCAGATCAATATCCACGGTGCCGGCGAGGGCATACGCGACGACTAAAGGTGGAGATGCAAGATAATTTGCTTTGACTAACGGATGCACGCGGCCTTCAAAGTTGCGATTGCCGGAGATCACGGCCGCAGCAACAAGGTCACTGCCTGTGACAGCCTTCGCAACTTCACCGGGCAATGGACCGGAGTTGCCGATACAAGTTGTGCAGCCATAAGCGATGACATTGAAACCAAGTTTGGAAAGAGGCTCGATCAAGCCAGCGCTCTTAAGATATTCAGTCACAACCAATGAGCCGGGTGCAAGAGAGGTCTTCACATACGGCTTTACATTCAAACCTTTTTCAACTGCCTTCTTTGCGACAAGTCCAGCCGCGATCAATACGGACGGATTGGATGTGTTGGTACAGGAGGTAATGGCGGCGATCACAACCGCGCCATGCTTCATGATTTGTGAGCCGCCGTTCGTACCGAAAGTGGCTTCGCGATTCAAGGCATCACCGGAAAGTTCGTAGCCGCGATCTTTAATCGGGGCGGTAAGAGCTTTTCGGAATGTATCCTTCATATCGGTCAGAGCGACGCGGTCCTGTGGTCGCTTGGGTCCCGCCAAAGATGGCACAACAGATGAGAGGTCAAGTTCGAGGGTGTCGGTGAATTCTGGTTCGGGGGAATTTGCGTCGCGGAATAATCCCTGCGCGCGCATGTATGCTTCGGTGCGATCAATCACTTCGTCTGGCCGACCCGTTAGACGCATGTAGCGAAGCGTCTCTTCATCGACTGGGAAATATCCCATCGTGGCGCCATATTCGGGAGCCATGTTCGCAATTGTGGCGCGATCTGTTAGCGACATGTTGTTGAGGCCTTCGCCAAAGAACTCAACGAATTTATCAACCACGCCTTTTTTACGCAGCATTTGAGTGACGGTCAGCACGAGGTCGGTGGCAGTGACACCTTCATTAAGTTTGCCGTAAAGTTTGAAACCGATCACATCGGGGAGAAGCATGTCCATCGGCTGGCCGAGCATGACGGCTTCGGCTTCGATACCGCCCACGCCCCAGCCGACAACGCCGAGGCCGTTGATCATGGTGGTGTGCGAGTCAGTGCCGACGACGGTGTCGGGAAATGCCAAAACCTCCGAGGTTTTGGAAACCTCGGAGGTCTCCTTTGTCATCACAACTTCGGCAAGATTTTCCAAATTGACTTGATGCACAATGCCGGTCATCGGAGGCACAACGCGGAAATTGGTGAAAGCTTTTTGTCCCCATTTCAAAAATTCATAACGTTCGCGGTTGCGTGTGAACTCGACTTCAGTATTGCGGTTGAGCGCATCGGCTGTGGCGAAAAAATCAACCTGCACCGAGTGGTCAATGACGAGGTCAACCGGCACGAGCGGATTAATTTTCTTCGGGTCGCCGCCCAAACGTGCAACGGCTGAACGCATGGATGCGAGGTCAACGACTGCGGGCACGCCTGTAAAATCCTGCATCACCACGCGGCCGGGCAAAAACGGAATGCCGGGTCGCGCCCCTTTCGGCGTCCACGCGGCGATGTTCTTCACATCATTCTGCGTGATCTCGTTATCATTGCATTGACGAAGGGCGGCTTCCAACACGATGCGGATCGAGAAAGGCAGTTTGCTCAACTTGACGAGACCCGCCTTCTCCAGCGCATCGAGGCGGAAGAAAATATATTCCTTATTCCCCACTTTCAATACATCACGGGACTTAAATAGATCGTTCATAGGTTCACTCCTTTGGTGGTATTACAATATTTTCACCACAGCTTTTGAAGAACCCAAAGGAGCGCCTTTGATATCCTTGACACCGTGTGGTGGGGTTTATTAACCATGTCGTTGCGAGGAGGGCGTTCTTCCCGACGAAGCAACCTCTCACCATATTAGGAGATTGCTTCGGGCTAAGATCAAGAGCGCCCTCGCAACGACATAAACTTACAACTCCATTTCCTTCTTCAGCGATGCAACCAGCTTTTGTTTTTCCACATCAGGCAAAAATGCCGCCTGCACCGCATCGATCACAGAGTTCTTCAACACATCCATTGGCACAAGCAACTCTTCACATACATGCTGATATTCATGCGACAATGTAATTCTCGAAACACTTGGGTCATCTGTGTTGACGGTCGCCTTTATACCAGCTTCAAGCATGCGCGGCAGCGGATGTTCGACCAGCGACCCGACAACACCGGATTGATAATTACTTGTCACGCACACTTCAAAGACTGCGCCAAGTTCGCGCGCCAGTTGAGTGGCTTTCTCACTTTCCAAGACACGCACACCGTGACCAATACGCTCCGCGCTCAAATTTTGCAAAGCATCGCTTACATTCTCAGCGGGACCCCATTCTCCGGCATGGATCGTGATATGCAGGCCAGCCTGTTTTGCTTCCCTGAAAATTCCATAAAACGGTTCGGATTTAAATTCCGCTTCATTGCCAGCCAGATCCAACCCTGTCAAACCATCTTTAATATATTCGGCCGCCAGCCAGGCCACCTGTTCGGCGAGCTCAGGGCTTTCATGACGATTCACCGAAGCGATCAAACCAACCTTTATTTTATATTTCTTCGCGGCTTCCTGCGCGCTGGCGACCACCCAATCCATCACATCGTTTAATGGAAACCCCTCAGCACGGCTGAGCGCAACAGGGGTGAAGCGCAGTTCAAGGTAACGAACATTATCCTTTGCTGCATCCTCCACGGCCTCCCGTGTGACACGGTCGATCACATCGGGAGATTTATAAAAGAGCCGCAGGGTTTTAAATTTATCGAGGAAGTTGGTGAAGGTCATCGGGTCCTGATCCTGCACCTGCACCAGGCCGCTCAAGTTATACATACTGGCAGGAACCGTCACGCCGTGCTGTCTGGCAACATCCAGCATGGTTGTCAGCCGCAAAGACCCTTCAAGATGGCGATGAAGCTCCACCTTTGGAAGAGAAAAATACTTATTTAGCGGAGCAGTATCTTCGCGCAACAGCCTGCCTCTAAATTTAACGACGTTTCCTTTTCTTCTTATTGCCGCCGATCTGTACCTGCGTTTCAGCGGGCGCGGCGGCCATCACATTGCTCTCGGAAGTTTCGATCGGAGTGATCTCAACCCGCCGCGGTCTTGCCGCAAATGCGCGCCCGATCACAAGGCCGCGCACATCTTCAAGTAACTGCTGGAACATCTCAGACGCACGGCCTTTGTATTGTACCAGCGGGTCACGTTGGGCGTAAGCTTCGAGACCGATGGACACACGCAAGGCCTCGACCTTCGTCAAATATTCGACCCACAACTCGCTGAACGCGCTTAATAATAATTGACGATGGACTTCATTCAGCACATATTTGCCAATCGAGTCGACAAGAACCGCGCGGTCTGACTCACTGATGGCTGGTGCAGTCTCGTTGAGCCGCCCTTCCCCGAATGCGATGCGCGCCGCGGGCCCGAAATCTGAAAGTTTCTGCGCGTTCTGATTCAAACGTGAGAATTCACTCTGGCCCCAGGTGGCGCGCAAAGCCGCTTCAGCAGACTCGAGATGCGCCATCACATCTTCATCTATATCCAGCGCTTCGCGGCCATCCAGTAATTGCGCACCCAGGAAAACATAGGTGAAGCGCATATAGATCTGCCTGACCTGCTTGTGCGTTTTCTGATCGAAAGACGCTCGCGCGCCCTGAGCCAGAGTTAATAACAAACGCAATTTCGATGCATCTGTATCGGCTGGCTCACGCTGGAGCAGAACATCCAGATCGCGTTCGATCTCTTTATTCAGCCGTTCACGCTTGTGGAGGAGTCCCTCGCGTGTGGTTTGCAAAACAACTTCGTCCAGTTCATCCCAATCCGCAGGCAGGGGATTCGGCCAGGGCAATTGCTCGCCCACACGGTTCTGAATGGCGCCGACCAGACGATTGGCGTTCAGCAAAGACATTTGCTGTGCGATCAAATCCAGAATATCTTCCTTCACGCTTTCCGGATCGTCAGTCAAGCCACGCATGATCTCGTTATTGAAACGCAAAGGCAAATGCACCAGCGCGTTGATCTCTTCCTGTATCTTTTGCGGACGGGGGCGCTCCGCGTCTTCCATGTCGCGCAGACCCTGGAAATATGCGTCGAGGGCATCTTCGCGTTCCGATGTTTGTGTCTCAAAGGATTCGCGCGTTTTTTCCACCAGCGATTCGATGGCGCGCAAATTATGAGCTTCCTCGGCTTCGATGGCGCGCGAGATAAGGTTCAAGGTTGAAGCGCGAACATCCGATGAAATTTGACCAAGAATTAACTTGAACCCATAGGATGGGAACAAACCGTTCTGCGACTCGAACGCGGGCTGAACCTGGTCCAGCCAGGCGATCAGTTTCCACGGACCTTCCTCATCGGCGAGGCCAAGGTCAACGCGCTTGGTCACTTCATTTTGCAGCATCTCGGCGATATCTTCGCTCAAATCTTCCTTCTGGAAAATGAGGTCACGCTGACCGTAGATCTGTGAGCGCTGTGTATTCAACACATCGTCGTATTCAAGCAAATGTTTGCGGACGTCAAAGTTAGCGCCTTCCACGCGGGTCTGCGAGCTTTCGATGATGTTACTCACGACACGCACTTCCAAAGGCAGCGAGTCATCCACTTTGAGGCGTTCCATCAACCCGCTGACCTGCTCGCCGCCAAAAAGGCGCATTAGGTCATCTTGAAGCGAGAGGTAAAAACGTGACGAACCCGGGTCACCTTGACGGGCGGCACGGCCGCGGAGCTGATTATCGATGCGGCGCGCTTCGTGACGTTCCGAGCCGATGACATGCAAGCCGCCCAACTCTTTGACTCTTTCCATATCTTCGAAATATTGCAGGAAGAGTTTTACTTCAGCGTCATAAATGCCAAAGTTGACAGGATCAACTTTCAGCAAAGCCTGACGGCGCTCTTCGAGAGTCATGTCAAACGGGTCTTCGTATCCTGCCTTTCGAAGCACGCGATTCGCAGCGGAGATGACCTCCTCAGCCACTTCGCCGCCGAGTTTAATATCCACACCACGGCCAGCCATGTTGGTGGCGATGGTCACCGCGCCGAACGCCCCCGCGCCCGCGATGATCTGCGATTCTTCGGTGTGCTTGCGCGCGTTCAAGACGAGATGCGAAACACCGCCCTGAATGATCGACTTCAAACGCTCGCCCGCACTTTCAGGCAGGAAGAGCAATTCAAGCAGAGTCTTTAAATTGGATGGTTCTTCAGGATTGATATTCGTTAAACCATGCGGCTTGATGAAATTCCGCATCGCATCCGGCGTGATCTTTTCGAGCGGTTCATTGAACGGCGCGAGTTCGGGAATGAGACGGCCGTCCTCCTCCTTGTTGGTGGCTTTGATAAAAGCCTCCCGGACCAGAGTCACTTGCAGTAAACGGCGGACAGGCTCGGCCTTGAGTCGACCCGAAAGACGGTCGGATGATTCAACCGAGGTGGTGCCAACCAGCATCGGTTTGCCAAGCGCGTTATAGCGGATGATCTCGGTCGCAATGGCGCGCAATTTTGCTTCGACCGTGCGATAGATCACATCCGGAAAATCTTTTCGTTTATAGAACAATGGCGCGGTTTCACCCATGCGCGCAAAATATGAATAGGGATAGCCTTCATCATCTTTTGTCTTGATCTCTGTCAATGAAGCGCCCTTGCCATAGGATTGATATTCCAGATTCGGCGGGACGGGCGCGACTTCCAATTTATAGATCTTGTTGAATTCCTCGGCTTCGGTCAGCGCGGTACCGGTCATGCCCGCCAGTTTTTGATACATGCGAAAATAATTTTGCAATGTGATGGTGGCATAGGTGACGTTCTCCGGCTCGACCTTCACACCTTCCTTGGCTTCCACGGCCTGATGCAGACCGTCGCTCCAACGGCGGCCGGGCATTTGGCGCCCCGTGAATTCATCCACGATGACAACCTTGCCGCCCAGCACAAGATATTCCTTGTTGCGGATAAACAGGAACTGCGCGCGCAAGGATTGTTCGAGATAGCCTGTGAGACGCGCCTGCTCGGGAGTTAAATCTTCGGGTCTATCTGGGTCGAGCAGGGTCGTACCCAAAATGGATTCAACGTGACTGATACCGACTTCGGTCAAAGAGACGTTGCGATTCTTTTCATCCACTTCAAAATCTTCAGGTCTGAGTTGCTTGACGACCTGCGCCATCTTGCCGTACCACTCCAGGTCACCGGAAGCAGGCCCGGAGATAATAAGCGGCGTGCGCGCCTCATCGATCAGCACGTTATCCACTTCATCGACGATGGCGTAATAATGTCCGCGCTGAACACGTTGATCCAAACGCATGGCCATGTTATCGCGCAGATAGTCGAAACCGAATTCAGAATTCGTGCCGTAGGTGACATCCGCGCTGTAGGCTTCGACACGATCCACGAGACGCAAATGATGCTGATCTTCATGCGGTGACTCGCGTTCGAAATCCACCATGAAGGCTTTCTTGCCGTTCTCGGTGGCGGCGGCCATTTGCAAAACACCGACCGAAACGCCGAGGGCGGTGAAAATGGGAGCCATCCAACGCGCATCACGCCGCGCCAGATAATCATTGGTTGTAATGAGATGCACACCATGACCGGTCAGCGTGTTGAGATAGACAGGCATGGTCGAAACGAGAGTCTTGCCTTCGCCTGTGCGCATCTCCGCGATCTGACCGCTATGCAGGGCCGCGCCGCCGATGATCTGTACATCATAATGGCGCTGACCTATCGTGCGCTTGGAGGCCTCACGCACGGCGGCAAAGGCCTCAGGCATGATCTCATCCAACGCATCCTGTTCGAACTTCTGGCGTTCATCGTTCCCCCCCTGCCCCCCGACTGGCGGGGGGTTTAAGCCCTCCAATGCCCGCGCGATGCGAGCCTTGAATTCGTCTGTCTTGGCGCGCAAGGCATCATCACTTAAGGCTTCATACTCCGCCTCAAGCGCATTGACCTGTACAACGAGGTCGGCAAATTGGTCAACTGTCTTTTTTGTGGGGTCGCCACTGAATAATTTTACAAAGTTTTTAAGCATAAGTTCCCTTTCAAGAAAGGGATTATAGCATGGGAGGGAATATGGAAAATTTGAATTGCGTTAATGTTTTTAGCATGCCCCTACCAACAAAGCCATATAAAGATATTCCGTTTATTATTGAAATCTACTGAATAGAAAATTAAAAAAAGTGCTAGAAAAAAATTGTGTGCCCAAACATATTAATATTAATACTAACACAACCAAAATCAAAACTCCTATAACAGGTAATATCGTCTGAGGCTTCTCAACGCGATTCAAAGGCAAGTAACTATCTTCAGCAAGTCTTTTTCGCGCCCAACTTACCGCATTTGCATCAACATCCAAGGGCTTTATTTTTTTTCTAGGATATTGTTGCTTCGTTGGCTGCTCAATTAAATTTAGCGAACCATCTTGACTGATCACAGCTGATCCTTGTTCTTGCAAAAGGTCAATCTGTTTAATATTCTTTTTCATTATTGAAATATTAGGTGAGGGACGTTCAAGAGTAATTACATCTTTAATTTTATTTAAAGTTGCAGAATCACGGGAAAGTTTTGAAATATAGTGTTTCGCTCTCTCATAATATAAAGATGTTTTTCTATCCTGATATTCCACCATAGCTTTTACAGCTTCTAATCTAACTTTATAGTCAACTTCGACGGGCATGTTAGAATCACCTAAAGACTTAATATGATTAGAAAAAGTCGAGAATTTACTATTAGGGTCAGACTGTTTCCAATTGGTTATTTTCTCTACATACTCATCCCATATAAAAATTTCTGGAAATAACGCCAAATAATCCTCTACAAAAACTTCCCAACCAAAATCATCACTTAAGAAATTGGCCGAAATTGCATATCCACGCAACATATCTTCGCCTGTACCGGGCTTTTCATAAAATCTTCGAAGTAATGATGTTCGTGTATTTACCAACCATAGACGGAAGGTTTGAACTTGAATTACAGAGTTATTCAAGTTATCTGAAAGCAGTTCTCCATCCATCACTATCATTGCCAGCAATTGGTTTGAAAAAGAGTTTGTAGAAATTTTACCAATAAAATATTGCAGCACTTTGTCTATGTTATTTATATCGTTCCATTGAGATTTTAAAATCACGTATAAAACTCTAACATTTTCATCACACAAAGAACCTAGCCTAGGGAGATCTCTATCAAAGTTTATCTTTAAAAACCTCTCCAATCTCGGGTTTTTTTCAAAGATAAATTTCGGCCTGCTCAATTTTCGATATTCATTATACAAATTCTCGTAGAAATAAATAATATAGTCCATCTCTTCAAGATTGACTATGACATCAAAAAACCATTGCTCAGGAAAGTTTGACCTTGTAACAGAAATAGATGTTAGTCGATTAATAAGGTCGAAACATCTCTTTCTATCCAAATCGTGCAAAACTAAAATTTCCGTTTTCAGCATCATAACCAAAGATTCAACATGATCTATCTGTATTGAAATTTCATCATCCGTCAATGGGACTTCAAGGAACCTAAACAACAATTCTGAAAAAAGTTCACTATCATCCCTGCCAGAGTTAAGTAACCAAATTAAACCACTAATCTTCTTCTCTTGGCAAAAATATTCAGTAACTTCAAGCCAATTGGCATCTGATCTGGTTACAAACCCCATTAATGATTTATTGAAAACTTCAAAGTCAAAAGGAAATAATTTCAACAAATATCTCAAGGAAAAATCAGTAACTTCATTATTGCCGATTAAATCCACGCGCAAGAAAAGATCATTCATAATTTTCTGAGTAATAACACCGAAGTTTATACGCTCGTGATTTTCCACGTAATTGACAAACGAACTTCCTAAGAGCCTCAGCATATCTTTGTTATGAAGATCAACTTGTAGACACGAATAAAGTTCAAACCAGTCTTCGCCTATCAAGTGTTGATCAAACAACCAATTCGTACGCAGAACAAACATTCTTAATGCTATATTATGATGCTTAGGAGAATAAAAGCTGGATTCTTGCATTACAAGTCGAAACAATTCATCATTAATATGTACAGAAAAGCTTTCCAATAAATCGGTATTACCGCTTATAGTCTCAGAAAACTTATGAATAAACTCAAAAAACGAATCAACATCCCTTAAGCCAACATTATTTATTTTATTGCTAAAAGGCAAAAGGAGTGCCCGCTTTGCTTCGGACGATAGCTTTATAGGTGCCTGATCAATCAAAGCATAAAGCATATCAGTTGCAGGCAAATCATTTTTTATTCGAGATTCAATAAGCCCATAATCATTATTCTCTTTGATTGCTTGCAAAGTATTTTTATCTGAAATAACAGAAAAAATACTTGCACCTGGAGGCAAATCCTTCCCGGTCAGGATCGCCGCAATTAATGAGGCGTTCTTGACAGCACAACCAACCAGAAAGTATTTTCTTAATTTCTGGATAAATTCTTCATCCGAAAAATCATTACTAAAATATGTGCTTATATAAAGCAAGTCCTCGTACAATTCAGTTTTGACACCTAAGATAGAATCAAGACTTGGAGGAATTATCCCGCCCAACGCTTTTGGGAGAGGGTTATTATAAAACCGTAGATTAACATTATTTTCCGTAATGTAATCAAGTGCAAAAGTTAATATGCCAAAAAGAGGCCAAAGAAGAATCTGGGCCTTTTGAACAATGTTTAATTTTTGATGCCATTCAAGATCAGAACATAAAACAACTACATCCAAATTAGATCGTTTCTTGTTTAAGCTACCAGCAAAAGCATTGATAAGAGCAATTACAAAGGGATCATCCTTTTCATCCCATCTTTCAATTGATTCTACATTTGGAAGCAATTCTGAACTTACACCTCCAGGAGAGGTGTAATCTTTTAGCGCGTTGGGATGTTTACCAAGGTTATTATTTTTTTTGTTTTCATACAAGAGTCTCGAATAAAAAAGCTTGCTTATACTAAGATAAGAAGAAATTTGACTTTCATCAAGAAGAGTAAATCGAAGTTGATTAAACGGTCTATTAATCCTTGGAATAGAGTCCATACTACGCGCAAACTCTCCCTCCTCACGTCGTTGTATTTGAACAAATAAATAACTTCCCCTAAAAGGTAGAAGGGCGACCGAATGATTTGGTACTTTTTGAATAAACGGAGACTTACTGGGTGGTTGTGGAAAATTCAAGCCCCAATCTATAAACTGTTCACATCGTTCGCGACCGGCAATAGCCAGAATTTCATCTCCGGACCGGTCAAGGATTTGAAAATCCGTAGCATCATGGTGCGTAAACACCTTCCCATATTCAATATATTGTTTATTGTCTGCCATAATTCAATTATCCTAAATCTATCAATAACTCACTTCATGCAGAACATCCATACGTTGCAATAATTCAAGCCAATTTTTTCGACAACTTGAGAAAGGTAGCAACATCACTTAATAAAACGGTTTAGGATAGCTTGGAACATCCTCTTCAGTTTGCTTCCAAGCAAAACTAATCTTTCTTGATCGCTCTATTTCCCGCCTTTCAATCTCGTTAAACATCCAAAAAAAAGGAGCGGAGACATTCCAAGGCTGCCATTCATTTTCATGCAAAGGACCACTTTTATTTGCGTCGTAATTAGGGTGCTCAATTCCTTCTTTATCATAAAAGTATCCCATAGCAGAAGTAACAAAAAAACTAATATTTATGTTTCCGCGGGCATGATACATGATCGTATCTAAAAAATTTATTCCGAGATATATTTCAATTAGAGTTCTTGGGTCTTCCCAACGCAGACTCGATAGATCCATCTTGTTTAGGCATATGGCTATATTTAATGGATATGATTTTTCAGATGCAATCTGAATTAATTTTTGTATGTAATTCAAATATTCAATTTTCGAAATCGCTTGTTTACTTTTAGGGAGATGTTTCTCCCAAACCGAATCGGTAATCAAAGTTAAATCAATCAAAGCAATTATATGTGTAGCTTCTCTTAATGACGATCCAGCTATGGTTGAACCTCTTGATTGATTCAAAGCTTGCACCAAAGCATCACCTCGATCCTCATAAACGCGAATGGTGTGCTCAATGTCTTTCAACTTAGGTTTTTTTATATTATTAATAAAAACAAAATCCAAATCCTCAGCTCTAGTAGTTGGCGCACCAAATTCTTTATTCCACAGGTAACTTACCGGAATACGACTTCTTTTATCAAGCAATGAATATGCTGAAAATTCATTTTTTTTACTAAGAAAATGAATTTCACGCGCAAAAGCATTAAGCAGGCAGGTTTTTCCAGAACCGGAGGGTCCCCAAAGAAGTATTTTAGGGTTTGCCATTATGTCTTGCTTTAAATAGTCCATTTAACACCTTAATTAATAATTTACTTCGTTTGGGTAAGGAATATATCCTTGTTTAGGCCAAGGTTTTTCGTTTTCTAGAATCCAAAAAATCGGGGAGGCCACACCTTCAGGTTTCCATTCATCAGGCAGTCTATTTTTTTTTGTATCCCCTAACGAAGACATTAGGAAAGCCTTACTTTTTAATTCCGGGATACTTTGTAGAGATTGGGCAATATCCCTGCCTAGAAAATCTTTAACCATATCCCAAGGCTCACGCTTCACCGGTAAATCATCTTTTTTTGTTATACAGACTGAAAGATAGCGCAGATTCTTATAGTACGTCAATTCATTAAGAAGGTTTATTATGTTATCGCGTATTTCCTTTTTCTTTCTGTCATCATTATAAGAGATTGTAAAGTCCAGACATAAGAAGAGGGCATCAGAATGCTTATATATCGTCTTAATGAACCCGGGCAATTTAACACATTCTGCTCCAGGAAAGTCGTGAAAGCAAATCGTCTGCGAATAATTATTAATATCATCTTTCACATCGCCTTTAACCGACCGCTTAAACAAAAACAAATGATCTTGCATGCCTTTTGTAGCCCCATCCTCTGGGATTTGAATAGGAAATTGTGCGTGAGTGTTCCCATAATGATCGATCCTTGAGATATTAAACTCCAGTTTTTCAGATGTTTTTTCTAGTTCAAACAAATGTCTGGCAAGGGATTTTATCAACCAAGTCTTGCCGGAATTCTGCTCTCCCCATAAGCTTAAATGAAGTGGTTGATATTTAAGATATTCAAAATTTGGAGCTTCAACTTGAAAGCCCTCACTTGAAACAATCTCATCAGGAATCTCATCAGGAACTAACTCCCAGAAGTCAATAGGAGTCCCGTTTTTATCTAATTGTTGAGGTCCCAGTATGTCATAAACATTTGCATTAATCCATAGCTGGTCTGCGCTGCTTAGTTTTTGTCTTAAATTTTCGGTGATTTCTTTATTCTTACTAAAAAAGAATTTTTCGTTTGCGGGAAGCAACACTCCAAACAGACTTAACTCGGCAAATACGTCCGGACGATATTCGTCCATCATCACTTTACAGAATGTTTTTAATTCACTCACTGTGTGAGGAAGCGCACTAGTCATAAGATAGCCAGCAAGCTGCTGAGCTTGAGACGAAGCATTTTCCAAAAATATTTGGGCTTGTTTTTCACGTGCAATGTTTTCATTGCTAGTAGAAAAGCTTTCTGGTAAGTTTTGCCCAATATAAATACAAGAAAGCTCTTTATCAACGTGACCTGCCACTAAATTTGTCCAAACTTCTAATTCATCAGGAACAAGCAACATCACTGGAATTGGAACAGAATCATCGTGCTTATCAATTACATTTAATGCTATGTTTGGAGAACCGGGAAAAGAAGCAGACACTTGATTGAATTCGCAAGCACTCAAACCACTATACGCCCACAATCTTTTTGGCATCATCTGAATAATAGAAACGGGGTGATACCTGCCCCAATCATACAAAATCTGCCCAATACCTTTCAAACCGCTGTTGATTTGCCAATTATCCCACAGCGGTGAAACACAATCACTCAAAACAAGAAACACAGTTCTGCCACTAGGATCTAACAAACTTAAGTGTTCAGTGGCATTTTTTTCTGAATTACCAACCACAGAATTGAACCCTCTCGGAGTTAATTTGGGCAGATAATTTCCGTCATCCTTAACTGTATGAAGCTCCCATATATCAACACGACGAAAAACACCACTTTGCTCTAAAATAAGTCTATAATTTTCAACATCATCACCCCACCATGCCATTGTGTCCCACTTGTCAACAACCAGCACCGCATCCAACCAACGCTCTTTACCTTGACGAATTACTGGATTCAAGATGCTGGCATCTGCAACAAACTGAGCTTGGTCACTTTCTAAACCAATTTCATAACCAATATTTACATCTTCTGCATAGCGCTGAATGGTGGCTTGCACATCAATAACAGAAGGAACAAACGCAGTGTGAATTTTTCTTTTCAAGGGACGCAGTGTCCGCTGAATATCTAATGAACTTACCTTGAGAGAGAAAAATGGCGGGGCAATAAGGCCATTTGGTGTAGGAGTCATAACAACATTCCTATCGGTATTAGAAATATGGATAGATCCTTTAGCCTCATCGCTAGAGAGGATAGAAGAAATAGCGGGTAGCTGAAAGCTCAAATCGCCACTTAACTTATTGGGATCAGGTTGAGTATTGGTGAAATCTTTGATCTGCTGAGAAGATAGACTCTCGAGAGAACCACCAGATTTTGCCAAAATACAAGCTGCTAGCCAAAGCGAATCAGCCAAATCATCAAATGTTTCGATCTTCATATTTTTCCTAAACGCTACAATCCGCGAAACAAATCCTCGATAATTTCTTCCTGCTGACCACCATTAAGGTATAGGTATATAGCATTCAGCAATTGATCATTTGCCAACTCTGCCCCTTTTCTCTTATTAAAAAATTGTGTGATCAATTGTTGAATTTTTGTAGACTCTAATTTATCACCATAGTTTTGGAACTGCCTCTTAACAATTTCTGTTAATTTTTCTTCACTAGGTGGGTTTAGATCCAACCGAATACAACGTCGAAGAAAAGGTTTAGGAAATTCTCTTTCTCTATTACTAGTTATTACAACAAATGGAAAGGTCTGGCAATTAACTCTACCATTCTTTATTGGCAATCTCTCATCGTTTCCCGTTTGAAAGATAAAATCATCCTTACTGTTTTTTTCTCCCAACGAATTTCTTACCAGCTCATCGATCATAAATTCCCCTTCTTCGAGTACGTGCAACAAATTGTTTGGAAGATCCATGTCTGATTTATCAAGTTCGTCAATTAACAAGACTCTGGGCTTTTCATTCTTATTTGCAAGCGCAGTCCCCAAAGCGCGCAATGTAAAGAATTTCCCGCGATCAATTTCCGCACCCGACTTTGCGGATTTGGCTAATGGCTGCAAGGGTCTTGTATTCTCTCGCATTCGTCCTATAGGATCATATTCGTATAATGCCTCCTTAATTGTAGAGTGGCTACTCACTGGCCATGTCAAAACTTCTCCCAATCCAAGCTCATATGCAACCGCATATGCCAGAGATGATTTTCCAATACCAGTTTTTCCAGTTACCAGCAAGGGACGACGTAAATAAAGAGCTGCATTGATCAGATTAATTGTTTTTTTATCTTCCGGATATTTTGCATCCAGGAAAAATGCCTTTCCACGTTCACGATCTCTCACCTCTTTATTTTTACCGAATGTTCTCCAAGGCGGATTTGTCTTATTCAGAAGCTTGTACGCATCCTCATCTATTTTCTTGTCGCCTTTAAAAATCAACCATTTTTCTGAATTTGCTGTCACGACAACCTCCACCTGTTGTTAAAATTATTAGCATTGAAAGAATTTACATAATTCCTAAAAATACTAGAGCGTATATACGCAGACACATCAACTATCTTATCTCGATCGTCTGGATCATCATAAACAATAACAATTTTACTGCCTACAGGATTTGTGTTATTAACATTTTCGCGTTGATTCCTTACAAACTTTAAGATACTTTCATCTTGAGAGCAAGACAGCCTAACAGCCTCAATAAACTCTGTCAATTTCAATGTGTGGTTGCATTTTCTTAAAAAAAGAATAATCGGGATATGCTGTTTATTCATTGTATGCCAGATCGTATCCCGAAATTTAGTTTGGTTTTCCGAAGTTTGCTCTAAACAAGCAAATACCGCGTTTACATCTTTGAGCGAATTGATATTTGCTCCAACGTGGTGCAACATATCATCATCCTTTACTAAAATCAACGGTTTTTTTCCACCTTCTTTGTGAAAAGACAAAAAGTGATTCCTCATTGTGTCTTCATCTTCCGAATGCCTTCGATAAAGAATTAAATTTAAACTCCTAACAATGGTATGAGTTACGCTTCCTAGTAGGTACGTTTCTTGGTACTCCCACTGATCTATTTCTAGCTCATAAATATCTTCATCTTCCAAAATGAAATCGATGCGAAATGGAAGAGTTTTATAATTGTCTGCTATATATTTATTTAAACTCTTCTTGACACCATCGACATCAAGAGGCAGGAAAAACCACCTAGGCTTTATTGAGTTGAACGAAGAAAATACTGCACGATATAACTTTCCTTTGTTTTCTTTCTTAAGGAGAACAAACATTATATTATTTCGGCTTGACGGGGGCAAAGTGCCATTAATTTTTGAGGGAATTTCAGCAACTTCTCCCATATATCTGATCAAATTCTTCAGATCATTTGTAAAGTTACCGACATTATCCGCTTCGTACCCTGGCTCTTTTAGTATATCAACTATTATATTGATTTTTTCAAAATTAATCGCTGCTTCTACCAATTGATATAGCTGCTGATATACGCCAGACGCATCTATTTGAGCCCCTAATTCAGAGCGATTAATTAACTCTCTCAATCTTTTTGGATCTTGAATACTCTTACACGCCCAAATCTTTTGAAGAAGCTCAGAAAAAGGTTTTTTTTGAGCTTCTTCAAAAACGGTGTTATTAGAAGACAAACTCCTTCCACTTAATATATAATTAATACTTTTTTTGATTTCAACAACTTCTCCCAACTCAGAAGGCCAATACCCTTTACTTATATGAGAACTCAATTCCTTTAAAAACTTCATGTAAGCAGTAGATACATTTCCATTTCCATTTGAGAGAATATTATTTTCATTCAGCTTAAGTAGTAATTCCCCGAATTTATTATTACGAAAAACACGACCTACAAAGTTAATAAGATGCGAATAATCTAAAACAATCGATTCTGAAGCAGTAAAAGAAATCTCTAAATCTCTAGCAAGTTCCCCTATAAAATCAGCACTAATTCTGCCCAAGAGGATTTTGTCATGAAGTTGGGTTGCAATTTCTGTAATCATTTCTTCTTTGGGATAAACTCTATCTTCCATATAAACCAACTCCACACAAGCTATATGTCCTTGATGTATGCGATTAAATTTTTTAAATTAGATGTTAAGTTCCCAACATTATCAGCTTCATAGCCAGGCTCTTTTAATATATCAACCAATGTATCAAGTCCTCCAAAACTACATGCCGCCTGCACCAGTTGATATAGCTGTTGATATGCGCCAAGCGTATCTATTTGCGCCCCTAGTTGAGAGCGGTTAATTAAATTTCCCAATCTTCTTGAATCTTGAACGCTTCTGCACGCCCAAAATTTTTGTACAAGTTCCCGAATATCCTCCGGACATGGCCTATTCCCTGAAATATCAAGTGAGCTATTCATATGCGGAGGTTCACCCTTTGAAGAAGCGCTCAAGGTAGTCAATATTGAAGCCAAAAGCTTATTGGTTACTTCAGCAGCAGCCAAAAGATCTATTATCTTCGTAGTTTGCAGCTTTTCCCGGTATTCATTGTTTTTCGGAAAGAGCGCAACATTTTTCTGAAAAATTTCGACGTATGCCTTGGCAGCTTCCTGAACTTGAGTATGTTTACTCTTCAAAGGCGGGACTTGTTCCAAATTCTTTATCAGTGCTTGCCGTAAATTGTCAAAATTAACATCAGTCTCAAATTGTTCTGTGGCCGCGATTACTGAGGGTAAATCATAAAGAGGCAAGTCATGAAGGGCATCGTAAATATCCACATCCTTCTGCCGCCAGATATCCTTAAAAGATTCCTCGGTTTGTGATAATGCCCATACCAATTGCTTTACTCTTTCATCCCGATCATAGGGTTCCCTGATAATCTCAACCCCATTCTCACCAATTACCTGAGACACATAATATTCAATAATAGAAACTGAAAGTTTCCCTAAATTCCCGGCTAGCGCCTGCAAGCGTTCTTGTAGAGTTGATGACATACTTTACCATCCTTTTACAGTATTATTGCTTACTATTATTTGATACGTGGCCTAGGGTACGGAAGATAAATTTTTCCTCTATCAGAAAACAATGTATTTCCGCCGCCTATTCGTGCGCGTTCAATAGCCTCAAATAACCAAAAAAACGGAGACACGACATTGAAAGGTTCCCATACTTCCTCATTTGAAATTTTCCCTTCAATAGTAATATTGGGGCTTTTCTTTCCGTGGGGCTGTCTTAAGAAACCAACTGATGACACCCGAAAAAAGCGCGTGTGAATTCTAGGATCTTGCAAGACCTTAAGAGTATCCACTCCAAAACACGCTTTCACAATTTCTTCCACCGGTAATATCAAGTTCAGCAAGTCCGATTTACTTAAACAAACAGCCAAGTGTCGCTCCACACCCTGTGCAGCCAAGGCATTTACCAAATTAAGAAGTAATTCAGTATATTCATGCTTTTCATACACAGTTGGCGGAGGAACAGGCGTACTGATCGACAGATTTTTCACCGTAGATGGGTCAAGTAAAATAATAATGTTCGGGGAGTACCTTAATGTTTCAATCGTTAAAGATTGTCCAACAAACGGCGTTACCGCATCAACCAGATTTTGACCTTTATCGTCATGAACAATAATATTATGACGTTGTGTACTGATTATATGCGCCTGACTCTGTTTCTTCCCTTTTCTTTCAAAAGTCCACACGCGATCTTCAGGAGCCATAGTAGCCCCCTGATCAACTGAATTCGGCGGGCTCGGATATAACCTTACGCCTGTATCATCCACCAAAGAATAACTAAAATCAGAATCTCTATCGTTGTACCAACTAAGCTCTTTTGCCAGTGCATGAATGAGCCAAGTCTTACCTGAACCGGGAGGCCCCCAAATAGCGATATTCGTACTAATCTGGGCAGAATCATCTGGAGTACTCATAATTAAAACCTTTCCTTATTCGTTCTACCCGTATTCTTATTTTCAAGCACGATTATAAACATAGGGCACCCATTCTTTATTCCTATCAGAAAACAACCATTGGCTTATAAAGCTGTCATGCTGCTTTAATCTCAGCTTCTCTATCTCGTTGAACATCCAGAAAAACGGGGATTCAACATTATACGGTGCCCAATTTTCCGAATCAAGGATTTCCAGCTTTCCAAGATCAAAATTGCTCTTTCGCTTTCCATTTTTGTGAACAAATCCGACAGATGAAACCGAAAAACTTTCCACATTCCATCCTAATCTGTTCCGACAATCAGTCAGAAGATCTGTCATATTCGAACCAAAATGCGCATTAATCAGTTGCCACGGATCGCGGTTAATAGAAAGTAAATCCACCTTTACAAAACAAACAGCTAGCCAGCGTGTCTCCCGTGGTTTAGATTCAGCTAAAAACCTAATAAATTTCTCAACTGAAGCAACATACTCTTGTTTTGTTACACCTGTTGTACTCCAGGGAGTTTGGATATTCTGACCGGCACTCGCCTCCGTTAAAAGTGTATGATCCAACATCAACAATACAAACTTGCTATTAGAAAAAATAGTCTTAGTCAACGAGTCGTCCAAGGCCACTGCTTTAACACCGGCCATATCGTGTATTTGAATTAAGTGAGTATGCACACTTACAGGCTGAACAAATTTAGATGTTGGCTTAAATCTTCTCTGAAATACCCACCGAAACGTCTCAGGAGAAACCGTGCCTGATTGGTCTTTATCAAACGGCGGAGTAAAAAGATGCGAATAATCTATTTGGAGTTCTTCAGCATCAGCATCATAAATAAGATAATCAAAAAACTTATCATGTTGACTGCGATCATAAAGGGAACGCATCAACGAATTCATTAACGAGGTTTTCCCAGAAGACGTTGGCCCCCACATGGATATCTCGTATTCGGATTGATCTTCTTGAGTCTCTGCCATATATTATTTCTCCAAACATCTATTGAGATATAACGACAAATTGAATGTTCATTGAAGAATTTTGTGCTACAAACTTGATTCCACTACCTTGATAAATTGTCGGCAATGTAAACAATATGGGTTCACCCACCTCATTTAGCTGGATACGTAAATATCTTTGTTCATCAACCCATATATGCAAATAATTAATTTTATCTGAATAACACAAAACTGTATTGTTATTAATATCACGCGGTGGTTCTAATGAAACTCCATTTTCAATTAATTCAATTTGACAACTATTTCTTATCCGGATTTCATAATAATTCTTCCCGTCATCCCAAAAACGTACCCCCCCATAATCATAATTTGGTCCCCAAACATAAGATGTATAGAGATTAAATGTTTCTAGCCATCCAAAGGGTTGTTCACGTACAATGGCTTGCTTTTGTGTTCCTTCAGCATTAAAGACAAGAGCCTGCCTTAGCACTTGTATAGGAGAGCCATTTTCGTCAACCCACCTATATTTACCGTAAAAAGTTTCAGAAAACACAGCATTATTAATGCCCATCAAGAACGGCAACTCGGCGTTTGTTATTTCACAATTAGTGTTTTCAATTTTGATGCTACTAGTCTCAACCCAACCCACAGTATCATTCATAGTTGAAGCTAAATACCAATCAAAGCCTTCTGTTTTACCCATGACCCGGATCTTAGCATTAGGCGAAAAAGCGAGTAAAACTTTCCCAGCGGTGCTAGGTACTGCAAAGAGGTTCGCAGAATTTAAGATTTTAGCATCACAAGTAGACAATACAGGCAATGGAGTTGGAATTTGTGTATTTGTGGGAATAGGAGATGGAGTAAGAGTGGGTGTATTTGTGGGAAGAGCTGATTGAGTTTGTAGATAAGAATTGGTTACTGTGTATGCAATTGAAGTCCGCTCTGCTCTTGTTTGTGTTGCTACAGCATTATATTTAGGGTTTGCCAAAGAAAACAAAACAACACAAGCAAAAACAATAATGAAAGTAAAAATTACTATTATGGCAATAGAACGATTATTAAGAGAAGATATTTTCATCAACAAGCCTCCTTGCTTGAATTAATATCAACCAAATTACATTACGAAACAATTTGTTTAATTAAACTGAATTTCCATAGTCTTAAGGAATACATAAATGGCCCCCGAAGCAACAGCCAATATTAAACATATAAAAATAATTACTAATATAGTAATTATTTGGGATCTTTCCCCACTATAAGTATATCCAATAAGGGGAGTTTTCCGGGATCCACACATCGGACAAGGAACATTAAGGTCACTACTTCGAGATGAACCACATCGCTTGCATGCAACACTATTATAAAATTCCGCCATTGAATCCTCCAGCTACTTTACTTGTACGTTAATTCCCTTACTTGTTACCCAAGTGTCTCGAGACTTTTTATAATTGCAATAGATAGTGTACCATACAGGAACATTTTCTGGTATATTATTATCAATTATTTTTACCAAGCCTCGATTATCCGGTTTCTTTACATTTATGTCGTCTGAAATTTTAAGTTTATATCCTCGGAGGGGAGAAATTGAGGGTGAATATAAATTTCTAATAACTGAATATTGGCCTACATTTTGTGGAGGAAGCCACGTTAGAACGACTTTTGATTTATTTTCTCTTTCTGCATTTGCATTTTCAACATCGTCTGTTCTAATAAAAGCTTGTGAAGATCCTTTAGCAGGTGAAAAGTGTTCGCCATCATATACAAAAACAGTGTAGAACATTACCACGCCATTGATCACACTGTTGTCCTCAAAACAATTTCCGTTGCAAATCCAATGCTGCTCCCCATCGCCTGGTTCTCGAGACTTTTTATAGTACTTCCTTACCAACCAGTAATTAATACCACTCAGCCCAACACCTTCCCAGGTAATTATATTTGTTTTTTTACCTTGCACTTCTTTTTCATCAACATTTACACTTGGAATATAGTTAATGTTTTGAGCAGACACCAGCTTAAGTGTGCTTGAAGCCATTAAGATGTTGCTTTTATTGTTGCTAAAATTATTATGTTTTTTTATGTCTACAATTGGTAAAGACAGGGTTGTTAATAACTCTTTGCAATCTTCAATAAAATCTAAAGTCGAATCATATCGTTCCGACAAATTTAATGCCATAGCTTTTCCAATAATTTTATGTGTAGAAATTGGCAATTCAGTGTACTTTTGTATCTGCTGCTCTAAATCATCCTTTACTAAACGAGCTACACTATCTTGAGGAACTTCACCTGTAATCATTGAAAACAACGTGGCTCCCAAAGCGTAAATATCACTCTTAATATTTGTTCCATCTTGGCTATATTGCTCAGGAGGCGAATAACCTGAGCTAAAAGCTTTTGCCGCAACAAGGGTTTTATCAAAATTGTTTCTTTTCACAAGTCCAAAGTCTATAAGAAACGCCTGGCCGCTAGTTGAAACTATAATATTTGATGGTTTTACATCTCTGTGAACGAAAGGAGGCGTTTTAGAGTGAAGATAATACAGCGCTTGGCCAATTTGAGAAATCCATACTATGGCTTGGTTAATTGCAAGAGGACCATCGCGAGAAACAATTTTTTTTACATTTTCCCCTTCGATAAAATCCATCACTAAATAGCTATAATCCCCGAATGATATAAACTCAATAACATTTGGCAAATGAAGGTGGTTTATATCGTTTTCTTTCAATGCTTCTAATGCCTTTGCCTCATTTTGAAATTGTTCTTTGTACTCCTCACTAGTGTTAAGATTTTCTTTTATTGCACACATCTTTCCGGTCTTAATGTTACGTCCACGATAAACATTGCCGAACCCGCCCTGCTCCACCAAAGACAATATTTCATATTTTTCTGTCAATTTGTTTATCATTATTTCATTATACTGTAACGTTATTCAAACCATAAACATATTTTCCTTAACAGCTAAAGTTAACTTAGTGAGTAATTTGGTTTTTTACGAGGGTAAGGCTCTTCCAAGCCATATCAGAGTCGTTTGTGCTGATAAATCAATGTCTCGAGGAAGGTTTTGTAGGTAAATTGAAATCCTATGAAAACCGATGCAAAAGCATCATTTTCAAGCTTGAAAGGCCAAATTAAACAGGCATATTGCAAGATAACAAATCACCGAGATACCAAGAATTTCGTATCTCACCGTAGCAAGGCTTCTTCATCCCAAGCTCGTCATAAGTACATCATAAGCACATGATAAGTACTTTGAATTGGGAAAACTCTGTGCCTTTGTACCCCTAATTTTAAGATTTTCTCAATAACTCTGTTCAGTGAACAGTATAATCACCCCATCATGCTCCCCCTGAATCCACTTTTGGTAATTAAAATATCCAGGCACGCTTCAACTTCATCCACTGGCATTCCCGCATCCGCCCTGGAAGTTGAAGCGCACCCTATCCCCTTTTCCCCTTGTTTCCCCTTTCCCCTATGTAAATGGAAATGAGTAGTCAATCCATTTATTACCGAAACTGTTACTTGATACATTGTAAAGATTCGCAGGTCATGGTTCAATAGACAGAAGGGTATAAGGCATAGGCATTTGTACTGACTTCCCCGATAAGCCTTGAATTGCGAGGCGTTTTTTGTTACGCTGTAGGTACCAAGAGGGAGTATGACCCATGAATAAAAAAATACAAGTAACAATCCTGGATGATCATCAAAATATCATAGATGGTTATGTTTTTCGCCTAAACAAAAACCCACAGATCGAAGTGGCGGCGACGATCAACTTTGGTTGTGAACTGGAAGCAACACTTGCGGAACATCCCACCGATGTTTTATTGCTGGATGTAAGCGTTCCCACCTCGGCTAAAAACCCAAACCCATACCCGATCCTGCATGCCATTCCCAGGCTTCTTGAAATCCACACCAGTCTGGGCATCCTTGTCATCAGCATGTATGCCGAACGCGGCCTGATCCGCGCGGTGATGGATGCCGGGGCAAGCGGCTATATATTGAAAGACGACCAGAACACAGCGCGGGACCTTGGAAGCGTGGTCATGTCCGTTGCCGGGGGAGGCGTCTATTTCAGTCAACAGGCGCACCAGCTTTACATCAAGCACCTGTCAAAGGAAAGCGAATTAACAGTTCGACAGTTGGAGGCGCTGTCGCTGTGTGCGGCTTACCCAAACAACACAACAGCAGAGTTTGCGAAAATGATGTCGGCGAGCAATTCCACCGTGCGTAATTTGCTATCCGCTGCCTACCTGAAACTGGGTGTAAACACCCGCGCTGCGGCCATAGCCAGGGCGCGGCAACTGGGGTTGATTACACCGCACCAGCCTGAGGCTCCAAATCCGTAGTTTCGTCAGCCCATTTGAAATTGCCGATACACAGATACTTCGACAAGCTGGGTTGAACACAGGAGCAAGCGCGGTTTTTTATGGAGCTTTGTATCATTCGAGTTATCCGTGTGCCCACGAAACGTCACAACAACTCCAGAATATCTGTTTTATCCACTTCCTCAAAAAGCTGAAAAACAGGCCGCACCACATCCTCGAAAATCGTTTCCAGAATGCCCTGGCGGGCAGGGTCAGGGAGTGTCAGTCCATCCAAAATTCCCTTCGCCATTTCATGACGATTCAATAACTGATAGAAGCAATAACTCACAGCCCCGCATTGGATGAGAATCTCCTGCGCCTCTTTCAAAGCCTGTGGGCTGGTTTCTGCTTTCTGACGCAGTTCCTCAAACCGGGCACGCTGCGGGTGATCTACAAGCCGCGCAAAAAGGATGGGCAATGGCGAGCGATCTGCTCCCCAATCTGGCTTCGCGGGCGCAGCTAATGTATCTCCCAAATCATCGTGGATTTGGATCATCTCTCCATATAAAATCCCCAACTCCTTGAAGCGCAGCGATAATTCCAACGAAGTTCCGCCGATCAACGCACCGATCTGCAACGACGCGCCAAAGAATGGCGAACTCTTCGCCTTCGCAATCTTCCAATACGCATCTTCATCCGCGACAATCGAGTTCACATCCCAATACTGGCCGATAGTTGTGGCAAGAAACATCTCGTTCACACTTTCCATCGCCAGTAATTTTGCCTCTGCATCCACATCACAATGAGCGATCACCGCCAGCGCCGCAGACTGCAAAGCAGATGCCATGTTTGCCGCGGCGGGCCCGCCCACTTTCAAGTGTTCGCCGCGTGGGTCGGCATCCAACATATCGTCCACCAGCACGATCCCAATATGGCTGCAAGCCACCGCCAGAATCGCAGGGATGGCTCTTTCCATCGTCCCACCTGCAGCCTCGTAGGCACGCAAAGGCAACTGCCAATGACCGGGTCTCCCCGATGCAACACGTTGAAACAACATCCGCACTTCCTCCCACTCCTTTACATGCGGAATAGTTGAGAACTCATCAATAAGTCTGGCATATAGTTCCATTTTGATTTACTCCTTTGCAGGCCGGGGTTCCCCCGGCCTGCATACTTTCTTACAATATACTGGCCGGCTCGGCTGCGTTCCAAAGGAACCATGGTTCATATGCGGCATTGGCAAGCCGCTTGCGATCAAAGCGAGTCAATGCCGCCAGGCGGCGTTGGATGGGCGTGGATGCCGCATTCACAGCAGATAACCATTCACGAAAACTTTGCATCTGTTTCATTGTAAATATCTCCGAAATTAGTTTTTTTATAGACGACCGGCTTTTATCAAAAGCTTTGGCTTGAACTGACAAATTTCGTGGAAAAACCTTTACACTACGCTATAATCGAACCACCTCCTTTTAAATTTTAGACAGCCAACCCAATCCAGTTCCACAAGAGAGACCCATGCGCCAAAACCCGTCTCAACGCTTGCAAATCAGTGAACTGCCAATTCCTCTCTTTGTCCTTTTTATATTAGTTTGGTACGCCTACGGTCTTTTGTTTGTCGTCCCCTATTCGGGCTTTGCCTTTAATGTTGGCAGTGGTCGTGTTGAGGAAATTTATTCCCAACAAACACCCTCTTTGCAAATAAACGATGTGTTGATACAAATTGGCCCGATCACGTGGGAAAGTTACAAAAAGGATGCCAGGCTGGTTTTCTTTGAAGGCGTTCAGCCAGGTGAGATTGTGGAGATCATTGTTAACCGCGATGGCAGGGAAATTGCCATCCCATGGAATTTTATGGGATTCAATCAGTCTGTATTCAGAGCACGCTTCATTAACATCTGGGGGCTGGCTTTTATCTTTTGGCTCTTTGGCGCGGCAGCACAATTATTGATTCGCCCAAAGGATGGACGCCAAAGACTGTTTATTGCCGCCAATTACCTTACGGCGTTCTGGCTGATCTTTGGTTCAATATCTTCTTTTCAACTTTGGGGGAGTTCCATTTTATTGCACGCTGTTACCTGGCTTTTGCTGCCAGTATACCTGCACTTGCATTGGGTCTTTCCCCGCCCGTTAAAAGAACTGCCAAAAGCAGTATGGATCGCCATATATCTCATGGGACTGACTCTTGCAGGAGCAGAATTCACCCAATCTCTTCCCAAAGGCCTGTATGCGGTTGGCTTCCTTGTTGCGCTGTTGGGAAGCATCATCCTGGAAGGTGTACATTTCATCAAACAAGTTGACCAGCGCCGCGACGTGAGATTGCTTGCCTCTTCCATACTTGTAGCTTTCATCCCATCGGTCATTTTAGGGATTCTTACCATAGTTGGCGCAGCCCCGCACTTCTGGGCCTTCGCCCTTTTCGCCCTGCCCTTCATGCCGCTGGCGTACTTCTACGTTATCTACCGCCGCCAATCAGGCGGATTGGAAGTACGCCTCAACCGCCTGATTTCACTCTACTCATTTCTGATTTTTTTGGGTACAGTCTTATTCAGCCTTGTGGTTCCCATCACCAGCCTGAATATTAGCTCTGAAACTTCGATCTTCATCGGCGTACTGGTGATCCTTGCCGCCACCAGCATGGCAATTATCACCTTCCCTGTCTTCCAGGCTTTCGTGGAAAAACGCTATCTGGGCATCAAACTTCCCTACCAAAATTTACAGGAAACCTATTCAAACCGCATCGCAGCCAGCATATCTACAAGCGATCTTCTCCAACTGCTCGAAGATGAGGTTTTTCCGAGCTTGTTCATTCGCGAATTCGCCTTCATGCAGGTGTTCAATGGAAAGCTAAAGACACTGCTCACTGGCAACATTCCCCCCGAACAACTGCCGCACGAAAACGACATGAATTTACTCGTCTCACAGGCGGGGATGTATCTGCCACACACTTCCGCAGATGGCGGATGGACCCGCCTCATTCTCCCGCTCAAAGCTGGTGACTCTTTCATCGGCTTTTGGCTTCTGGGACGGCGCGACCCCGACGACCTGTATCCCCTGGCAGAGATTTCCATCTTGCAATCCATCGCCAACCAAACCGCCATCGCCCTAAGCAACATTCTTTACGCGGAAGAGGTACGCAAGCTATTCCAGTTGGACGTTGAAAGATATGAACAGGAACGTCTCAGCCTCGCACGCGACCTGCACGACAGCATTCTCAATCAACTGGCGGCCCTTCGCAACAACCTTGGTGAAGCCGCCTCATCAACCTTCCAATCGGACTATGAAGAACTCACCCGGCGATTGCGCGAAATTGTCAGCAATTTACGTCCGCCCATGTTGATGTATGGCCTCAAGCCTGCCATCATCGAACTTGCCGACAACCTCATGGAGCGCAGCGGCGACAGAGTAAAAGTAAAAGCGGATTTGGAAGCCAGCGAGGAGAGAATTCCAGAACATATGGAGCAACATTTATTCCGCATCGTGCAGGAAGCCTGTGAAAACAGCCTTCGCCATGCCGAAGCAAGAACTGTTTCCATCTATGGAACCCTGGCTTCGGGAAAAGTCGATCTAAATATTCACGATGACGGCAAAGGTTTTGACGCTGATTCAAAACTTGAGTTGAATAACCTGCTGGCAAATCACCACTTCGGCCTTTCCGGCATGATCGAGCGTGCCATCCTGATTGGGGCAAAGATCAAAATCCACTCCGGCCCAGGCACAGGGACAAGGATTCACCTCACATGGAGCAATGACACTGAAAAAAAACAATAACCTAAATTGTTAATGTGCAAATCCTGCAACGTTTGCAGTTTATAGCCAACAAGTATGGAAATCCATCGGCAATCGCTTAAATCTTCTTAAGCGTTACTTGAATTTGAGGCCTGGCAGTGACCCCATTAGATTTTGGAAAACAGCTTCGCACCTTTCGTCTCCAATGTCGCGATTCAAAGACTGGAAAGACACTCTCCCAACAACAGCTTGGGGAATTTCTGCGTGAAGAATTGGGAGTACGCTACAGCGGAGCAGCAGTCAGTGATTGGGAACGCAACGAAAGCAAAATCAACGTCAATGACCGTCTCCTGCTTATCAGCCTGGTAAAAATTTTGAAACGGCATGGGGGGATAAAAACACTGGCAGACGCAAACCTCCTGCTCGAAGCTGGCAACTATCGCGCCATTAATATCGACGAAAAAAATGGGATATTCCCGGAAGAGCCCGACAATGCTGGTCAGCAAACCCCATTAATAGAACACCCGCACAATCCAGGCCCTCCACTTAACAGTGTCTTTTTCAACTCCCCTGTGGAATTTCAAAAAATTCTGGCTGAGGAAAGAGAGGGGCCGCCGCCTGTATGGCCACGCGTTATTGTTGCAGTCATAAACAAAGCAACAAGCCAATGGAACATCTTTCACTCCGTACGTTTTTTGGTCTGGCTTTGGATCTGGCTGCTAACATACCTGATGATCGCCCCGTCCCTGCAATGGCCTTTTGACTCGCAGGAAAGCTCACAATTTTTCATGGGGTTGTATGGAGCAGGCAGCATCCTTATTCCGTTACTCATGGGTGGCATGGTTGGGGTAAAAAACAATTCCTTTTGGCGTGATAAAAAAACCTCCCCAGCTTTCACACTTCCCCTGTACATGGTTCAGGGAGCGTCCATCGGCTTTCACGTTGGTTACTTTTTTATTTTTTCGCTTTCATTGACGCAATATTATTTTCAAGCCCAACCGTCCGTTTGGGGTGAGATCATCAAAATGCTAATTCCCCTTTTCATTGGATATGCCGGCGCCCATCTTGTTCCCTACAATCTCTGGCGTGCGTATGGAGGTCTACATTTAAAAGATGGCGGCATCTTTTTTATCTTCATTATTCTTGGTCCGTTATGGGCATGGTTTTTTCTGGAATTTTATGAAATCCTTATCACCCAAAAGCTCGGCGTAATTCTCATACTGCTGTCCGCCACAATCATTGCAGGCGCAATGGCAATCCAATATCGTCGAAAAGGGAACACGATCATTCCCCTTCCCTGGGTGATTCTTTTTTATGGCCTGATCTTTATCTGCCAGATCGTATTGTTCTTTATTAAATAAGCCACCCAAAGCGGGGAAAGTATAATCAGCCAATCATGCTCACCCCCGAATCCATTCTCGAACCCTCATCCCTCTTATTTCTTGACGACGAATTTTTCAAGCTCGATGTAGATCTGGTCAAGCAGAAGTTTTAATTCATCCCGTTCATGGATGGACTGAATAATGGCCGCCCGAAAGGACTGATCTCTTTCTTCCGGAAAGGCTCCGAGCAAATACTCGTCGCGTGCTATCTGTTTATTCTTTTGTTCCAGTTTTAATTCAAGCCGTTTTCGATATTCGCTGTAGAAACCGAATTCCCTGAGCGGCTCGATCACCGCTTTTACGCCGCGGGTTAAAAGATCATCGATCGTTGACAGAAATACTTCCATGTCCACCGGCTTTTGGATGAAACGAGTTGCCCCGATTTTCAATGCAAATTTCACATCTTCAGGTGTAATATACGTGGCCGTGATAAAAACCACTGGAATATCACGCGTCTCAGGGTTTATCCGTATTCTATGCACAAGACCGAATCCATCCAGCTTGGGCATCATAATATCGGCGATCACGATCGACGGATGTTCCTTCTGAATAACATCCAATCCCTCCCTGCCGTTGGTTGCGGTCACCACACGATAGCCCTTGATGGTGAGCGTCGTATCCAACATCTTTCGGATATCGGGATCATCCTCCACAACGAGCAGATAACCTTGTTCTGTATTCATAGATTTATAGTATTCAAATGCCGCCGGTATAGTCGTATTAATTTCGTTACAACTCATGCAGGGCTGTTTGGATAATCCCCGAATCCATGCTCAAATCACTTCACCAATCATCCCTTGCTAAACTAGCAACAATTTTTCCCCTAATTGATTCACCTGTGAAAGAAACTCATCCAAGGGGGGTGCGTTAATCCAGCGGACAGCCTGCCAATCTTCTTGTTCCACAGAACATAATACGCGCGCGAGGTCGGCAGGGAAGATGCCAATTGCCTTTCCCTGCGCTCCATTGATCGCTTCCTTCAAGGAAAGCCCTTTTTGGATGCAAAGACCCCAAATATCCGCAAAGTCTTTGGGCTCTTCGCGATCCAAAATGGCGGTTACTTTATTTGCAAGGATATTTTCAGCGGTATCCATCCGTCCAAGAATGGGATGATTCACAACCTTCCCCACCCGCGCAGGGACATCATTTATAAACTCAACTTTTAGAATAGTTTGACTCTCGGTCAGATTCAAACGCGCAAAACGCTCTTCTTTCATCACGACTTTGCATGACCAATTTTCAGACCGTGTAAAGGCTTGAATGATCCGTTCCACCCATAAGCCAAAACGGTTGTCATCATTGACGAAATAATCCAGGTCGTCTGAAAAGCGATGCTGGAGATAACCGCGCGAGGAAGCCGTTCCGCCCGTAAGGTAAAACCCGGTATCCACCTGATTGAGGACTTTGATCACACGGTCTTGAAAAGGATAGAGAACATCAAGGTAAAAAGATGGATTATTCATTCAGCAACTCTGGATGTTTCTCAGGCAGCCACTTTACCAAAAAATCAAATCCGCGCACACGGCTTTTCGAGCGAATTTTTCCGCGCCAGCGCTGCCAATTTTCCACGAGACGTTTGAAGCCGATAAGCTCAATGATCTCTTCATAAGAAGCATATTCGATCAAACGACGCGCCGCCCAATCCGAATCCAGCCGTCCCAACGCACGGCGGCCTTCCAGAATCTCCTTGAATTGAGCTGCGTCAAGATCGTAATCCCAAATGTAAGGCAAATGTTGTGTCTCCTGCATGGTGTGATTATACACTTCATGAGAGCGTTATAATCAGCCAATCATGCTCACCCCCGAAACCATTCTCAAATCCACTTTTGGATACGACGCCTTCAAGCCGCTGCAACGCGAGATCATTGCCAACGTGCAGGCGCGGCGCGACACGTTGGTCATCATGCCAACAGGCGGCGGCAAGTCGCTCACTTATCAAGTGCCCGCGCTCCTGTTCGACGGCCTCACTGTTGTTGTCTCGCCGCTGATCGCGTTGATGAAAGATCAAGTGGAGCAGTTGCGTGCGCTGGGTGTCTCTGCGGTCTTTCTCAACAGTTCATTGTCTCCAGAAGAATATCAGGAGAATATGGACGCTGTGAAAAGCGGACAGTCCAAACTGCTTTATGTGGCGCCTGAGACATTACTGACTCCCAGAATTTATTCGCTTCTCTCTTCCCTGAAACTTGATCTGCTTGCGATTGACGAGGCTCACTGCATCTCAGAGTGGGGCCACGACTTCCGCCCCGAGTATCGCCAGCTGGTGGATGTGCGCCGCAAGTTCCCGTCCGCAGTGTGCATGGCGTTGACAGCCACCGCTACCCCGCGAGTCTGTGACGACATTGAATCTACGCTAGGATTTACAAAATCAAATAAATTTCTCGCTTCTTTTAATAGGGAGAATCTTTTCATTGAAGTAAAGCCCAAACGCGAGCCTGTTGCACAGACATTGAAATTCCTCGAAAACTTCAAAGAACAATCGGGGATCATCTATTGTTTCTCACGCAAACAAGTGGATGAACTCGCCGCGACATTGGCGCGCTATAAATATTCTGTCCGCCCATATCATGCAGGGCTTGAAGATTCAGATCGCAGAAGAAATCAGGAAGCCTTCATCCGCGATGACGCGCAGATCATTGTCGCGACGATTGCATTTGGCATGGGAATCAACAAGCCGAATGTGCGCTTTGTGATTCATTTTGATCTGCCGAAAAGCATCGAAAGTTATTATCAAGAAATTGGCCGCGCCGGGCGGGACGGTCTGCCCGCGCATTGTTTGCTGCTGTACAGTTATGCTGATGCAAGCAAGATCAGATATTTCATAGATCAAAAGGAAGAACCAGAGCGAAGCGCATCCTATCAACATTTGGATGCGATGACACGCTATGCGGAAGGAAGTGTTTGCCGGCGCAAACCATTGCTCTCCTATTTCGGCGAAACCTATTCACAGGAAAATTGTGCCACCTGCGATAACTGCGGCATGGATGAAAGCGACCTGGCCGACATCACCATTCCTGCGCAGAAATTTCTCTCCTGCGTCAAACGCAGCGGGGAAAGATTCGGTGCGGCGCATGTGGTGGATATTCTGCTGGGTTCGGAAAATGAAAAGATTCAGAAATACAATCATCATGAACTATCCACTTATGGAATTGGCAAGGAATTAACGAAGAGTCAATGGATGCATATTTCACGTCAACTGGTGGAGAAGGGATTGTTGAATCAGGAACCTGCCTATCGCGTGTTGTCGGTCACTGTCAAAGGGTTGGAAATGCTCAAGTCGCGGGAGCAGGTTCGAGGTCAGATCAATGAAGCGCAGAAGAAGGAACGCGGAGCCAGAGTTAAATCGTCCGAGTTCGAATATGACAAGTCGCTGTTCAGTCTGCTTCGAAATAAAAGAAAAGAATTGGCAGATGAAGCTGGCGTTCCGCCATATGTTATTTTTTCCGATAAAACTTTAGTGGAGATGGCCGGGTATTTCCCGCAGTCGCGTGAAAGTCTGTTGAATATCAGCGGCGTGGGCAAAGTGAAGCATGAGCGTTATGGAAATGATTTTCTTGTGATCATCAAGGAATATTGCAGGTCGAACAAGCTCGATGAAAAATATAAAGCGCCGATGCGCGAGAAGGATGATGCGGGGCGGCGTTATGTGGCGGTTGGTGAGGCTTATAACGCGGGCGAAAGCCTTGAGAATTTAATGGCGCGTTATGACGTGACCGCGGATACGATCCTGAATCATCTGGCGCGATTCATTCAGGCGGGCAATCCGCTGCGCTCGGCGGAGGATTTGATTTCGCTTTCGAATCTTTCGCCTGACCAGCAGATGGATGTGTTCAAGGCTTTCGATCATATGGGGTCGGATATGCTCAAACCTGTCTATGATAAATTGAATGGCGCGGTGAATTACGATGAGTTGCGAATTTTGAGGTTGTGTTATCTTTGCGAAAAGAGATAGCCCTCAAGACTCTTTTAACAATCCGCTAATCCTCGCCAATCTACGCTAATCTTTTTGAAGATTTGCGGAATTAGCGGATAAAAGCGAAAGTTCCAAGCCTTTAACAATACACGCCGGGATAACCCGGCGTGTACTCACAATAACCCCTGTATCGGCATTCCCCTCAGAACCACCGACAAGGAAAAATAAAAAAATTATGCAGTAACCATGCTGATAAATTCAGAGGCGATGTTTGGGTCGAAGTGTATTCCTGAATTTTGATTGACGTATTCAAGCGCGTTCGCCTTCGACCATGCGGAGCGATATGGGCGGTCAGACGTCAGCGCATCATAGACATCGGCAAGGGCGAAGATACGCGCCGCAAGCGGGATGGCGTCCCCCGCGAGTCCGTCCGGGTAGCCGCTCCCATCCCATTTCTCATGATGCGAGCGGGGAATATCCATGGCTGGGGCGAGGTAGGAGATCGGCTCAAGCAGTTCCACAGCGATGCTGGGGTGGCGGCGCATGATCTTCCATTCCTCCTCTGTCAACGGGCCGTGTTTAAATAAGATACTATCCGGTATAGCTACTTTTCCAATATCGTGCAATACGCCGCCGCGATGGATATGGATCATTTCATCCGCGGGGATGTTCAAGCGGGCGGCGAGTCTCAAGCACATTTCGGTTACGCGGCGGGTATGGTTTTCCGTTTCTGTGTCACGAAGATCCAATGCGCGCGACCAGCCCTCGATCGTTTTTTCATACGCAAGTGTTAATTCACCATTCGATTGCTGCAGTTCCCTGAACAGGATGGCGCTGTCAATTGCAATGGCGGCCTGACCGGCCAAGGTCTCAAGAAAACTCAGCCATTCCATGTCCGGGGAAAGCACGGAACGATGGAATATCTCCATGACTCCCAGCGGATTCCCTTTGACGAACAAAGGCACCGCGTAGTAATCAATAAAATTCTCCGCGCCAAAGTAGGGGGAGCGCAGGAAATCCGTTTGGCGGGACAGCAAGTCGGAAACGTGCATTACCTTGTTTTCCAAAACTGCCTTCCCAGCGTACCCCGCGCCAATGGGCAATGGGATATGCTCCAAAGCTGTGGTGTAAAAACCAACCCCTGAAGCATGTTCAAGCATGTGGCTGCGGGGATTCAACAATGAGATGGAGGCCGCGTCGATCTTCAATTGCGCCCGAACATGGTCGAGGATCGCGGAGAGCGTGGTGCTTAGATCTGAGTTGGTAGTGATCGCAAGGTCAATCGCGCGGAGGGCCGCAAGCTGCTGTAGTTGACGTTCTATTTTCACCTCCGATTGTTTATGTTTTGTTATGTTCCGTATACATGCAATGACCTGCCCGTTCGCAATCGGAACAAGGCGGGCTTCAAACCAGCCTTCGCCAAAAGGCATGGGAAGGGAATATTCCATCAGCACAATTTTTTTATCGGAGCGCACACTAAATATGGCGTCCATGTATTTTCTGCCAACTTTATAAGGATAGATTTCCTGAATTTTCCGCCCCAGAAACTGGGAGGGGGAAAGATATAAATATGTTTTATCACCTGACCTGTAATCCAGTATGGTCCCATCCTCATGAAGGATGAATAACAAATCACCAAAGGCCTGGAATATCGCTTCCAGTCTTTGGTCGGAGTCAGGCAGGTTTTGCAGAGTCATATCTGTGATCATATTATCCGGGTACAGGCGCGACAGCAGTTATCGCGCCATGTCAATAAAACAAGATCCTTTAAATTTTATAGTCAACTTTGCAAGGCACGGTTGACTTGTGTTGCCAGGTCGGAGAGAGATCTGGCGCGAATGGAGACGATCAAATCCAGTTCTTCCCTGCTCAGTAAAAATGGTTCCCCAAAGTATCCATTTTGAAGGGCCTGTTCCGGGTGATTTAACAACATGTCACAGAATTGCTGGTTGATGACAGCGGCCGCAAAGACACGGCTCAACTCGGATGAGTTATTCGGCTTTGAAGCCAGAGAAAGCGAATGTGTCTTTTGAAAAGTTTGTGAAGTAATCATTGTGAAATACCTCTATTATTTTTAACAGGCTGGCCAGTCCATGCCAGCAAACCGAATGCGCCAATCGCAATAAAAACGTCGCCGAGGCTGAATGCCGCTCGATAGGAGAACCAGGCCGGGGTGAGGAAGCGATCCGCAAGCCACTCGAAGCGGGTATCCTGCGGGGGAAAGTAAATATCCTTTACGCCGAATCGGTCTCCAGGCTGGAAATCAAGCAGTGCGCCTTCGGGAACCAATTGACCGGCCGTCTGCGGGCTGATGGGCATGAAACCGCCGTTCGCCGCCATAACCGTGAGGTTGAGTGCCAGACCGATGAGCAGGATGCTCATACCGGGCAGGCCTCGGTTGACCCATGCAAAGCCAAGAAAGACCAGCAGGGAAAGTAGCAGGCAGGCGGCAGAGACCCGGTCACTGACGCGGATACGAAAGTAGGGCAGATACAACAAAGTCAATTGAGGCAGAAAGGCGAGAAACGCCAGCCAACTGGCCCGCAACTCAGGCGGTTGATAGGAGTGGCCGCGCCAACGTGAGAGCGCAACTCCAGCCGCCAACCCTACTACGAGGGCGATCAGCAGGATCACTAACGACCGACGCCGCCGCCGTCCGCCGGGGCGCCAACGCCCAGTACAAGCATGGCCAGGCTGACGAGCACGAACACCAATTGAATGTTCTGGCGGTTGATCTTATGGGTGGAAGAGACGAGTAAGGCAAGTTTTTTGTTCATGGGAGTATCCTTTTTACTAATGGGTGGATTAATTAGATACAAGATACACCAGGGTAGGCTTCAAAACAGGCTTCAAAAGATTAAAAAATAAGCCCGTTTTGGGGCTTATTTTTAATAATCAGGGATTTCCTTTGCGGAAAGTGCGTTTTTTGGAGGAATTTGGGTTAATTATTTACTCACCTTACGCAGTTTTGAGAAAATACGGTATTTTCCCTCACCCTAGCCCTCTCCCTTCCCCCGCAAAGATGAGGGTGCGGAAGGTGAGTTATTTGATCAACTGATGATATAGATCATCGGTTTCCTTCGACGGCGGAAGGTTGAATTGCTGCATGCAGGCTGCATGGCAAGCCTGATAGACACGGGTGATGGATGGTTTGTCGTCGAGGCGGTCATACGCAAGCATGGATATTCGATAAGCCGGCTCAAACCCAGGATCAAATTCGATCGTGCGCTGGCAGGTGGCAAGCGATTCTTCCGGTTGAGCTT
Organism: Anaerolineales bacterium; assembly: GCA_013140605.1. Lineage (GTDB taxonomy): Bacteria > Chloroflexota > Anaerolineae > Anaerolineales > Villigracilaceae > Villigracilis. The sequence goes on from JABFSL010000001.1 coordinate 78,287, forward strand.
GACGCAAATATAGCTCAGCCAGCGATTCAAACGAATTCAGGATCATTTGGCTTAATCGCTCGCGCTCAGGGAACACCCAGTCCATATACACATCGTTGAGATATGGGCCATGTACAAGGTCAACCGCTTTTTGGTAAAGTTCGATCTGTTCACGCTGAGACTGCGTTGACCGGGCCCTGGCGACATAGGCTTCAAATGCTTCGACATCATATTCATAATCAAGGTTGCGGTTGAAGGAATAGCACATATCTTCAAACTGGATGACTTCCTGTCCAACAGCCCGCCGCAAACGATAGATCTCATTCTTGAAGCGCAATTTCATTTTGGATGTGTCATATTGATCAGGCCAAAGGGTTTCGCCGATCTGTTCCTTGGTTAAAGGCCGGGCGGTTCTCAGAAAGTAAAAGAAAAGATCGCGGACCGACTGCGTTTGCCAATCGGAGAGGGTCAGCAGTTTGCTGCCTATGCTGACTTGAGCCCATCCCAATGCCTGAATGGAAATGTGAGGTTCGGGAACTTGCATAACATGCGCCTGCCGCCGCAAATGGCGGCGGATCGATGGCAGTTTTTCTCCAAGGCGAAAGGCCTGTGAAAAAAGGTCGCCCACCGCACGCGCAGAATCACGGTCTTTTTGCAAACCTTCCAGCCATGCACGCGCCTGATGAACCGCGATCAACACCGGGTTGGGAATTTTCCCGCTTGCGACAGATCTTATTTTTTCAGCAGCGGCTGTTCGATCTCCATTTTGCAAGTGCGCGGCTGCCAGCCAGACACGGCAGATCGCCCCCTCAAGTTCGCGTTCATCCTCCACAAAGGATCGCTCCGCCTTCTTCAAACTGGAGAGAGCTTTGGCAGGTTCGGCCAGCATTAAAAATAAACGGCCATAAAAAAGATTGAGAAGGCCGTTCTCAAAACGCGCATTGCCAGAGCGAATGGATTCGCCCGCTGTCTCAATCAGCCATTGCGCAGATTCCAGATCTTTTTTTAACAATGCAAGATTGACCTTCGAAAGACCAAGCGCATGGATCAAAAAACGATCGTCCATGTTTTGTATGATCCCATCTGCATGTTGATAGTTCTGATAGGCCGCCTCGAACCCTTCCACCTCAACGTAAAGATCGCCCAGGCTGATGGAGATCAGGGCTTCAATGCGGGCGTAACTACTGCGCTGGGCGCACAGCAATCCATCTTCAAAGGCTTGCGCAGCTTTTTCATATTCGCCATTTCCATGATACATGACGCCCATGTTATTGAGCAGGTTCGCCTGCCAGTAAAGGTTGCCATCCTGCCGCCAGATCTTTAAAGCCTGTTCATAGGCAGTCGAAGCTTCCTGATAACTGCCAGCTTCACGATACGCCATGCCGACTTCCATCAAAAGGATCGGAATGTGGGAAGTATCGTTTAATCGCACATTGATATTCAGGGAACGTTCCAAAAAAACAACTGCCAGACGAACATCCCCCAGCCGATACAAGGCCAGCCCCTTCATACGCAGGGCCTCCGCGTAAAATAATTGCAGATCATCACTGGCTTCCGTCAGTTCGATCACTTCATCCGCATCGCGGATGGAGGCGGGATAATCTCCGAGGAAGCGATAAGCCGTCGCACGGCGGGCCAATGTGAGGATCAGACCGGAAGCGTTCTTTTCCCGACGAAAAGCCTGCTCTGCCTGATCAAGCAGTTCCAACCCTGAGGCGAGATCGCCCTTCATATTTGTGATCGCACCGCGGATGGAGAGCAGTCCAGGCCGCGTGCGCAGCATGGATGGCGGCAGTTCATCCAACCACGATTCAAAAGTGTGATACGCGCGCTGCAACATGAATATACTGGCACGCTCGATCATTTCAGCCAGGGCGGTTTTGTCGTTCAGTTGACGGCAAATGTGATGGGCTTTTTCCCACTCCCCCAGTTTTTCATAGGCCTGACCCAGGCGGGCATACAAAGGCGCAACCTCGTTGGAATATGCCAGTTTATATTGCGCCTGCAAAAAATCACGGAAGAGATGATGATAACGAATCCATCTTCCATCATCGCCAAGCGGCAAAACAAAAAGATTGTTCTGGATGACCGCATTGATGTACACCTGCCAATTCTGCGGCTCGTCATAGAACTCAGCCAGAACCTCCTGGCAAAGCTGCACATCGAATTCCTCCAACAAGGATGTTCGCAATAGGAACATTTGAAGGTCTGAGGATTGGCGGCTCAATACCTGCTGGCCTAAATAATCGAACAGGCCAACCCCGGCGCTTCCTATTGCCAATCTTTTATCATCCTGAAAAATATGCGAGCCTGAAAACTGCAATCCTGTGATCCACCCATCCGTACTTTCCATGATCTTCATTGCATCATCATCAGAGATGCGTACATTGTTGTTCTGCTCCAACAGCGCCTGGATTTCGTTCACGCGGAAGGAAAGGTCTGAAAAGCTCACGCCTGCGACCTGTCCGCGGGCAACCATTAAAGTCAGATCCGGTAATGCATTCAACTTGCGGGAAGAGAAGATCAAATGACAGTTCTCCTCCACCAATAATGTAAAGCGATTCAAAAAACTTTGAATATGCGGGATGCCTTCCACCAAATGAAGATCATCCAGCACAATAATAAAATGCTCCTGAATATGCTCGTAGATCTCATTGACCAGCGTTACGATCAACCCTTCCATATCGGTATCAAAGGACTTTATCTCATTCAATATGGATATGGATTGCCCGCCAAATTTATCGAATTGTTCAGCGATGGCGGCGATAAAATATGCGATGAACCTTTGAGGCTCACGGTCCAGTTCATCCAGAGCCAGCCAACAGCACGGCAATTCACTCTGATGGGCAAGGTCGATCAACAGGGATGTTTTTCCAGACCCCGCAGGCGCGGATACAAGCACCAATTTTTTATCAAGCGCCTCGAACAATAGATCAAGGAGACGCTTACGCGTGAGAAATCCCACGCGGCGGCGCGGAAGAACGATCTTGGTTTTGCTCACAGGAATAGCCGACATTTTTTTGCGGGGGGATAAGATTCCACTTACAATAAAAAACTTACACAGCACAAACCGTACCCATCCATTTGTATTTTATCCTGTTATCATTTTTTAAGCCTGTCGTACATTTCATAGTTGAACATGCGTGCTATAATGTTTTTAGTCGGTCGGTCCCTTGTCTTTAGTCTGATGGTTGGGCTGGCCGATTTGCCGACTAACGACAAACAGACAAGAAGACTAGCTGACTCAAATGTCCTTCGCCCACTTACACGTCCACACCGAATACTCATTACTCGACGGCTTCTCGAATATCAAGAAGCTGGTCAAACGCGTTAAAGAGTTGAACATGGAACACGTTGCCATCACAGACCACGGCACGATGTTCGGGGTGATCGATTTTTACAAAGCCGCAAAAGCGGAGGGCATCAAACCGATCATTGGACTCGAAGCCTACATGGCCGCGCGCACGATGAAGGATAAGGATTCAAAGCTCGATCGCACGTCCTCGCACCTGCTCCTGCTTGCTGAGAATGAAACTGGCTATAAGAACCTGCTGAAGATCGCGTCCGCCGCGCAAATGGACGGCTTCTATTATTATCCGCGCATTGACCATGACTTCCTCGCCGCACATTCAGATGGATTGATCTGCACCTCTGGCTGCATGTCTGCAGAAATTCCGCGCGCGCTGTTGAATGAGAATCCGCAGGAAGCTGTGAAGAAATGGGACTGGTATTCCGAAGTCTTTGGCCGCGACCGTTTCTTTGTGGAATTGCAGCAGCACAATATCAAAGAGATCACAGACTTAAACAAGCAACTGCTCAGTTTGGGTGCGCGCTACGACGCGAGATATATCGCCACCAACGATGTGCATTATGTAAATCAAGCGGATGCGCGCCTGCAGGATATTCTGCTCGCGATCCAGACCAACTCCACGCTGAATGATCCCGACCGCATGAAAATGAGCGATGACTCGTATTATCTGCGCTCACCTTTGGAAATGAGCAAGATCTTCTCTGAAGTTCCAGACGCATTAAGTAATACACTTCTCATCGCCGAACGTTGCAATGTAGACCTGGGATTCAAAGGCTATCACCTACCCGATTTCACAGTCCCTGAAGGATACACACCAGACTCATACCTGCGCGCGCTGTGTCAGCAAGGGGCGCAGATCAAATTCAAGGATGATGCCACCAGTTCAAAAGTCCAGGAAAGACTCGAGTATGAATTGAGCGTCGTCCACACGATGGGATTCGACGCATACTTCCTGATCGTGTGGGACCTGTGCCGATTCGCCCGTGAAAATGGGATCTGGTACAACGCTCGCGGTTCTGCGGCTGGCTCCATCATTGCATACACACTGGATATCACAAGAGTTGACCCGCTGGAGCACGCTCTCATCTTTGAACGCTTCTTAAATCCCGGGCGCATCTCGATGCCCGATATTGATCTCGACTTCCGCGATGACCGCCGCTCTGAAATGCTGGAATATTGCTCGAATAAATACGGCTCAGACAAGGTTGCACAGATCATCACCTTCGGCACAATGGGATCAAAAGCCGCCCTGCGTGATGTGGCGCGTGTGATGGAAATCCCGTTGCCTGAAATTGACAAGGTTGCAAAACTCGTGCCGTTCGTTTCAGGCCGCGCAACCACCATGAAGGATGCAATGGAAGTTGCCGACTTCAAAAAAATCTACGATACCCAGCCGCACCTGCGCGAAGTGATCGACATTGCCGCGCGGATGGAAGGAACGGTCCGCAATGCGGGCACGCATGCGGCGGGCGTGGTGATTTCAGACAAGCCAATCGAAGATTATCTGCCGCTTCATCGTCCCACATCCAATTCAGAAGAAACACCCATCAAATCAGTGACCCAGTTCGAAATGGGTATTCTTGATTCGTTAGGCATGTTGAAAGTGGACTTCCTCGGCCTGATCACATTGACCGTGATGGCGCGCGCCTGTGACATGATCGAAAAACGTCACGGCATTCAATTAGATTTGAATAATATTCCGATTGACGATATTAAATCCTTTGAACTAATGGCAAGCGGCCAAACGGCTGGGCTGTTCCAAATCGAAGGCGGCGGAATGACCCGCTATCTTGTGCAGATGAAGCCCAAGAATCTCGATAACATCATCGCGATGGTGGCGTTGTATCGTCCGGGACCGATGGCGTTCATCCCCGATTACATCGCGCGGATGCATGGTGAAGCGGAAGTGGAATATCGTCACCCGGATATGGCTCCGATCTTTCAGGATACTTATGGAATTCCTGTTTATCAGGAACAACTCATGCGCGCCGCTGTGGAACTCGCTGGGTACACGCCGTCCGAATCAGATGAATTGCGCAAAGCAATTTCAAAGAAGAAAAAAGAAGATATTGACAAGCATCGCGTCAAGTTCGTTAAAGGCGCGGTTGAAAAAGGCATGGACCAATCCACCGCCGACGCGATCTACATGGATTGGGAAGAGTTCGCGAGGTATGGATTTAATAAGAGCCATGCCGCCGATTACGGCGTGATCGCCGTTCAAACCGCATATCTAAAATCAACCTACACCGCCGAATATATGACGGCCTTGCTCTCTGCTTCTGCGGGACAAACTGAAAAGGTCGCCTTCTATGTGGCCGACGCCCGCAATATGGGCGTGCCTGTCCTCGCGCCCGATGTCAATGCTTCAGGCTGGGATTTTGAGATTGAAGATGTGGAAAATGTTGCAGCTCCCGGCGGCGTCCCCGCCGCCGAGGACGGCGTCGAGAGCAAAAATACCAAACCATCCATCCGCTTTGGGTTTGGCGCGGTCAAGAATGTTAATCAAGCCGCAGTGGAAGCGATCATTGAAGCGCGCAGGGAAAGCAAGTTTACCGACCTCAATGATTTCGCCCGCCGCGTGGACTTGCGCACTGTTGGCAAACGCTCGCTTGAATGTCTTATCAAAGTCGGAGCGCTCGATCAATTTGGAAACCGCCCTGCCATGCTCGCCTCGCTGGATCGCATCATCGCCATCAGCGCCAATCACTTCCGCGCAGCAGATGCGGGACAAATGAGTCTCTTCGGCGCGGCCACCGGCATCGTGGAAGAGGTCCATCTTCCAGAAGTCAAAAATGTGGACAAGCGCGAAATGCTCAATTGGGAACGCGAACTGATCGGCCTGTACATCACCGACCATCCGCTCAACGAATATCAAGCCACACTCGCACAGATCGTCAGCTATTTCTCGGCTCAATTGGCCGAGGCCAGTCACGAAGAAAAGGTCCGTGTTGCGGGTCTTGTCACCATTGTCCGTCCGTATACAACCAAAACTGGTAAAGGCATGGGCTTCGTCACCATCGAAGATATTCAAGGCAACATCGAGCTTGTGCTGTTTCCGAAAACATGGGACAAGTTCCGCGATGTTCTCACGGTTGGGCAGATCATTATTGTCGAGGGCAAAGTGGATATGGCGAATCTGCCGCCCAAGATTCTTGTGGATGTGATCAAGACTGAAATCAAAATCACCTCGGCAGCGGATGAGATTCTCCCGGAGACTCCTCCCACACCTCCCAAACCGCTTCATTACAAATCGACAACTGCCCCTGCCCAAAAAGCGACTCAGCAGCCAAAGCAGACTCCACCCAAGCCCACCGTAGGTCACGCTTCCCCCAAAGGGGACTTCGCCAGCGTGACAAAGCCAACTAACCAAGTAAGTCACGTTGCAAACGTGACCTACGCCGCTGCCGAATCCGCTCCTGATTACGTTACCGATAACGACATGCCGCCCCCGCCAGATAACTTCCCCGATGGCTGGGATACGGAATGGCAGCCATCGTTTGACGAAGCCGCGATTGCATCCAAGCCTGCGCCGAAATTCAAGAAGGATGAACCCATTACGCCGCCGCGCGCGGTAGCGGTATCTGCTCCAGTGGAGATCATTGACAAGGAACAGGCACAGCCCCCTGCGGGGAATCAGGCCGAGGCGCCGCATGAAGCGCTGGTCTTCACTCACATGCCGTCGTTATATGTCCCGCTCGCAAAAGCGGAAGCGGATCATCCGCCCAAACAGATCACGGTCATTTTGCGCGCATCGGAAGACAGGGAATGGGACAAGCGCCGCATCAAAACTTTGCACGGCACGTTGATCTCGTTCCACGGCCGCGATAAATTCTCGTTCCAAATTTTCGAGAACGGCAAGGGACATCTGATAGATTTCCCGAGCGAGACCACGCGCATCAGCCCGGAATTGTTCACGCGCCTGCATAAATTATTGGGCGAGGAAAACTGGCACGTGGAAGAGATCACGTTCCAGTAATATTGAATTTGTAAGCGGGTGGTTGAGAACAAAATAAGGAGTGCAGCATATGTCATCTCAGGATCTTCGAAATCAGGTCAACGAGTTGTGGGCACAAGCGAGAAAATACAGGGCGGAAGGCAAGTGGGAAGATTCTGTAAATTCCTATTCACGTATTCTTAAATTGGCGCCCAGGTTTGTACCGGCTTACGTGGAGCGCGGACTTCTCGTTCAGGAAATGGGATATCCAGACATGGCCATGGGTGATTTTGAAAACGCGATTCAGATCGACCCGCAATATGGATATGCATATTATGGACGCGCCTGGATAAAAAGCTCAAAGGGAGATCATCAAGGAGCGCTGGCTGACGCACAGAAAGGCATGTTGCTGGACCCTGAACATACGGGAATGTACTTTCGCAGGATCGGCACGGCTTATCAGGGATTAAGAAGATTTGGGGAAGCCATCGAAGCCTTCAATGAGGCAATCAGACTCAACTCTGACATGGACGAAGGCACGATCTATAACCGCGGCATTTGCTATTCTCAAATGAAGGAATATGCGCTTGCTTTGGCAGACTTCACGCGCTGTCTTGAACTGGACCCCGATTGGGCGTGGGCATTTTCAGAAAGAGGAAGAGTTTATTTGCAGCTAAAAGAATACGACAAGGCCATCAAAGACTGCTCCAATGCCATAAAATATAAACCAATAGGACTTACGCAAAACTAAGAGATTGACGAACAGGAGCAAAGCAGATAAGTTTGGGAGTATGAGACCGAGAACCCAAACGATCAGCCGCTTGGATTATTGCCAATATCTGCTGGTCAGTCAAATTAATTATACGCTGACGAATTTTGCTGAACACAGCGAGAAGTTCAGCCATGATGCCCTGAACCGCTATCTGGATGGAGAAAAGCTTAGCCCGAAATTGACCTGGGAGAACGTTCAAAATCAGGTTGTTCAAACCCCAAAAGGGTTTGTTGTTTTTGATGACACAGTAGCTGACAAGAATTTTTCGCATGAGATTGAATTGGTGCGGCGACAATACAGCGGGAACGCACACGGTGTCATCAAAGGCATAGGGATTGTCACATGTGTGTATGTCAATCCAGAATTGGATCGGTTTTGGATCATCGATTATCGAATTTATGATCCAGACGGAGACGGCAAGACGAAACTTGACCATGTGCAAGATATGCTTCTGAATTGTGTTCACCCAAAGCAACTCCAGTTTTGGGCAGTCTTGATGGACAGTTGGTATGCGACCAAAGAAATCATGTTGACGATTGAAAAGTATAGAAAGATCTACTATTGTCCACTCAAAGATAATCGGCAAGTGGATGATTCGGGTGGCGCACAGTCTTACCGACGCGTGGACAGTCTCGAATGGACGGAAGCCGAAAAGCTGCATGGCAAGCTGATCAAGATCAAAGGATTTCCAGGCGAGCATAAAGTGAAACTCTTCCGGGTTGTGCTTTCTACCAAGCGCACGGACTATGTCGTGACCAACGACATGGCGCAAGACGACACGCAGGCTGTACAAGAGGTGTGTGGCTTTCGTTGGAAGGTCGAGCAGTTTCACCGCGAAACCAAACAATTGACTGGATTGGAAGGTTGCCAATGCCGCAAAGCTAGAATTGTCCGAAACCATATTGCCTGTGCTATTTTGGTTTGGGTTCGTTTGAAACAGGTTGCTAATGAAACAAAGAAAACCGTTTATCACCTCAAACATGGTTTGTTATCTGACTATCTGCGACAACAGCTCAAATCACCTGCTATTCAGATGACTTTTGCGTAAGTCCTAACCAAATTATTTTCAGGGCCATCTGATCCGCGCGTATGCGTATCAAGAGTCGGGGGATCATAAAAAGGCCAGAGTTGATTTTGAAAATGCAATGAAGCTGACCGGGTCTCCCCAACTAAAACAACAAATTGAGAACGAGCTAAAAACTCTTAAGAAGGATTGGTGGAGGGTATTCTAAAAGTATCTTTCTTAAGTGCATCAAGACCTCGGAGATTTAGAAAATCTCCGAGGTCTATTACAATGGGGGCATAGATACATTTCTTCTCGAACTCACCCGCCCAAGGAGACTAACCCATGAAACTCGAAACCATTACCCGCACCCCTGTTAACCAAACACACAAGACTCCCCTGCTCTTCATCCACGGTATGTGGCATGGAGCGTGGTGCTGGGATGAAACTTTTCTGCCGTATTTTGCGGAGCAAGGATATCATGTCACAGCCTTAAGTCTGCGCGGACATGCGGGCAGTGAAGGGAAAATTTGGGGAAACACCATTGCAAATTATGTCAGCGATGTAGAGCAGGTTGCAAAAACTTTTGACACTCCGCCTGCGATCATCGGTCACTCGATGGGCGGATTTTTGACTCAGAAGTATTTGGAAACGCATAATGCGCCCGCCGCTGTGTTGCTGGCGTCCAACCCGCATTTTGGGTTGTGGCCGACATTGTTTCGCTTGACGATGCAGCGTCCGCTGGTGTTGTTGAAGGTAATGGGACAATTACGTTTGTATCCTGTTGTTGAAACACCTGAAGCCGCGCGCTGGTCGATGTTCTCGAAGGATATGCCCGAAGAACAAGTGGTAAAGTATCAGGCAAAATTAAACGATGAATCATTCCGCATGTTCATGGACTTGTTGGGATTGAACCTTGCGAACCCGAAGAAGGTAAAAACTCCATTGTTGATCCTCGGCGCGGAAAATGATAACGCCATCTCGGAAGATCAAGTCCACGCCACGGCGCGGGCGTACGGTGTGAAAGCGGAGATATTCCCGAACATGGCGCATGATATGATGCTGGAATCAAATTGGAGATCGGTCGCTGAACGAATATTGAATTGGTTTAAGGAAAAAGGAATCTAAATGAAAAAATTACTTATCGGTTTTATAGTCTTATTGTTTCTTGCGCAAGCCTGCGCATCCCCCACGCCCACATCTGCTCCCACAGTACCGCCCGTTGCGACAGAACCACCCGTCAGCGTAACTGAAGCACCGGTCACAGAACCAGCTACCGTCCTGGAAGGACTCGGCGGGGTTCCCTGTCCAGATAGTGATTTCACTTGTATTACTTTAACGGTTCCGCTGAATCACTTCGATCCAAATGATTCGCGCACCATGGATGTTGTCTTTGCGATCCTGCCCGCGACGGGTGAACGCAAGGGAATGTTCGTGACTGCCACGGGCGGACCAGGCTCGGCTGGCCTCGCAAGCGCGGATAGTTACACCGCGGCCTTTGACCCATCCATCCCCGAACATTTTGACATCGTATTTTTCGATCAACGCGGAGTCGGTCAGTCTGGCGGATTGCAATGCATCAATGCGGCGGCAAAATTCTACAGCGGAGATTGGAGCGCGGACACCCCGCAGGAAGAAGCCGCCATGGCGGACTCGGCGCGCACATTTGCAACTGACTGCGTGGCCGAAATGGGCAACCCTGAAATTTTGAAGTATCTTGGTACCGATCAGGCCGTGGAAGATTTGGAATCTTTCAGACAGGCCATGGGCGATGAAAAACTCTGGCTGTATGGCGAGAGTTACGGCACGCAATATTCCCAAACCTATACCGCCGCGCATCCCGATCATGTGGCCGCCCTCATTTTGGACGGCACAGTGGATTTGACACTTTCAAGCGAAGAGTATTATGTAAAACAAACCAATGCTTTCAGCGATGTTTTACAACTCACACTGGAAGCCTGCAATGAAGATGAGTTCTGCGCCGAGTCGATGGGCGGCGGGGATGCGATTGCGGCCTACAACAAACTGGCGGAGCGCCTCAAGCAATCGCCGCAGACTTTTGATTTCCCACTGCCTTCGGGCGGAACAGCCCAGCGCACGTTCAGCTTCGCCGACCTGGAAAATGGTGCGGCAAGCTATATGTATTCACAGTCAACCCGAATGATCTTCCTGCGCGCGCTGGTGGCTTACTCCCGCAATGAAGACCTCACACCGCTGGCGCGCATCCTGTACGACTCACTTGTACTCGACCCCGAAACATTGGCGGCAATTCCCGACCCAACCTATTCCGATGCGATCTATTATGGCGTGGAATGTCAGGATTACGGTTTCTTTAGCGGCACCCCCGATGAACGCGCCGAAGCCTGGCTGCGCGCCGGCGATGAAATTGACGCAACCGTTCCGCACTTCTCCACGATCTTTTACGGCGACATGCCCTGTATCTTCTGGCCGAATGCCCGCGCCGATAATACCCGCCCCGCGCCATTAACCGCAGATGGAATCCCCACACTTGTGCTTGGCGCAATCGCCGACCCCGCCACACCGGTCTCAAACGGGCAGGATGTATTCAGCCGTTTATCAGATGGCTATCTCGTCACGCAGGACGGCGGTCCGCATGTGATCTACGGGCGCGGCATTTCCTGCATTGACGATCTGGTCACGAATTTTTTGGTGAATGATGAAATGCCCGCGAACCGCGAAACCACCTGCGAAGGTTCAGTGGCGTCTGAATTCGTTCCGCTCGCGCCGCTCGATGGGGCTGAATTTGCAAATCCGCTTGAAGCCTTGCGTTCTGTGGATGACGAAATTTATTATCTCCCCGAATATTATTATTGGGATGTGGAAACGCCCACATCGGTTGGGTGTCCGTTTGGCGGCACATTATCCTTTGAAGCGACGGATACAGGCGATTCATTCTCCCTCGACAACTGTTCCTTCACAAATGGCTTTTCCCTCACTGGCAGCGGATCCAACAACTACGACGAAGGCACATTCACTCTTGAAGTAAATGTCAGCGGGCTGAAAGACGGCTCGCTGACTTACATCCGCGACAGCGAAGGTGCGCTCCACGTCACCGGCACCTATGGCGGCGAGGCTGTTGATCTTTCGGAGTAAATTTCTTACGTCATTGCGAGGAGCGAACGGTAGTGAGCGACGAAGCAATCTCCTATCGTGTTGGGGATTGCTTCGGGCAAAGAACAAGAACGCCCTCGCAATGACGTAAGACTAAGACCACCTGACCGCAGTACACCGTTCGCAATCCTGTCTCTGGCAGAGCAGTGCGAACGGGTTTTCTTTAATCTGATCCATCACTACTTTAATCAAACTTTTTAAATGAACGGCCTGTACAAGCGCATTCCCAATTTCCACGCGGCGTGTATATTTTTCAACGGCAAGCGCGATGATATTGAACCCGTCCGAATCACCGGGGAAGCCGGGGCATTCCACCACACGATCCTGCATCAGCGCCCAGCGGATGAATTGCAACCGCCCCGCCAATTTCTCGGCGTAATGAATACTCGTGTTAACGGTGTGATCCACGCCGAGGAGCAAGACCCATCCATCCTGTTCCGCCAATGTTCCAATCGGCGCAAGCGGATCATAAATCCTCTGGCTATTAATGACCGCATCCGCGCGAATGCCTGCAAAGGATTGAATGGGATGCGAAGAACGTTTTGCCTTCGGATGTTTGCGGAGGAATTCCGGCAACACACCCATCAATTTATCCGCGGGCATATTGGGGTAAAAAGCCTCAGCCATTTTGTTCAGGTCAGTTTCGCTTCCATAAGTGATTCCATTTCGCGGCGGACCAACTTCCGGGTTGAGCATGGATTTATAGGTAAAGGTCGGCATGATGACGCCACGCACAGAATCCAATAAAGCGGTGAGCATCGTCTCCGCGCCGCCTTCGATGTGACCGAATGATTTCAGCGAGGCGTGCGCAATGACGAGGTGCTTCGATAACTGAAGTTTCGAAAGACCGGATTTAAGATCAGAATAAGATAGCATGGTTGTTTTGTCGAGTAGTCTGCTAGTCAGATAGTCACTAGTCAAATACAACTGTTGGCCGCTTCGACCAGCAGACTAGTGGACTAGTTGACCACCTGACTACTTCCCCTTCCAATTCGGTTTGCGCTTTTCGATAAAGGCTTTCATCCCTTCCTTTTGATCTTCCGTGGAAAAGAGCGGATAAAAATTTCGCTTCTCAGCTTTCAATCCTTCGGTGAGAGTTGTTTCAAATGCGGCATTGACCGCATCCTTTGCCATGCGGACGGCCAGAGGCGCGCGGGATGCAATTTCCTCCGCGAGAACAACCGCCTCATCGAGAAAACGATCAAGCGGAACCACGCGGTTGGCGAGGCCAAATTGGAGAGCTTCTGCGGCGGTCAGTGTGCGGTTGTTGATGACCATTTCCATGGCGAGGTTTTTTCCAAGCAGGCGCGCAAGGCGCTGTGTTCCGCCCGCGCCGGGGATCACGCCGATGGTAATTTCAGGCTGACCAAACTTCGCAGATTCAGAAGCAACGATCATGTCACATGAGATCGCGAATTCACATCCGCCGCCCAACGCCCAGCCGGAGACTGCCGCAATGACAACCTTTTTGATGCCGCGAATTCGATCCCATTTTTCAACACGCCCCTGACCGATCATATCGAATGGAGATGCGTCCGCCATCTCTTTGATATCCGCGCCCGCAGCGAAAGCCTTCTCGTTGCCAGTCACGACCATCGCGCCCACTGCTTCATCGTTATCAAACGCTTCGAGCGCGTCGAACAACTCTGTCAACATGATGGCATTAAAAGCATTCATTGCCTGCGGGCGATGAAGTGTGACAATGCCGACGCGTCCGCGAATTTCTGTAAGGATCGATGTGTAAGTCATGGAAGACTCCTGTAAGTATTTTTTTCGATTCTACACGAGAAATGGAAATATGCTACCATTGGACATCATCATCTTCATGAGGAGAAAATAATATGACTCTCTTATTAACCGTTCACTCTTTTATGCGCTGGTTGATCCTGATCGTGGCTCTCGTTGCGGTCGTCAAATTTGCGCTGGGTTGGTGGCGCGGGGATTCTTTCAAAAGTATGGATCGCGGTCTCGCATCCGGCTTTAGCGGCCTGATGGATCTACAAGCCACGATTGGTCTTATTTTCCTTGTTTGGAGCGGCCTGGCAGGCGCAGGGTTTCCGATGTACCGCATTGAACACGCGGTCACAATGATCATTGCCGCGGCTGTTGGTCATCTGTTCGCGCGCTGGAAAAACGCGGAGGATAAAATCCGTTTTCGTAATTCATTGTTCATTGTTCTGGATGTATTGATCATTGTGTTCATCGGAATCATACGATTACCCAGAGGCTAATAACGGATAATTCAGAGACTGTTTCTTAACTTCTTTTTTGGACACGGACGCCACGGATTTCACTGATTTTCACGGAAAAGAGCTTTAAAAAATTGCCTTTTCCGTGTGTTCCGTGAAATCCGTGTACAAAAGAACGATGTTTCAGACTTAAGAAACACTGACTAAGGTGTTTTTTTACCTCCATTTCCATTCGATGGTAACGAATGAGAAAAAAATAACTCCAAAAATGAATAGCAGGATAAGACAATTCGATATTGTCTTATCCTGCTATTTTTTATATCTCGTGTAATGTGGAAGTTTTAGGAAATCATCTGCTTCCACATCATACTATTGGATTACGAACTAACGGACACTGTAAAACGGGCCGCTGGAATAAGCGCCATTATTTATGCCCGTTCCACCCAGACGGTTGGTCGTGGCATCCCGGATAGTGTCATCATCTTTCACATCCAGACGGAGCGTGCCGACGCCGCTGCCGGTGTTGACCGTAACTGTGTATGTTGCTCCAGATCCGCTCACACTGGCGATAGAAGTTCCAGCTAACGTTCCAGTTCTGGTGATCAGGAAGTCCGCATTATTCACTCCCGTTACAGATTCTGAGAATGTCACTCGGAATTGAACCTGGCTAAGTATGGTCGGGTTCGAGCTTAGCAGAGTAATTGAAGAGACAACTGGGGCAGTCTTGTCAACCGTATAGGCCTGACCCGTGGTGAAGCTCTGCGCTCCAGCTCCACCCAGTACATTACCGGTAGCATCCAGGATGGTGTTTCGATCAATCAAATCCAGGCCAAGTGTACCGCTGCCCGACCCGGTGTTGACTGTTACGAAACGGGTTGTTCCACTGCCGGAGATCGCGGTCACTGAAGCTCCGCTAATACCAGCGCCTTGTCTCGGGCTGAAGTCTGCCAAAGCTATATTCCTTACCGACTCTGAGAACGTCACCAAATAGGTTACTGAGGCGCCGTTGGTCAGCGGGTTGGGATTGTTGCGTACGATCGAGACCACGGTGGGCACGGTCTTGTCAACTGTGTAGATCTGGCCGGTGGTAAAGCTCTGCGCTCCAACTCCACCCAGTATGTTTCCAGCTGTATCCATGATGGTGTTTCGATCGATTAGATCCAAGCCAAGTGTGCCGTCGCCCGACCCGGTATTGACTGTTACGAAGCGGGTTGTTCCACTGCCGGAGGTCGCGGTCACTAAAGCTCCACTAATACCGGCGCCTTGCCTCGGGCTGAAGTCTGCCAAAGCTATATTCCTTACCGACTCTGAGAACGTCACCAAATAGGTTACTGAGGCGCTGCTGGTCAGCGGGTTGGGATTGTTGCGTACGATCGAGACCACGCTGGGCGCTGTCTTGTCAACCGTGTAGAACTGACCAGTGGTAAAGTTCTCAAGACCGGCTCCACCCAGTGGATTGCCGACAGAGTCCAGGATGCTGTTATCGTCTGCCACATCCAGGCGGATCGTGCCATCACCCGTACCTGTAGTTACATTAACAGTACGAGTGGTTCCAGTTCCAGTCACACCACTAATCGAGGCCCCTGAGACCGAGCCGGTGGTGTTCAAGCTAAAGTCCGCAGCGCTCACACCCGTCACTGATTTAGAGAATGTGACCGTGAAGAACACAGTGATGCGATTGGTGAGACTGGTATTGACCCGCATGCTTGATACAACAGACGGCACTGTCTTGTCAATCGTGTAGGTTTGGCCGCTGGAAAAGTTCTGTGACCCACCGCCGCCAAGCGGATTGTTGCCAGAATCCAGGATGCTATCATCATCAGCTACATCCAGCCGGATCGTGCCGTCCCCAGTGCCGGTATTGACAGACACGGAACGCGTCGCGCCGCTTCCAGTCACACTTTCAACGGATGCGCCTGAAATGCCACCAGATGTATTCAGGCTGAAATCAGCCGTATCCACGCCATTTACAGTTTCAGAGAATGTGACCGAGAACCATACCGTGCTCAAATTATTGACGCTGGCATTGAGCAGTGTGCTTGAGATCACTGTTGGAGGCGCGTCCACATAAGTAAACTGGTCGGCATTGCTTGTGGCGCTTGATTCTCCGCCAACAGTTACAACCACATCCACGATGCCGGCGGAACCGGAAGGACTGGTCGCAGTACAAGAGGTGGCGCTGCTGCAGGAAACATTCGCAGCGGGGTTCGCGCCAAACATAACCGTGGTGGCCGCGGGTGTTGTGCTGAAATTTGTGCCTGAAATTGTAACGACCGTGCCGCCATCGGTAAGACCGGAATTGGGGGCGATACCCGTTACAGACGGTACAGGCGCTTCGTAAGTGAATTCATCATTATTGTTGACGGCGCTTGTTAGCCCGGCAACAGTGACAGTCACATCCGCAATACCTGAACCGGCCGGGCTGGTGGCGGTACAAGTGGTTGAGCTGCCGCAGGAAACGTTCGTCGCCGCATTCGCGCCAAAATTAATGGCGGTGGAAGATGTATTAAAGTTGGTCCCAGTGACAGTAACGACTGTTCCGCCGGCAGCCGGGCCGGAGGCTGGATTAATTCCAGTCACTGTCGGCGGCGCCTGAACGAGACAGGGAACTCCCGCGACTCCGCCAGTATTGCATGTATTGGGCAATACTCGGAAGATGCCCCACATACCGGCCTGAGTAAACGCACGGCGCATATCACCATAGAAGTAATCGCCTGGGCTCTGCGCAGCGCCGCCCGCTCCGCCTGATATTTGAATATCAATTTTCTCCCACGGACCGACAGCACGGCTTTGCCACTGACTTGCATTATGGATATACATGTCACCCGGCCAGGACATACCGCCAAGGTTGAAGACATGCACCTGTTCGCTGCCGGGCGCACCAAGCACATGCACCTTTACCAGGTCGCCGGCATAAGCCCTCAATAGCGGAGTGGCCGGGTCGCCATGAACTAATGAACTGAACATATTGGCATCATCAGGACGATCCAACACCTGACGGTAATTGATCAGAGCCGGGCCACTGACATCGGCTGGATAAGGCATCGTGTTTTGACCGATGATCGGATCCTGATCGGCCAGTATGAGGGTAAAGTCTCTATAAGGAGCCTCGCCTGGCACAAATACATCAACCTGCGAACCTCTATCGGTTGGGAAACCGTTTATGTTCTTGAAGGTGGCGCCAGCCGGAGCAACAACCATGGCTCCATACATACCATCATAGCCGGAGTTGTCGCCGCCAAAGTCTGAGATCACGACACTTTCGAGTTTGTGAGTGTCTGCATAATATGTATAGGTGCGGCTCTGTCCCGGAGCGATCGTTTGCTCGGGATTGAAACCAATATTAATGCCGCTTGAATTCATATCTCGCAGCAGCCCGCCAAGGCTGAAAGAGGCTCTTGCTGTAACGCGTTGATTGTTAAGGGTCACGTTGACGCACTCGCCAGCCGCCACATGCAGCACCAAAGGTTCAGGGAACTTGATCTTGTTCAAAACTGACTGAACATCGGTTGTGGGTACAAACGCAGCCCTGCGGCCATCCTTATTACCACCGCCAAAACTGGGCAGGTCAATTGCGCTGATATTGAAATTATGCACCGGCGCGCCAACAGGACAGGTTGCTTGCTGGGCAGGGATGCTTCCAGCATCAGGCAGGGGTTGAAGGTCGCCAACTACATTGGGAAGAACGCGCAGGATGCCCCACGCTCCTTCCTGGAAGCGGCGGTTTTCGCCATCATGGTAAATATAGTCGCCTGGAACATGGTTCGGGCCGCCCGCGCCGCCATTCAAGATCAATGTATATTTCTCAGACACAGTTGAATGGAAAGCATTGATCGGGCTGGACTCCACGCCTAACGCATCACGATAGCGCGGTTCCCAATAAGTGCGGTGTCCGTCAATGCGCAGGACATTCGTTCCCTGCCCAACGTTGATATTACGGATGACAACCGGGTCACCTGTGTATGCGCGGAATATTGGCGTGTACGGATCTCCCTGCGGGCTGTTGGAACTAAAGCGCAAGGCCGGGTCCAGGCTACGGTCAGCCCATGGCTCAGCGCGCAGGTTAAGCGTCGCTTCAACCGGACTATGATCATTGATCGTCCACAACACGAACTCGCGGAAGCTGCCGTCAATGACGCCCGGGATCAACGAATTGTTTGTATGAATATCCGCGATCGCACCGGACCTGATCTCTGCACCGGTGACTGGATCATGGTACGTGGAACCGACAGGCTCGATCACCAACTGACCCACCATGCCATGACTCCAGCCGTGGATGCCATTGACATGATCGTGGAAGAAAATGTTATCCAGTTCAACATCCGGATACCAGCGGTATTGAACGAACTCAGTACCTGCCCATTCGTCTACAGGATGCGCATTATCAACAGCCTTATTCAAAGTGACCGTCGAAGCGTTATTATCAATCGAAGCGATCTGCCGAATTTCAATATCTTCAGTGCCCATACCTACAGCGATCCAAACACCATTTTGAAATTTAGCCACGTTGGTTAGATGCAGAACCGTGTCGCCAGGATTTGCATCAGCGGTTAACTGCGGATCCACGATCTTATACGGGCGAATGGATTGTTCGAACGAGAAGCCGGTAATCACGCCGTCGGAGGCTTGCGTGTCAAACTGCACATGGTGAATGTGAATATTCGTCTTGGAGAAAGGCACTTCAGTGCCGCCGTCTGTCAACTCACTCACATAGGTCACACCAAGGCAGTCGCCGATATTACCGCGAATCGCCAGCGGTTCATTATGTTGAACACCCGCGTAAATCTTGTTGTTGGCATAGACCGCTTCTTTATCCTGTGCGAGTACATCCAATGCGCCGTTTGGATCCATCTGGCCCGACTCAGTAATTTGGATCGGCACAGCCAGACCAACAATGTTGAAGACACGCAGTGGCGCGCCGGCAGGACACATGGCATCTGCACGATTCGCCCACGGATCAATCGGAAGAGTGGGGTCAGGGGCAACGCCTCCATACTCACCGAGATATGGTGCGCCAGAGTGACCATTCGGCGCGAAGGGTGGACGTTTGCCAATATGCGGTCGCAGCATTGGGAAGGTTGGGCGACCAGTTTCCGGGTTGAAGAGAAGCTTCGGCCTGTCTCCGATATATCCGCCGCTGTCAAAAGTAGTGCCATTCATTGTGATCTGCTGATCCACAATCAATGCAGATGGGCGCCCCGGGACAACATTGGCGTAATCAGGCCATAGTTGCCCGGCAAGCGGACCTTCCTGAATGGTATACACCCGATCCGGTTCGCCAAGATAAAGCCCGGTCTCAGGATCAATTGCCCAGTCCCAGACAGAAGCGTCCTGGTCGGCTGTATCGCCAGTGGCCAGATTAATATCATGGGTGACACCCTGAGTCGGGAGTTGAGGGCGTATCCATGCATCGAGATTTTCAGCAGTAATGGTCTGACCGTTGATGGTCTTTCCGATCAGCCCTGAGGAATCAATGGCAACAGGCATGGGGGTGCGGTCTGGCAACGGCAGGAAGTCAGGCTGCAAGGTATCAAAGACACGCCAGTAGCCCCACATACCTGAGAAATAGTGATGGGCAATGTGACAGTGGAACAGGAACTCGCCGGCGCCTTGTTGTGCGCCGCCTGCGCCATTTTCGATTTCCAGGTTGAACGCTTCGCCGGGTCCCATGGACTGCGAGTCGAGGCGTGCTGATTCAGACTGAATCTCAACTGGATGTTTGTCCAGACCGGTCTTGCTGTAATCATAGGTTGGGTCAGCCAGCGGATTGAAACGCCAGCGATCACTGCCACCATGCAGATGGAAAACATGGAAGACTTCACTTCCGCCATGAACCAGACGAATCTTGGTGGGATCTCCCAAATAGCCGCGTGGAATAACATTGCTGGTGTCAGCGAATGTGTACGAGCCATAAACAACTGACTTCTGATCGGGAGCGTAATCAAGACGATCCATGAATGGTTCGGAACGATAGTTGATGGCACGCGAACCTGGGCGATATGCGCCGGTATGAGGATCAATTGTTGGAAGCTCAAAACCATTAATATCGACAGGCACATTGGTTTCATGTTCGTTACCAATTTCATGATAAACCTGAACATTTTCACGGAAGGCAGCCTTGCCATTTCCTGGAATGATATCCGCTTCCCAACCTGATAATTGAGGCAGGCCGGTCGTGGGGTTTCGATACACTGAGCCGGGCGGTTCGACATTCAACGTGCCAAACAAACCATGAGCCACAGCCTGACGATTGGCAGGGCCGGGGTGAATGTAGTGTGCGCCTTCAAGGGTCGGATCATTGGGAATCCAATAAGTGTAGGTGGTGGTATCGCCCGGCCCAATAGCGGAGGACGGATTGTTGCCAATCGCATCGCCTGAAGAGTCAGTCTGAAAAGCAAGACCATCAATGTGGATGCCGTAGCTATTGTTATTGGAACCTACAGCGGCGCTGGCATTATTTGTAAAGTTGATAACGACACAATCGCCCTGGTTGGCGCGAATCGCCAAAGGCTGGATCGGGTCATCACGCAGCCCAATTGAAAGCGAGCTGGGACCGGCGGCTTCCTGGGCGCGTACCGCGGGGATCATGCTATTCAATACATACATGTGGGCCGTGGGGTCGTGAACGCCAAAGCGGTCCAGCCACATGTTAATATCAATGGCCGAGACATCAAAAACTTTTAGCGGCACTCCCGGGGGACAAATGTTGGGAGAAGAAGCCAGTACTAAATTCTTATTGGCGATGCCAAGCAGGGAGGGGATCATAAGGATCGCCATGCTGACCGCAGTGATCTGACGAGCCAGTTTTGCGGGAAGAAGACGCCATTCCAAAGGATGGATCAGGCGCGCTGTCCATAGCTTTCCCTTCAACACGGCATAAACCAATGCGATCAAACCGGCATTCACGCCCAGTGACATTAATCCGTCAAAGCCCCAATGAGCAAGAGGGGAAAGATCATTCCATGCGGCTTGATGGCTATGAATGCCGAACCAAATATTGAGGATCGTGCTTCCAAACCCAAGGGTAAAACTGGTTACAAGACCAACGATGGAAATAATAACGGTGCTTTCCAAAACTTTCGAAGCGCCATTGCCATAACGATCAAGAAGCAGGCGGGCCGCGCGCAATGCGACAATCACCATGGGGATGATCAATACCAGTAACATGCTTCCATCACGCAGCCAGGTGGAATTCTCTGAAGCATGGATGCCCTTTAACCACAAACTACCGCCATAAGCTGCAACAACGGAAAAAGCCAAAATGGTGGCGGGAATGATCCTGACTTTCCTTGTGTTTTGCGAAACGGAAGAATCCGATTCAAATTGATTTTCAAATTCATCAATGACAACCATCAACAGCATGGTGATGCCCATATTGATCAACGCCAGGCTTACCCCATCCTGTAATAAAACATAGGCGCGGGCAAGTTGAAAATCTGAAAAATTACGGAGAATGTCCCCCAACACCGGAATTCCATAATAGTTAATGCTTTGGCAAATACTCACTTCAAGCGCAAAATCGTTGCTAATCCCAATCCGCAGGGCGCGATTGCTCTCGATCACAAGCAGGATCGCAGATGTCAATAGACCCGGAAGGATGACCGATAATGCTGATTGCGCCTTCGTAGATAACCGCCCATTCGAGCGGTCAACCAGCCATTGGGCGAGAGCGGTCCCGATCAAAACTGCCAGAAAAACTGGAAGCAGAACGATAACAGAATCGCGCAGCCAATAGAGTATGGGCGCGGCACCGACCACGCCGTGGTCATGCCCAAGTTTGTGACGCACATACAGCCACAAAATGCCGCCGTAAGCGACCATCACTGTAAGGAAAAACTTTTTAAGAATGGAATTGATTTTCATTTTACTCTCCATTAATTTGTACAATAATTATTAAATAATTTGAACGCGTTCGATTAATGATGCAGCTTGCCAAGTTCTTCGTCAGATACAACATCCACACCGCCCAGATCTATCTGTACGATATGGTTATTACCCGGGTCGAGATATTGCAGAATGTAGCTTGAGCCATCGCGTGGCACAACAAAACTTAAAGTGGCTTCAATATTTGAGCGCGGTCGCAATTCTCCATTATGAATGGTCGCTCCGGAAGTCAGAATGACTTCATTGCTTTGGCCCTGCGGGGTTGAGTTGGTATTTTTCCACCAGCTTCTTATTTGCCAGCGCTGGTCAAATATCTGGTTACGGGAAGCGACCAGGGTGAATTGTTCCGGTGAATAGGCAACCGTACTGCTGCTCCTGTTGAGCAATGCAACAGTGAGCTGGATCTGGGTTTTATCAATCAGCACCAGGTTTTGAATCCCATGCGTAACGCCAGCCAGATCCTGAGATGTCAGCCCGATCAGGTCATCCGCTTCTGAAACAACGATCGAGCCGAAACTTGTATCGGCCGGCTGGTTGATTCCAACGATCAGGCTGGGTTTTTGATTCAAAGCCTGATAGGCCAGGGATGCTCCCCAGCCTGCCAAAAGAACAACCATCAAGACCAATAAATACAAGGGCTGAACCTTTTTAATGAAGGCTTCATTCCTGATGGGCAAACCCGTTTTATTCAATGTTAGAACGTTTTTATTCATATTCATTAGGCACCCTTTATAAAAAAATGAACTTTTCAAGAAACAATAGGCGCAAAAAACACCTTTTCACCCATAAGAATAATGGAGAACCCATTATCTTATAACGGGCAATGGTATCCATTTATGTCCAACCTTGGTCTATAGCCTTCCGACTTTAGTCGCATGATTTTCCATAAGAGTTAGCTCACATCTTCAAATTATTAAACGGCTCGAATTCACCCCGCTGGCAGTTTCTGAGCAACAATAGACCTGCCGGATATCAAGCAATCTGGCAGGTCTTATAAATTTCAGCAATTATGGTTTGACGACGAACCGAGTGACCATCCCGGCGGTCAGGTGATCGTTAACATGGCAATGGAATAACCATGTGCCAACATCGTCTGGAATCATATCCAACACCTTCATGCTCATGGGCAGCAGCTCCACCATGTCTGATCGCATTCCGCTCCAGAGCAGCGTGTTGCCATGCCAGTGGGGCGTATGGAGATCCACTTCAGTACCCATACCCATCACATACCAGCGCACGCGTTCCCCTTTCTTCATGGTCATTGTGTCAAGCGGCGCGTTTCCATAAACATACCCATTGATCGAATGCATAAGATTGCTCTCACCAAAGTCTTCATCATCCACATCCACACTCGACGGGTCGCCCGCAAAAGTTTGAATATTTTCATCCAGATATAAACTGCTGTTCTCATCAAAAACACTATATAGGGTCACAAACTCGCGGTCAACATCTTTTGGAGAGCCGTCTGCTTCTGCCATACCCTTGCGCGTTATGATAATGGGGCCGATCAATCCCGCATTGGTATCTGCCACTTCATCCGCATGGGAATGGTACGCCCAGAGAATCGAACTGGGATCCATCGGGCCGGGACCGGCTCGTTCCGGTACAGACCAGGTATAGGTGTGGGTTGCTCCGGGCGGGACTGCATCATCGCTCTTATTGCCGCCAGAGGTGCCGTCAGCATAAGGCGCGCCTTCCGAGTCCTTTTGATAAAAAACTCCATGCGGGTGCATGCTGAAAGGGTGACTGGCATTGTTCTTAAAAACCACCACGATCTTGTCACCGACTTCAGCTCGTATGACCGGGCCTAACAATCCCAGGTGCCGCCATTCCGGCGAAACAGGCTTGAGCTTTTTAAAGGTGGCGTCTGTGTATTCCCTATAGAGCGCCTTGATGTAGACTTTACCGATCCGATCCGGCCCATTCTGGACGAATACATTTGCCGTATCATCGAATGGTTCGCCGGTGATCTGATTGGAATTGGTGGGCGCATAATCCCATTCCACTTCATCAACTGCTATGTAATACGTGCGGGTATGCGGGGCCGCAGCCTGCACCAACCGGGAGTTGGCAAATAATCCCATAACGATAAGCCCCGCTGCCATGATCAGCATGAATAGATATACACTCTGCATCCCTTTGATTTTTGTTATTATTTTTTTCATATAACGTTCTCCTTTTTTATTGATGATGACAACATGAAATCTTCTTCTTATCAATCCATATAGTAGTAGCTCTTTCATCAATAAAAAACGGACGAAGGTCTTCAATGTATTTGGGCTTTGGTATACAGATTGCCGACCTTGGTCGTATGCTTTTAACGGCAAGTGATTAATCCTTCCGGGCTTTAAAATATATTCGACCTTTTGCAAAAGTCTTTTTGCCACACACCTACTTTGCAAGAGGTCTATTTAAATAAAAATGGCATCCGAAATAAATTCGGATGCCATTTTTATTACTACTACACTTCCCGCAAAATACTTATACGGGGACTAACGAACGTTGTAAAGCGGGCCGATGGAATAAGCACCATTGTTTATGCCCGTTCCACCCAGACGGTTGGTCGTGGCATCCCGGATGGTGTCATCATCTCTTACATCCAAACGGATCGTGCCGCTGCCTGTACCAGTGTTCACCGTAACCGTGCGGGTCGCACCTGTCCCAGTTGTACTGGCAATCGAAGTTCCAGCGATCGTTCCAGTTCTGGTGATCAGGAAGTCCGCATTATTCACTCCCGTTACAGATTCTGAGAATGTCACCAGGAATTGAACCTGGCTAAGTACGGTCGGGTCCGGGTTCAACAGCGTTATCGAAGATACGACAGGCACTGTCTTGTCAACCGTATAGGCTTGACCTGTCGTGAAGCTCTGCACTCCAGCTCCACCCAGCACATTTCCTGCTGTATCCAGGATCGTATTGCGGTCGATCAAGTCCACAGCAAGCGTGCCATCTCCAGACCCGGTGCTCACAACCACAAAGCGGGTTGCCCCAGTTCCTGAGGTTGCCGTCACTGCGGCTCCGCTAATACCAGCGCCTGCATTCGGGCTGAAGTCCGCCACAACGATATTCCTTACCGACTCTGAGAACGTTACCAAATAGGTCACCGAGGCGCCATTGGTTAGCGGGTTGGGATTGTTGCGCGTGATCGAGAGCACTGTGGGCGCGGTCTTGTCAACCGTGTAGGTCTGACCAGTGGTGAAGTTCTGCAACCCCGGTCCGCCCAGTGGATTGCTGGCAGAGTCGATAATGCTGTTATTGTCTGCCACGTTCAGGCGGAGCGTGCCATCACCGCTGCCGGTGTTGACATTCACTGTGCGAATTGATCCAGTGCCCGTCATGCCAATAACAAAAGCGCCTGAGATCGTGCCAGTAGTGGTCAGGCTGAAGTCTGCCGCATTCACACCCGTCACTGATTCAGAGAATGTGACCGTGAAGAACACGTTCGCGCGATTGGTCGGGTTGGCATTGACGCGATTGCTCGATACAACTACAGGAACAGAATCCACATAATTAACTGTTACGCTGTGGTTCGTGACAGGCATGGTAACTGTGTTTGTAGCAGCGGTGCTGGCGTTATTGTTCGTGCCAGTCCAACCACTGATTTGGAAACCAGCGGTGGGTACTGCTCCGCTCAATGAGATGCTTTCTCCAGGGAGATACGATCCCGCCGCACAACCAACTGAATTGGCTGGGGTGGCGATTGGATCGCTGCCTGAACCAGTGTGTCCAAGCGCCAGAGTCTTACAAGGGTTTTCAGGCGCCGGGAAGGTTCCATCTGTGAACGCGAGGAGCTCAATGTTCCACAGCGTGTCGGTGCCGTCATCTGTTGTAACGCCGCCGCCACCGCCGCCGAGGGCCGCCGTGTGAGCAACAGTTACACTACCATTTGGATTGGCAGTAATGGTGTAATCAGCACTGGCGCCAGAGAAGAGGGCTGTGTCAAGATCGCCTGGTCCGGGGTTCGAGAGGAGTTCACGAACGATGAAGATGTTACCCGGGTCAACGAGGCCTGCGAATACCGCCTGTTGCAGGGTCATACCAGTGGTGCCCGCGCCGAAGTTACCGGTAAGGGCCTGGTGTCCCATGAGATCAGTGCTGCCAATCTGAGCGCCCAAATTATCACGGACACTAAGACGGACGTTCATGTACTTGTCGCCATCAATGATGTCATTGGCGCCGCGGCCTTCGATCAGGTCACTACCAGAGCCGCCAAGGATGATGTTGCCATCGCCCCAGACATTACCGCTGAGCAGACAATGCATTGTTGTTGAATTGGCAACAAGAGTGGCTGAATCAACGGTGAGCAAGGAGGCGGGAACCAGAGCGTTGAGGCCGGTGATTCGTGCGACACCAGCAGCGTCGAGCGCGTCACAGCCGATGAATCCGCCGCCGCCAACAGTAGCCGGAGCAATATCATCGCCACGCAGAATATCGTTGAAGTTCCAACCAGAGAGCGCTTCCACTTCATTGAAGCGGTCGCGGACTTCGATGGCTGGCTGGCCTGCAGGAAGGATCCGAAGGTTCAGATCAGCATTCTGCGGTTGAGGATCGGCAAGGCCGATAGACCAGTCGTAACCAGAGGCGCCGGCATTCTTTTCGACACCAGGACCAGCAACCATAATGTCATCGCCGCCTTCAGTATCGTAATCGTCGTCGCCGCCCTGACCAATCGTAACGTCATGACCGGGCAGGTTGTGGTCGTCGAAGAACAGGGATGAACTATCACCCATTAAGAGGTCAGGTTGATCTCCGCCTTCCATCCAGTCGTCGCCGCTGTCGCCGAAGACAGCATCCATACCCTGGCCGCCGATGGCGAAATCATCGCCTTCGCCGGAGAATATCTCGTTGGAATTGGCGCCGCCATTCATGAAGTCTTTGCCCTCGCCACCCATAATGATGTCGAGACCAGGACCAGCGTCGATGGCGTCGTTACCGGGGCCGCCCTTGTGGACATCGTCTCCAGCAAGATCGGTGATGATGTCATTGCCTTCGCCGCCGAGAGCAACATCAGCGCCGTCACCACCCTCGATGATGTCGTTGCCTGCGCCGCCCCAGAAGGTGTCGTTGTCAGCGCCGCCGAAGATGCGGTCAACAAAGATACCAGGAGCGCCGTTGTAAACGCCCTGACCATTTATGCCGGCCGGGTCTACGGAGTTTGTCAGGCGGTAGCGAATCGTGCCGTTGGGCATGCGGAGGAGAACCAGATTCTCGGCACATTCTGAAGCCAGATCATCAGCCACTGTGCTTCCAAAAGATGAGAAGCCGGCGGAAGTTCCAGCCAGATTGCCAAGCTCGAATTTGCAGTCGGCAGTGGCGAACGGGTCAGCTTTCAGGGTATGCGCGTTCGTATTGCGCATGACCAACTCGGAGAATGAATTGCCTTCGAGTTGTGCCCTGAGGTTCATACCAGGCGTGCGGGCCAGATAGTAGAAGCGGTCACCGTTTTGCAGGTTGGTGAGTTGATTCTCGAATACATAGTTAAAAGTGGAACCAAGCAAACCGCCAAACAAGTTGGTATGCTCTGCGAGGCCGCCCACCCACAGGTCAATATCGTCAACACCTGTGATGGATACGTTACCAGCGGAATTGGTCCATGCCCCAACGCTGAACATGAATTCGGCAGAGTCTGTGGGCGGGAAGATATCATCGGCACACTCAGGGGATGGAGTTGCTGTGCCGCAGTCGGTTCCGAAGGTAAGGTCGGGGCCGGGCAGGACTGTGCCATTGACGATCTGGTCAGCGGCTGTACGCCTGCCTTCAATTGTCGTCTGTGAGGTAATGGTCGGGTGTGTGCCATAGGCGGCAACGAAGTTGACCAGCGACTCAGGATGTTTGAGCGCCTGACCCCAATCAACCCAACTCTCATAGGGTGTCAACTGACCATCATTCGTAGCCGCAAAGATCTGCTTGCGAACGTTGTTCAGCGAGGGAATGCCTTCACTGCGGGCGCGGGTCATGTTGATGGCCGGCAGATCGAGAGGCAGACCCACCAAATGATTGCGAAGCACGTCGGTGACGAATTCATCGATCTCGTTTCCGACCTGATCCGACATGCCCATGAAGATGGAGCCGGCGGCTTCCTGAGAAGTTAGCGGGCCGGCAGATCCACCATCATAATATTCAGCGGGGTTAAGGAACCCGTCGAATAATGGAATATCGTTATTCGACCCATCAGCGTTGATGCGCGCGATATCCTCGGTCAACATGGAGTGGCCGAAGCGGTAGACCGCGTGGGCGAACTCAGCCGTGATGGCTGGGTCAACGTCTGTCTGATTGAAGGCGAAGGGCTCGAAGGGGTTGATCGCAGGTTGAACCTTGCGGGCGAACTCTTCGAATACCAAATGCTGATATTCCATTTCGGTCACGAAGCGGGCCGCCTGGAAGAGGCGCTCGCCGTTCCAGCCGTTCGCGCCAAGCGCGAGCTGCCAGTCGGCAAGGTTGGTAACGCCGCTTGTGTCACTGACAAGCACGTTCTCAATATAGTCAATGAGGCGGTCATGCTCGGTATGGAATACCTGATGGACGGCGCTCAGTGCGATGTTTTCGTTACAACGGCCATCACCGCAAATAAAGTGCAGGTCGAGCAGTTCATTGTCATAAGTTCCAGCAGGAACCGGTGTGTCAAGGCTGCCACCAGCGATGGCATCAGCATCAGGGCCGCCCGCTGTAGGAGCGGCGCTATGAGCGATATCATTCAGGAAGGCGGTATCAATAAAGAAGGCATCGACGGGAACAAGAACGGGATTGGTTGTATCGCCTTCAACAAGGCCGCTGGCAGTCACGTACTGGGGCAGACTGCGTAATGGGCCAGGGATGAATTTGCCATAAGCATCGGCGGCGATCATCGGGATATTGCCGACATTCGCATCCACGAGTTGAAGCCCAAGCACATTTGCCGCTTGATCCTTGATCATCGCCCAACTGGCTAAACCGCCGTCAGCTGAACTAAGGAATTTGCCTGTTGAAACCGGAACGCCAGCGGTATTGTTCACATACTCGCGCAGGAATACCTGGTGCGAAGAATGTGAAGTATAGGTCTGGCTCTGGTCTACGAACGGGGTATCAGTATTTGGAGCATTGCGGAAGCCATCATCACCAGTCACGATGTGACCGCGTGTCACAACCATGAACCGCAAATTGGCTGGCAAATCATCAGCGTTGCCGAAGATATGGTCATCTCCAGCGATCAGCGGGTCATCGGCCTTAAGCGGTACGAAGACGATGCCATTACCGCCGTTGGTGATCTTATCCAAGCCGTGATCAAAGAACTGTCCGAAGATCGTGAACAAACCATTGAATGGAGGGGAAAGCCCAACATCGGTGGTTACGTTCGGGATGAACAGTGTCTGGTATTGAGGCACACAACCCAGAGGCAGCCCATCGGTGCCGCCAGGAGTTGTCGGCTCGGTGATACATGGAACGACACCTTCATTGCCCTGACTTCTAACAGGGAATCCGGCCGCTGCAATTGCGGCGGGGTTGGTTGAGGTCTGGTCCACGATCAAGTTGCTGATCATGCGGGGTTCAGAATCAACAACTGTTCCAGATGTTTGCTCATATGAAGTTTGTCCGGGAGGGCCAACAGGTCCGATACCGGGCACGTTGGAATCTTCCGCCGATCCGAACTCGGGAGTAGTCAGACGCGGGAATGTCTGGTCTGCCGCACCGAAGGTTTCCTGACCGGGCTGCAAGTTATTGCAGGTGCCATCCACAGTGCGAAGACCGAAGGAGAGCATCGGGTTCACGACCTGGTCAGGACCAGGGCCGACAAGCGCTCCACATGGACCGGTTAAGGATGTGGTATTCGCCACATGATATTCAGCGATCTTGATCTGCTTGAGAATAAAAGCCAGATCGGCAGGCGTGACTGTAAATCCCTCTCCAACTACATTGGCGGCAGAAACCTGCGCGGTACCCACGCCAACGCTGGACATCAGGATCGACAGCATCACCATCATGAACATCGAGGTGCGTAATCCTATTCTTATCTTTCCATAAGAAACGCGAAGCAAACGATTAAAGATTTTAGTTTTCATGTTTTTTTTCCTTTTGATTCAAAGAATAAATTTTCATTGAAATGGACAACGAATTGATCTGGCATATTTTTTATGGGCGTCCTCCTTTTTCTGGAATTGAATTGTCTAAAATTTCAAAAATAAAAAGCAAAGTAGAAAGTCATTAAATATATTTAGACAATCTGTGTCATATTTAGACTATATTATCTATAAAGCTGTTCAAGCAATATGGGCAAAGGGAGGTAACTCTCCCCTGACTTTAGTCTTTTAGTTATCCGACCTTAGTCGGATGACAGATCTGTTCCTCCCGTGTTTTTTTATATTAGGCGTTCAAATAAAAAGTGAACAACAGTTCCCCTTTGACGGCAGGTAATGGAATAAAAAAAGACGGATGCTTTTTGGCATCCGTCTTTTTTACCTGTAAATTTTCCCCTCAACAAAACTTACTAACGCATCGTTATGAAACCATCTACATCTGCGCGGTTGGCCGTTGAGAGTGGGTTCCGGTTGCCCAAAACCTGAACAACGATCTGGTGTGATCGGCCAGCGGCAAGGCCGGAGACACTAAAGACTACCTTGCCAGTCTGTTGAACGGGAGCATAAAGGTCAATGGTCTGAGCTGCTCCGCCATCAATGCTGATGCTGATTCGACCACGGTTGGGCCCCACAGTGCTCACAAAGGAAACGCTTGAACCGGTGAACTTGAACTGAGCCTTGTCGCGATTAGTGGAGGCGAAGCGCACTGAGCCGCCAAAGGCTCCAGCCACAACCTGATTGGTCCAGGTACCGCTCACGCTCACAGCCTTCACATTTTCCTGGGTTGCAGTGTTCGCCAGAGTCGTCCCAGTGGAATATGCGCTGCAGTTGTTCGTAATATTGCAAGCTCGTACACGGAAGCTGTTCGAGGTGCCCGGGGTCAGGCTCACCACCACGCTGGTGGATGTTGGAATTGGCAATGCCACGTTTGCAAATGCGCCATTGTTGATGCTGCGCTGAAGTTCATAATGATCCACGACTCCAGTGGCGCTGGCCGTCCAACTCACCGTTACTGGGATGCTCGTAATACTAACCAATGAACCATTGGCTAACGCTTGATTTGGTAAGCCTGGCGCGCTTGGGGCCGAGGAGTCGGTTCCTGTGCCGGTCAGCGGCACGGTCTGGAAGCTGGTATTGGCAGCATCATCCATGAAGCTCAGGTTTGCGCTGCGGGCGCCCAAAGCAGTCGGTGAGAACGTAACGGATACAGTACAGTTTGCGCCGGCAGCCAATGTAGCGCCGCAGGTATTGCCAACCATGGCAAAGTCAGCGGGGTTCGCACCAGCAAAATAAATCTTATTGATGGTCATGGTAGCAGTGCTGACATTGTTCAAAGTTATATTGCGAAGAGCACTGGTGGTTGCGGGCACAGCCGACTGGTTGCCAAAGTTCACGCTGGTGGGCGCAAAACTGGCTTGCGGGCGATTCGGCTCCGCAGGAGAGATACAGAAACCTGCTGAGGGGCCGCCGTCAGTTCCAGGGCCATTCTCGAAAATGGTGCTCTCATTGCCAATCAGAGGAGTACGGCCAAGCCACAATGAGATGGATTCAGCCGCCAAGGCCTTCGTCACATCTGCGGCGGTTAGACCGGTGTAAGTAGCAGTCCAGTTGGCTGTTGACCCATCGTAAACGAGGATGCCATCGCCGGTGCCGCCAGAATCTGCGCGCAACAGGCGGCGTCCGTTTATATCAAAGGAGGCAGCAGTGCCAACAACCAGGCGGCTTTCGATCTGGCCGATCGGCAGGCGGATTCCATTTTCATCCACAGCCACGCCATGAACCACCACTGTATTGGCATTAACCTGGATGGGACGTTCAGCGGTCACACCCGTCACTACAGTCTGGTCAGGCACACCTGCGGCATTGGTTACGCGGATGATATCGCCGGGGCGAATATCGGGTGTCGAAACTGCCCAACATGCGCCACTGGGGCCGGGGTGGTTAATTTCAGCCAGGCCAGTCACATCATCGGGAAGAACCGAATCAGACAGGTAAACTTCAATACCGTTGCGCAGCACGCTGACAACGACCGGACCCTCGCCCAAGTAGCCGTCACTCGAAACAAAGTCGCGAGCTGGGAAGGGGATGATGCTATGCGGAGCAAGCGGCGGATCATTCGCAACCGCGGCTGATGAGCCTGCGGACTGAGCTGAGCGATTACCCGCAGAGTCCACAGCATCCACTGTATAGCTGTTCGTGCTGGCAGGCAAATTGATGTCGGCATAGCTAAGTGTGCTGCCGTTCAGGGTCGCGATTGCCACACCGTTACGATAGAGGGTGTAGCCGGTCACAGCGATGTTATCGGTGGAAGCAGACCAGCTAATCACAATATTGCGGGCACGGACATCAGGCACACTGGCAACCACATCAGCGGGCACACTGGGCGCTTCAATATCGGGCGCAGGCGTGATATTTGCGATGACCGCAGATGTTTGGGCTGAACGGTTACCGGAGGCGTCAGCCGCGTCAATGCTGTAACTGTATGTGCCGATGGCAAGGCCGCTGTCAGTGTAGCTCGTTCCGTTTATGGCGGCAATCAAGACACTGTCGCGATAAACACCATACTCAGTCACGCCCACATCATCAGTTGAAGCTGACCAATTAAGAGTTACCGAGTCGACACCAGACAAAGCGGTCAGGTCGCCGGGGATGCTTGGTGCAGTCACGTCGGGCAGAATCACACTGACAGGAGCCGCAAAGCCAGACAGGTTGCCATAGCGTTGGCCGAGGCCGGAAGCGATCTGTTCAACAATCGAGAGGCCTGCGCCGCGCGCTGAGGCTGAGTCGAATGCCTGCACTGTATAGATATGAGGGCCGGGGTTCACGCCCTGGTCAAGATAACTAATGGTGTTTGCGCCCACATAGCGCAGCGGTTGACCATCACGTGTGATCAGATAGCCATAAATCGCAGTGTCGTCAGTGGATGCTGTCCAATCCAATTGAACCGTGCGAGCGGCACCGTTGGGAGTGGCGCTGAGAGAAGGCGTGCTGGGAGCAGTTACATCAGCCGCTTCCAGAGGTGAGGTACAAAACGCTGGAGAAGGTCCGGGCGGATCGAGCAAGCCCACCTCAAAGAGGGTGATCTCAACACCGGCCAAAGGATCACGGCCAAGCCAGAGAACGCGAGACTCAACATCCAGGGCGAGTTGCACATCATGAGCATCCAAGCCGGTATAGATGGCGGTCCATTTGGTTCCGGTTGGGTTATCGATCGTGTCATAAGAGATCGTCCCATCACCAGGAGCGCGGAGAGCGCGGCGGCTGTTCAAATTGAACGGGTCGCGGCTTGCGCCAACCAAACGTTGTTCCAGTTGATCAATCGGAAGTGGATTGCCATCGGCATCCTGTGCAGTTCCATAGATTTGCACGGTACCGGGAGCGGTCACAACAGCCTTGTTGGCAGTGACGTTTGCCACGGTGACTTGATCAACGCTGCGGATGCTAAGATCGGGAGCGTAAGCAATCGTACGCACAATATCGCCAGCGCGCAATTCAGGAGTCACACCCGCCCAACATGCGCCGCCGGGATGATTCACTTCAACAATTCCATCCACAGGTGACATGCCGTCAACCGACGAAACCACAAAGCCATTGCGGATCACCTGTACTGTTACCTGCTCATCGGGAAGGTAACCCTCGGCCGAAATGAAATCGCGCGAGGGGAAGGTCAAGATGGCGCGGCCACCGGCTGGCGGTTCATTTGCAACGCCAATAGCGACCTGACCAATGGTAATGGCGTTGGCGGGCGGAGCAGACTGTACCGAGCGGTTACCTACCTCGTCGGCAGCATCAATGGTGTAATCATAGGTGCCGGCAGGGACGTTAAAGTCCACGTAGGTGGTCGGCGCCGGGGCGGTGCCGTCAGGGTTCTGCACGTTGGCAATCACCGCGCCATTACGGTAGATACCATAGGATGTCACACCGACATTGTCAGTGGAGGCGTCCCAAGTCAAGGTGACTGTGTTCGGCGTGCCGTTTGTGTTGGCTATCACGTTCTGGGGCACACTGGGCGGGATCAGTTCACTGCCAGGAGGCGGAGGCAGGATTTCTCCAGGTGCGGTACAAGGAGCCGCTGGACCAGCGGTGATGCCTGCGCCGATCTCGAAGATCGTTGCTTCCACGCCAGCGGCAGGGTTAGCGCCAAGCCAATGAATGCGTGCCTCAGCCTCAAGGGCGCGGGTCACATCATCGGGGAGCAAGTTATCGTAAGTGGCTGTCCATTTGATGCCGGCCGGGTTATCGATACTGATCGGGTCATACTCAAGCACGCCATCGCTGGTTGCCGGGGCGGCAACGGCCCGCAGGGTGCGGCGGTTATTAAAGTCAAAAAGGTTGCCAGGTGAAACCAGACGCTGTTCCAATTGATCAGCCGGGATCGGGTTGCCATTGACATCCTGCGCGGTGCCGTGAATCTGCACGGTGTTCGGGCCCGTCTGCACGGCGCGCTTCGAAACAACATTGGCCACAGTGGTCTGGTCGGCAACATTGGTTTGATCCACCGTTACGCGCAGCTTATCACCAGGGCGGATGTCAGGAGTAACACCATTCCAACAGTATCCGCCGGGATGGTTCACTTCGACAATGCCGTCGAATTCAGGGGTTGAAGGATCATCCACAGGCACCAAACCAGGGCCGGCAGTAACGATCCCTCCGCCAAATATCGCAGAGTGAATGATCTCGATCGTGACTGTTTCAGTTTCGGCGTAGCCGGAAACGGAAACAAAATCGCGCTGAGAGAAAGCAATCAGCGAATGAGGAGCGATGGGCGGCTCATTGGTCGCGATCGGCGCGGCATAAACCGACGGCACCGATGTGGTTGCGATAAGGCTGAAGAGTAAAGCCAGGATCAGCACAGAGTTGTGCAATCTCAACCTTAACTTGCCATACCGTACACGAGAAAAGGGTTTTACGATACTGTTTATCATGGTCTTTTTCCTTTCAAAATTGGTCCGATGGATGTTTCAAATCAGAAAGCAGGTTAATAATTTCTAAAAAAATTATCCTTTATAAAACTTCTAAAAAATCTGCTTTCTGAAATGAATCTGTAATACTTACGCTACATAATACAAGAAAGCACCTTAATGCAAAACGGACTAAAGTAGTCTACTTAGGCGGACTTTAGAGTGAAAAAAGAGGGATAAAAAAGCTTGAATTTTTGGGGGATTCTTTGTTACAGTACTACATCTTAATCTTACGCTGGATGGTGGGGGGTTTGCCCATAACCTCGTAAAAGGCTTTTCACAGTCTGAAAGCTTATCGAAAGAGCCTCTGCAATTTCCTGGTTTGATGTACCGACAGTTATGCTTTCAAGACTTCGCGTTCCCATTAGACATGCCAAGCACGGCATAAATTGCGTTTTTTTATTAGCTACAGAGAGTACACAGAGAAAGCTGAACTATCCTG
This sequence comes from Anaerolineales bacterium, assembly GCA_013140605.1. Taxonomy (GTDB): domain Bacteria; phylum Chloroflexota; class Anaerolineae; order Anaerolineales; family Villigracilaceae; genus Villigracilis. The sequence goes on from JABFSL010000001.1 coordinate 113,944, forward strand.
CAAAGACCGCCAGTTCATCATCCCGTTTCGTGATCGAAAGAATTGCTTCCCCTCATAAATCCTTCCAGGATCAATATCAGAAAAATGGCGATTCCCAAATTGATCAGCGCCAGGTATATTCCATCCTGCAGAAATACATGATAACGAAGCGCCTGGGGGCTGGGGAAAATCCATAACAAAGTCTTCAGTAATAGATTGCTGGCAGGGGGAATTTTGCGACAAAGGCTTAACTGAATGGCAACTCCATTGCCGATCCCGGTTCCAAAGATCCTGTTGGCTTCCATCAGGATAATGGATAAAGTAGTCAACCCTCCCAGAATGGACGCTGTTAGCATGGACTGTGTTGAGGGAGACATGCGTCCATGGGAAAGGTCAATCAGCCATTGGGCAAGCGCAACACTGACCCAAACCGCCAGCATAACCGGCAGCAGGAGGATCATCGTATCGCGCGACCAGCTCGAGTTGGATGGAAAACTCATCCGTGTGTTAAATCCAAACTCGTGCCACACAGTCAGCCATGCAACGCTGCCAAAGGCAATCAAAACTGCAAGCGCAGATTTCTTGGGCAAAGTATCAAATGTCATTTTGTTAGCCTTTCAGTATCTTATAGAATTACTCACTGCTTGCTCTCGAAGCGTTTGTGATCCTATACAATGGCTCCACGATTTGCCTGATTGGAATTGCCTGTTAGGCACCCAGAGTCTGCCCTATGTTGGATAGTGCAAACTCCGGGTGCGTTTCATAAAAAGTATGGTTCCACAGTCTGTTGCTTATCAGGCGCTTAAGGGATGATCTCCCATCCGAACATCATGGCGTGATCTTCATGTGCCAGGTTGTGGCAATGCGCCACATACGGGCCGACAAAGTCCCTAAACCCTCGGTAGACGATCACAGACTCACTACCATCTAAATTGATCAGATCTTCCCTCGACCCATCATCCGGATGACCCTTATCGGGTTTTGGATAAACAACTTTTCCATTGCGCATCATAACTTGATGTTCTTCCATGTGAAGGTGGAATGGATGAACCCAGCCGCCACCGCCGTTGCGGATCTCCCACAAGTTAAAGCTTCCAACTTTTTGTTGTGCAAATGGCCGCTTTCCCGCGGGATTCTTGAGACTCATTGTCGGGAGGCTCGGGTCGAAGGGTGTCCCATTGATCAGCCATTCAATCTCACCGCCGGCGGAACCACGTTGAACCTCGAAAATCAGGCGGTTGTTCATCAAACTCTGCCAATTTGAAGGCACGGGTGGCAGTGCGCGCAGCAACTGTCTGGGGTCGGGGATCACGCTGTCATCCGGCGCATCGTCCCCGATGACGATTTTCAGGACTGGAACCTTATAGTTCGGGTCGGGTGAGAAGCGCGAGGAGTTGCTCCATATGCGGCCATCCGGCATCTTCATCACGTTTGTCAGGTAGATCACGTCACCCTTTTTAGTTGGCGTTCCATCCATGTATTTTGTGAAGTCAATAATAAACTCACGGCGCTTCGCCGGCCACAATTCGAAGGAGTCGCGGGTCAAAGCCAATGGCAACAAGCCGCCGTCGCTGGCGATCTGAACAAACTTCATGCACTGTTGTCCATCGGGGATGCGGTACTGTCCATGGAGTTCACTTCCAGAATATCCGAGGTCCTTTGAGGCCTTGGGGCCGCTGGTTGAGCTCATCAACTTGAATTCGTAAATTCTTGAAATCGAAGCGTCCAGGAAGCGCATGCGGTATTTGCGCCGCTTAACCTCAAGCACCGGGTAGGCCGTGCCATTGACGGTAAAGATATCCCCGACGAAGCCATGATTGGGGAAATGCCTGAAGAAGGTTTTGCCCCACCATTCGGGGTGCTTCCTGGGGTTGCCGGCATCCGGGTACTCGCCTTTGCCATCATGGACATCCGAGTGCATGGTGACTCCATCATCCAATGCACAATCGTAGAAAGCGAGCGGGATATCATATTCGACATCAAAGGAGCCATCCTCGTTATCCGTGCGGACACCAGGCAGGCGCAGGCCCTGGCGCTCGTCGCCCATATCCTTGCCATCCTTGGGATCGTAGATGGGGTAAAGGCCAACCATGCCTTTGTAAACATTCGAACCGGTATGATCCATGCGGTGATCGTGGAACCAGAAGAAGGATTGCTTCTCGCGGTCATCGCCGCCTGCGGGCCAGTTGAGATACAGGTTATCGCACCACGTTCCCGGCAGGTAGCCGTGGGTCTTCGGCCCATAATTCATGGTGTAGTTTGGGTTGCCATCGCTCTCCGGCGCGGTGTGAGCGTTGTGCAGATGGGTGAGGAATGACCAATCCGGAGCGCCGAAATCCTGGCGATCAAGATTATCAGGATTCTCATCCAGATTATTCACAAAGCGGACTAGGGCGGGCTTGCCGTACTCGGCATTGATGCGGGGACCTGGGAAGGTACCGTTGAAGCCGTAAATGGTACTGGCAGGCAGAGTTCGGACAGTACCAGCCGCGTAGGTTTGGCCTGAAGCATCGAATGAGGCAGTCGGCTTGCCTGAACTGTTGATAGGCAGCACCTGGGATGTGGTGAATTTGTGGGTGCTGACCTGCAAGTTGATTTTGTAAACAATCGGGTCCTCACACCCTACCTTGGGGTCAGTCGGCCAGAGTTGATGCCTCTCATTGCTCAGTGAATTCTGCTGGCCAGAGCCAGAGCCAGGAGGGCTGCTCCAGGTATCCACCTCAGACTTCGCTATTGGGGCGAGCGCCTTCGGAATGGGAAGTTCATCATAAAATGGAGAGAGGATCAGCGGGCTGGTTGGGTAGGCTTCAATGTAGAGGGCTGCGGCAGCCTCAGAAACAGAGATATCTTTTATATCCTTGATAAGCCGCGAGCCAGCCAAGGTGACCGCTGCTGTTCCTGCCACACCCAGTTTCAAAAAGTCACGGCGGGAAAATTTGAGATTAGCATTCGTTTTAGCAGACATGTGAGCACTCCTTATTCCTGAACTATCAGCAAGATCTCTTCGGCAAAGTATTGATTCCTATATTCTTATACCTGGCCATAAATTTGATGCGGAAGAAAATAAGCATCCTATGCAAACATAATAGCCAAAACAACATCGCAGTAAAACGGGCGATGGTATACAAAACCATGAGACAATGGTCTATTTAATTTTAGACTTTGGAGGGAAAAAAGAGTGACGCGAGATCTCTGTAGTGGGATTACAACTTACGCTGGATGAACCCCTGTTTAATACCAAACTCAGCCGCTTGATGGCGGGATTTTGCCTGTAACTTGGTCAAAATATTGCTGACATGACTTTTCACGGTCTGAAGGCTTATCGAAAGAGCTTCTGCAATTTCCTGGTTTGATGCGCCAGTAGCCATAATATTCAAAACTTCACGTTCCCTATGAGTAATAATGGGGACGGTATCGTCATTGATCGGGTTTTCTGGTTTCTTCGATAATTTTGAAAATTCAGCCAGCAATTGGAAGGCAAGTTTACGTGGCACTGAAGCCTCCCCTTCCAGAGCGCCGCGTATGCCGCGCACCAACCCGGTTGAACTGCTCGATTTTAGAACATACCCCTGTGCGCCCGCCTTGATGGCATCGAAAAGCTTCTCTTCCTCTTCATAAGCGGTCAACATGATAATACGAGTATCGGGAAGACTGGAATGGATCAACTCCGTGGCTTCCAGGCCATCACTAAGCGGCATGTTAATATCCATCAAGACCAAATCAGGGTGTAACTCATGAGCCATTGTGAGGGCTTCCAAACCGTCATCGGCCTGCCCAACAACTTCCATATCCGGCTGGCTGTTGATCACCTTTGCCACACCCTCACGAAAGAGTTCATGATCGTCAACAAGGAGAATGCGGGCGCGTGTCATCATTGCACCGATTCCATAACGACCGTGGGAGCGATCATCAAAATTGGAATATGAGCGATCACTCTCGTTCCCGCGCCTGGTGCCGTTTCGATTGACAGCGTCCCACCGACTCTTTCCATACGGGCCTGCATAACAGCCAACCCCAGGTGATGATCACTCTTGGAAAGATTGGGATCAAATCCCCTGCCATCATCGCTGACCACGATTTGAAGCATTTCATTTACATATTCCAATTGAACCCGAACCTTTTTTGCGTTGGCATATCGACGAACATTTGTCAGCGCTTCACGATAGATATACATGGCCTGTTTCTGAATCAGGGCAGGCAATGCCACAGAAGACAGATCACCAACTATAAGTTCAACAGCGACCCCGCTTGAGTCGCCAAATTCCTTAACATATTCCGTTAATTCCTTGCGGATATCGTTGGTTTTATGCACTGTACTGGAATTCATGCCACTGAAAGCCATCCGCATCTGTGCCTGCGCCCTTTCAGTCAACTGTTTGAATTGCTCAAGTTCGACGGACATTGTTTCCTTCTCTCCATCTGAAAGCACATGGTCCAGTTCGCTGATCTTCAAGTTTAGCAGGCTCAAAGTCTGGGCGGCTTCATCGTGGAGTTCGGATGTTAAACGCTGCCGTTCATTAAGCGTGGCATTCAATTCAGTCTGCCTGCGGGAATCCTCCGCCAGACGAATGTTTGCAATTGCGACTGCGGCGGAGTTGGCCAGCAATTTAAGCGTATGATTTTCAATATCTGTGAAAGGCAGGCTTTTATCACGCATCACACAAATTGCGCCGATAACGTGATCTCCATTATATAGCGGAGTTGACAAACAACCTTCGGATATTTGCATGTAATGGTTGGAGCAAATGTCCCCGATCTCAACTTCTGCGCTGCTGACCCCAGCCATTACACCCATCGGCACCTGGTTAAATAGCGGCAGGCTGCTTTCATCGGCAGTCTGAGAGTACCCATTTCGCGATATTAGTTCAAGCTGTTTCATATCCTGGGTCAACATGCATACGTTTGCAGATCTTGCATGCATCAAGTTCTTTGCCCGTGAAGTAACCGAATCAATAAGGTTTATAAAATCCGGCTGACTGACTATTTCCTGGCTAAACTCAAATGCCTCAGTTAATACGCTGGTCCGCTCTTCAACGCGCGCTTCGAGCATCTTCTCGCTCTTCTGGAGAGCTTCTTCCGCTTTTTTACGTTCAGCCAGCTGTTGTTTCGTCTCTTCGTAGAGTCGCTCATTTTCACGATTACTACGGGCCAATTTACGCGATACCCCGTATACCAGGATAACCAGTACCCCATACAGGAGCGAGAATCCCACAGCGATACTGACCCAGACAAAACTCCGGGTTGCGGCGATACGCGGCCCAACAATCGCCAGATCATGATAAATTTCGTAGGAGCCTAAGATTTGCGGCGAGTCATGAATACGCAACGGAACATATATTTCCAGAAGTTGTGAGCCAAAGCGTCCCTTCTCGAGAATATTTTCCTCTTTATCCAAAGAAGAAACCGCCATTGTTGTCTCGCCGTTCAAGGCCCGCTGAAGATCCTCATCGATCGGGAAATAACGCCCGGCCAACTCTTTCTCATCCGAATAAATCAGCACCCCATCGCGGTTCCAGATTTTGACTCGGACAATATGTTGATCATTGAGAATTTTCTCCATCAGGGTTGCGATCTCCTGATATCGAGTTGGGTTGAGAGGTCCTTCCAAGTCCGCAGATTCCAGGTTAGGATTAAGGAATAGATCGACTTGCTCGGCCGCGCCTTCGGCAGCCTGGCGAAGCGCAAGCTGTTCCAGTTCCTGCTGGATATAAACCGCCAGAACACCAGCAATTATCATGGTGATTAGCAAACTGACAAAGGAAAATGTAACCACGGGAGTGGGTTTCCAGCGCCAGAGGCGACTCATAGTTGTTTCTTTCATGGCAACGCTATCCTTCAAAAATCGGGCCGATATCAACAACAGTCTTCCGCACTATTATGAGTAGATGATGCAGGAATCAGACAGCACTCTCTTACATTATATGCGTTTTACAGATTTCGAAAATAGGTAAATACTCTTTGATACCGTTTTTCGAAATACCAAATAAAATATCGTGTCACTTAATAAGCGCCTTCTCTGGTGAGGACAACCCAGATGGTGCGGAGCAGAATGTACATATCCAGCCAGGCTGACCAATTGCGCACATAGTACACATCATAGATCGCACGCTGACAAAAACTCGTGCGGTTGCGCCCCGAAACCTGCCAGAATCCCGTCAACCCCGGCCGCACACTCATGTACACTTCCAACCCCTCCCCATACAGCCTCCTCTGCTCCACCAGGATCGGTCTGGGTCCCACCACACTCATATCACCCTTCAGGATGTTATACAACTGTGGCAGTTCATCCAGACTGAATTTCCGCACCCACTTCCCCACTCGTGTGATGCGCGGATCTTCCTTCAACTTCTGTGTCTCGTTCCACTCCGCCTGCGCACTCGGGTTTCCCGCAAGATATTCCTCCAGTACCTGATCCCCATCCTCGCGCATGCTCCGAAACTTGTAGATCATGATCCGTTTCCCATCTTTTCCCACCCGTTCCTGCCTGTACAATACCGACCCGGATGACTCCAGCTTGATCAGCACCGCTGTCAACAGCAGGACAGGCAAAGATGCGATCCCAGCCGCCACCGCGATCACGACATCCATCATCCGCTTGAGTACTTCACTCAACGGGTTCAGGAAGTTCTGCTGTGCTTCCATCCCCAGCATCCCTTCAAAATCGTGATATGCGATCGAGACCCCTTCCAGCCAGTCCATGTCCGAGATAAAGATCATGCGTTTGAATTTCCGTAGCAACTCCCGATTTACGCTCGATCCCGACAGGTCAGAGGCGATTTGTGTACTCACCAACACCGTCTGGATGCCCTTCTCCGAAAAATATCCATCCGACACTTTTAGCAGTTCTTCCATCTCCAACATTGGGCCGCTGGATGGGCCATGCCTGCCAACGCTCACTCCCAACACCGGCAGAAAGCCCAACCTGCGTCGTTCGTGAAAATACCCCATCATTTTTTCCATTCTCTCCCCGCCTGCCACCACCACGACCGGCTCGCCCCATACTCCCAACTGTACCGTTACGATCCGCATCAGCCAGCGCATTCCAAGAAGCGTGATGATCGAGAAGCTCCCGACCAGAATCAATGTTAATTTTTCCTGTGTCCATATGGGGTTACGGATCATTAGAAAACTAAAGACGATCAGGAAGCTGACCGCTGTCTGATGTGTCACTGTCTTCATTTCCAGCGCAGGATTCAGGCCGATGCCAGGATACAGCCTGGTTGTCATCAACAAGGCCATACAAATAATCGCAAATAGCATATCTCCAAACTCGCCCATGCGGATGGTGTCAAAATGGAATGTGCGATAAACCAATAAATGCACCACAGTCGTCGATAGGATCAAAGCCAGCAGATCACTCAGTAATGTGATCGCGAACATGCGCACGCGATGATTCGCTCGAAACCTTATTTTTCGTTCCGTTTTCCCGAGTGACATTCCTATCGTTATTTCGCTCATCTTTTTATTCCTCTTTAGTGCCGATGACTCATTTTATTTATTAGATCTCTTGCAAAAGTCTTTTTGCCACAGAGGTCACAGAGAAAACCCTGAGTTTTAAGTGCTTTCCTCAAAAAGCTCTGTGCTCTCTGTGGCTACTGCGCTCACAACTAACAGAGACCTTAAGAAAAAGCTTCTTGAATCCATCATCTCTGCGGTCTCAACGTCAAAAAGATATTTTTGCAGGAAGTGGAATAAATAAAAAAATGGCTGCGCGGATTTGCTTTTTCCTAAGCTTATGGTACTAGTACACTCATGACTAAAAAACGGCCAAAGGTCGTCAATATAGGTACGACTTTGGTCTACAGATTTCCGACTTTAGACTTAGCTTGATACCAACAAAATAACGATCATCTCTGGCTAAGTACAACAAATACCCATCCCGCACAAACATACATCTTCAAAAGTATGGCGTAAGAAAATGGCATCCGAATAAAATCGGATGCCATTTTGTAATTTTGTATTGGTGGTACATTCCAATGGAATAACCATCGAGAACTAACGGACGTTATAGGTTTGGCCGGCGAGGTCTCCATTGCCTGCGCCCGTTCCGCCTAAACGATTACCAGCACTATCTAAAATACTGTCATCATCAACCACATTCAAACGGATCGTGCCGCTTTTACAGAACCCGGCTGTTTTTTTGATCCTTCATAATTTGCCGCTACTCGCTAACGAACATCGTAAAGCGGGCCGCCTGCATAAGCACCATTGTTTGCGCCCGCCCCACCCAGACGGTTGGTTGCGGCATCGCGGATGGTGTCATCGTCTCTCACATCCAGGCGGATCGCGCCGCTGCCACTGCCGGTATTGACTGTGACTGTGTATGCTGCTCCAGATCCACTCACATTGGAGATCGAAGTTCCAGTGATCGTTCCACCTCTGGTTATCAGGAAGTCCGCCGCATTCACGCCCGTTACAGATTCCGAGAATGTCACCAGGAATTGAACCTGGCTAAGAGAAGTCGGGTTCGGGTTCAGCAATGCTATGGAAGATACAACCGGAACCGCCTTGTCAACCGTGTACTCCTGACCAGTCGTGAAGCTCTGCACTCCAGTTCCGCCCAGCACATTGCCGGCCGCATCCATGATGGTGTTTCGGTCGATCAGATCCAAGCCAAGCGTGCCGCTGCCCAACCCAGTGTTGACTGTTACGAAGCGGGTCGTTCCACTTCCTGATGTGGCAGTCACCGCAGCTCCGCTAATACCAGCGCCCTGTCTCGGGCTGAAGTCAGATGTACTAATATTCCTTACCGACTCAGAGAATGTTACAAAGTAGGTCACTGAGGCGCCATTGGTTAATGGGTTGGGATTGTTGCGTACGATCGAGAGCACTGTGGGCGCGGTCTTGTCAACCGTGTACATCTCACCAGTTGTATAGCTGCCATTGCCTATGCCAATGCCTCCCAACAGGCTGCCGGCCAGATCCGTGATGGTGTCATTGTCGGCCACATTCAGAAGGATTGAGCCATTGCCTGCGCCTGTATTAACTGTAACGCTGCGTGTCGCTCCAGTCCCGGTCACACTGACAATCGATTCTCCGCTAACACCGCTGGTGGTCAGGCTGAAATCAGCCACATCCACAGCAAACACTTCCTCAGAGAACGTTACATTGAATATCACTGTAGCGCGGTTGGTGGGATCAGCATATTGACGTACGCTGGAAACCACTACGGGTGGGGAATCCACATAATTGACAGTTATGCCATGGTCGCTATTGGGCATGGTGACAGTGTTTGTGTCGCCTGTGCCGGCATCATTGCCTGTTCCAGTCCAGCCGCTGATCTGCGAACCAGCGGAAGGTACTGCTCCGCTTAGTGTAATATTTTCACCGGGGAAGTACGTACCAAGTCCACAGCCGAGCGAGTTGGCTGGCAGAACCGTTGGGTCGCTGCCTGCTCCTGTATGGCCCACGGTCAGGCTGTAACATACATCGGGCGCTACGCTGACAACAACCGCTACAGTTGCAGAGCCTCCTCTGGCGGAAGTCACAGTAACATTCTGCGGCGGAATTGCAAGACCGGTCACTTCTAATTTCCCGCTATTATCCAGGGCGCCCAATCCAGCAGCAGTTAGAATCGGATCATTAAATGTATCGCTGGAAATCGCTTCGATCCTAAGTGTGCCCGTATCCGCATTGAAATCAGCTTTGGTGATCGTTACAAGATCAACAACTGAAATTGACTTGGTTGAATCCGGGGTATCGCTGGTATTCATGATCTGCAATTGGGCGGGCGGGTTGCCGCTGTAATCAACCTGCCCAAAATAAAAGCCATTTCCATCAGGGATTAAGAACGGGCTGCCAAAGCCATCAACCTGAATATCCATGCCGGGCTCGGTATTCGCGAACACATCAATACGTCCGCCAATGGCGTTGCTCTGTGAGTAGGTTGCGCGATTCGCATTTACATCGGCATTGGTGGCGTACTTGCCGATCAGTGAGAACTGATCCATCTGGATGCAGTCATCAGTTGCAATTGGATCATCACCCAAAGCGGGATCAGCACATTGATCCGCGCTGCCGGGGAAACTGCCAACCGGGCCTTCAACACGGAAGAAGTTGGTATTGAGCGGGCTTCCTGTAACGGGATGCAAAACATCAGGATCGCCAATGTAGCCAGCTGGGGCAGCCGGCAAAATAGCAGGATCCCAAGCCAGGAACGGTCCGATGCGGCTGTTCATGGCGCCGGTGAAATCTCCCGGCGCGCCAATACCGATATCTTCAACGTAACGGATCATGCGCCGCCCGAAAACTGGATCAGCGGTAAAGTTGTCCACGCCATACGGGTGAGTGACTCTGTACTGAGCGCTGGGGATCAGATTATCGATCCAAATGCGAACGCGTCCGAAAGTGATCTGATCACCCGGAACAGCCGTTCCGCCACTAAAAGCCGCTTCAAGCGCCAGCACGAGAATGGCTCTTCCGCCAGTGGCAGAATCTGTTTCCATCAGGGCGCTGCCCAGCATGTAGAAAGCCTCACCAGTTGTCGGGTAGTTATCTGGAACCGAGATGGGAGCGGCCGGGTTGGGAATATCACCGGGCAGGAAACCGCAGATCGGGTTGAGTCCGCCATCGAGACACAACTCCAGGCGGGTACCGTTTGAATCCTTATACCAGCTCGGGTAGCCAGTCAGGCTTGAAGTAGGTCCAACCGCCACAAGACCCGCTCCCGGAACCGCAAGCGCGCTGGATGTGGAAAGAAGCATGATCGCTATGAGAAAAACAACTATAAAACTACGAAAACTAAAATTGATCTTTTTGTAAGGAAATGAAGAAAGTGAATTATGAATATTGTTTAACATGTTTTTTATCCTCTACTATTGGTGATCCATTATTTGACACCATCGACAGATTCGCATTACCGGGCAAGTGCAATGAATATAATAGTAGGAAGCGGACAAATACAATATGGACATAGGTAGTTAAATTGTGCTTAACTTTGGTCTATGGTTTTCCGACTTTAGAGTGAGAAAAAGAGTGATTTGAATCAACCCAGGGCGTAAATTATTTATTACAACTTGTACAAATCAAGGCCTGTTTGGAACAATTTACGAACTGACACATGACCATAAACGTGCAATATTTTGAAATTCTCCGTTGACATCACAAAAGTCTATGAAATAGCAATAGATTTTCGGGACAACTTTTATCCTATTAGCGATATAATAGCGCGGAACAAAAAATAACACACGGATATTGGCAGGTCATTAAGCAGGGCTTTGGTCTACAGCCCTCCGACTTTAGTCGGAACACTCTATAAGAATCAATTATTTATTTTTCAGCATTCCAAGGGAGTTAATCTTGTTCATTCGTATTGCAAATTTTGCAACACGCTGGAGTTTGGTTCAACGGTTCAGGCTTGCGGGTATTGTTGTTATGATTCTTGGAACCGGTGTGATCGGCACATGGGTGGGGGAAAAAATAAAGACCAATGTGATCAACGAGTCCGCCTCAACCACCGCTCTTTACATGGACAGCTTTATCACTCCCAACCTTCAGGAACTCGCGACATCCGATTCACTAACCACGAAAAGCTTTTCAAATTTAAGTAATGTACTAAGCAAAACCGACCTCGGCCGCCAGATCGTAACAATAAAGGTTTGGGGAAAAGATAACCGCGTGCTTTTTAGCAGTTCAGCATCTCTGGTAGGCCGCACATTCCCCAGTGCGGAAGATCTCGAAACAGCCAGAAAAGGCGAAATTGTCGCATCGATCAGCAACCTGCAGGAAGATGAAAATATTGAAGAGCGAAGGCTATATTCAAGGCTGCTCGAGATCTATATCCCGATACGATTGAATGGAACAAATCAGATCATTGCTGTTGCCGAATTCTACAAGAAAGTTGACAGCCTTGAAGCAGACATCGCCGCCGCCCAGCGAAAAAGCTGGTTCATCGTGGTTTCGGCGATGACGGCCATTTATTTGATATTGGTCGGATTCGTTCAATGGGTCGGCTATCGGATCGGACGACAGGAACGCGATTTAAAAAATCAAGTGGTTCGATTGACAGAACTACTGGCACAGAATGCCGAACTTGACAAGCGCATGCGCCGCGCCGCCGCCAATTCAACCTCACTTAACGAGAGGCTTCTGCGGCGTACCAGCGCCGAACTTCATGACGGCCCGGTACAGGAAGTGAGCCTGGCGCTATTGCGCCTTGACCGTGTCAACGCCCAGAATGAAACCTGCCGCATAGTCCGCTCGGACTTTGAATGTAACGATCACCTGCCCACCGTTCAGACATCCCTGCAAATTGCCTTGCAGGAAATGAGAACCATTGCCACCAGCCTGGGACTTCCACAATTGGATAATATGCCTTTGCAGGAAGTTTTTACCCGCGTGGTGCGCTCTCATGAAAAGCGCACGAGATCAAAAGTTGGCCTGAATATTAATAACCTGCCGGAACAGGCGACTTTAGCGGTGAAGATCACGATCTATCGTCTCATTCAGGAAGCGTTGAACAACGCATACAATCATGCGGGCGGCATGGACCAACAAGTCCGCGCGACATACGATAAGGATCTTTTACAAATCGAGATATCAGACAAGGGACGCGGTTTTGATGTTTCGCTCCCCATTGAATGGGATAACCACCTCGGCCTGGCAGGGATGCGCGAACGCGTTGAAAGCCTGGGAGGGTTGTTTGAAATACAAAGCGCGATCAACGAAGGAACAATCGTAAACGCAAATATTTTCCTTCTTGATGTGGAACATAATATCAATGGATAAGATACTGATGGTTCATGCAATAATGGCAGACGCGATATTCTTCCTTCAAAAGGAGAATGAAGAATGTTAAAACGCGTCTCAAGTTTTGCAACGAACTTGAATCTAGTCCAGCGATTTACAATCGTGAGTTTCGTTGTTATGATCTTCGGCATGATCAGTATCGGCAGGTGGGTTGCAGAGCAGATCAAGATCGGTGTCATAAAGGAAACAGCCGCCACAACCGCGCTCTACATGGATAGTTTTATCTCTCCAATTCTGCAGGACCTCGGCTCTTCACCCACATTAACGCCGGAACATTTCGAGGAACTGGGCAACCTGCTCAACGAAACAGATCTCGGGGATCAGACCGTAACGATAAAAATATGGAGTTCAGACCATCATGTGCTCTATAGCGATACCCCGTCGCTGATGGGGCGTGATTTCCCCACGACGGAAGATTTGGAAGAGTCGTGGCAGGGTGAAGTAGCGGCAGAGATCAGTAATCTGGAAGCCGAAGAGAATGTTGAGGAGCACAAATCCTATAAAAGCCTGCTTGAGATATACAGCCCGGTCCGTTTAAGTGGTACGAACCAGATCATAGCCGTCACCGAGTTCTATCAGAAGGTTGATGTTCTTGAAGCTGAAATCATTGCGGCCCAGGAACAAAGTTGGATCGTGGTGGGCGCGACCATGTTTATAAGTTATCTCCTGCTGATCGGTTTTGTTCAATACGCAAGCAATACAATCGAACAACAGGAAGCTGACCTGAAAAACCATGTGGAAAGATTAACAGACCTGCTGGCCCGCAACGAAGAACTTAACAGACGCGTGCGCCGCGCCGCGGCAAACACAACAGCGTTTAACGAACGGTTCCTGCGCCGCACCAGTTCGGAACTTCATGACGGCCCCATTCAGGAGATCGGACTGGCCCTGGCGCGGCTTGAACGCGTAAAAAGTCAGAACGATACCTGCCGCTTGATCGATGCAAATTACAAGTGTACCGACCACCTGCCCACCGCCAAAACATCCTTGCAAACTGCCCTCAATGAAATCCGCTCAATTGCAACCGGCCTCGGACTTCCACAATTGGAATATTTCACTCTGCCCGAAATTCTGACGAGCGTGGTTCGCGCTCATGAAAAACAGACCGGCACGAAGGTTATGCTAAGCATGAATGAACTTCCGGAACGAACTCCGCTTGAGATCAAGATCACCGCCTATCGTCTCATTCAGGAAGCGTTGAACAATGCGCACAACTACGCCGGTGGAGCCGGTCAACAGGTACGGGTAAGATACCAAAACAGCTTTGTACTGATCGAAATTTCAGACAAGGGACCAGGGTTCGATGTTAACCGTCCCGTTGAATCAGGAGAGCGCGAACACCTTGGTCTGGCAGGGATGCGTGAACGTGTGGAGAGCCTGGGCGGCTCATTTAAGATCGAGAGCCGGAAGAATCAAGGAACAAAGGTGATTGCCGCGCTATCCCTGCAAAATATTGGAGAAAATGAAAATGGATAAAATACGGCTAGTGATCATTGACGACCACCCGATCTTTCGTGAGGGAGTCGTTTCGATTCTCGGGAGCGAAGCTGACCTTGATGTTGTAGGCCAGGGACTCACGGCGGACGATGCCCTGCGCCTGACTCGCGATCTTTTACCAGATGTGATCCTTTTGGATGTAAATATGCCCGGCGGCGGATTGAACGCGGCTGAAACGATCGCCAACTCCTTCCCTGTGGTCAAGATCATCATGCTGACCGGGTCTGCTGATGAAGATGACGTTCTGGCCGCTCTCAAGGCCGGGGCACATGCCTATGTGCTAAAAGGAGTGGCTGCCCGTGAGTTGAATACCATCCTGCATACCGTTTACTCCGGAGAGGGCTATGTGACTCCCTCGCTGGCGGCCAGCCTGCTCTCCGAGATGAAATCAGCGGTTAAGGAAAAACAACCCACCAAGGTGGACTCGTTCGATGAGTTAACCGAGCGTGAACGCCAGATATTGGAATTGATCGCAGATGGAACCAGCAACAAGGAAATTGGACAGAAATTATTCCTGACCGAAAAAACCATCAAACATTATGTGACCAATATTCTGCAAAAATTGCATGTCAGTAATCGAGTCCAGGCCGCGCTGCTCGCGCAACAAAAAGCACGGCCGAAATAGCACAACTCTGGAGTCGGACAGCTTGCTGTCCGAGTGGCCGAATGAACTACGAAATGCCAAAAGAAAAAATAAAAGGGTTATTCCATTGTTTCGTTGCAGTTCGCATCCCAGTTTGTCCATCAGCAAGCTGATGGACTCCAGAATAGGGAAACAAAAACGCCGCTCGTTTGAGCGGCATTTTTGTTTCTTAATTTTCCAATTCTCAATCCATACCAATTACTGTGGATTCGCTTTCGAGCGATTTCTCTTTTAGTTCCTGATGCGGGGTGAAGAAGACTGCCGCCAGCCCAAGCGCGGCGGACACGAAGGCAATCACAAAAACCAAATGGATCGAGTCTGCCATTGCAAGGCGCACGCCGGCATCGACAACAACCTCAACGCCAGGTAAAGGATCGAGCAAAGCAGTCACCAGCTTCGGGTCCAGACCAGATGCGCTTAAGTTTGAGGCGAGGCGAATGCTCAACGCGGCGCCCATCACGCTTACGCCGAGAGTCCCGCCCATCGAACGGCTGAATTGAAGCATGGAAGTGGCCGTGCCAAGATTCCGCCGCTCCACGTTCGTCTGCACCGCGACCAAAAATGATGGGATGGAAAGCCCCATACCCACACCCATGATGGTGACGAAAATCATCATCATGATCTGGCTCGAGTTCGGGCCGATCAGTGTCATCAGGAATGCGCCCGTCACGAACAATGTTGTGCCGATCACTCCCAGCCTGCGATGGCCGACCGTCAATATCAGCCTCATGCCGATGATGCTGGCAGTGACCCAGCCCAACAGCATCGGCGTGATGGTGATGCCCGCCTGAGTGGCGCTGGTTCCCAATACCGATTGAACAAATAGCGGGATGAACGAGATGCTTCCAAATAACGCCCAGCCCGTAAATATGCCATGCGTGACGGCGGTTGCAAATAAACGGTCACGAAAAAGTTGGATCGGCAGGATCGGGTCAGCGGCGCGGCTCTCGACCCAAACCAACGCGATAAAGAATACCACCGCAGTTGCGATCAACATCCAACTATTGAGTGAGCCGAATTCCATCAGGCCAAGCAATAACGAGACAACACTGGATGTGAGCAAGGCCGCGCCGAGATAATCCACTTTCGGTCGTTCGTGACTTTGAGCCTGCTCCTGCCATGCGAGAGCGACCAGCGCCGCTGCAAGCAACCCCGGCAAAACGTTGATGTAGAAGACCCAGCGCCACGTGAATTGATCCACAAGGAAGCCACCCAGCAGCGGACCGGCAATGGACGAGAAGCCCCACACGCCGGAGAAAAGTCCCTGCATTTTGGCGCGCTGCTGCAAATTGAACATCTCGCCGATCAGGATAAACGCCAGCGGCATGATTCCGCCCGCGCCGAGTCCCTGCAAGGCGCGCGCGAAGATCAGTTGCGTCATGCTGTTTGCCAGTCCGCTCATTACGGAGCCGACTAGAAAAAGCGCCATCGCAATCACATAGATTCGGCGGCGGCCATAAATATCCGAGAGCTTTCCATATAATGGAACAGAGGTGGTGGATGCGAGCATGAAGGCCGAAAAGACCCAGGAGTAATGTTCCAGCCCGCCCAGTTGACCGACGATGGTCGGCATGGCGGTTGCAACAACAGTCGATTCCATCGAAGCGAGGAATAGACTGAGCATAATCCCAACGGTGACAAGAATGATTCGTTTACGTGACATGGTACCCTTTCAAGGTGTTGGATATTCGGGCAATCATACTCCAAAATAAAAACAGAGCACTATGGCCGAAGCCCTGCTTATTCGCTACATACATGTTGAGCGTTTTTTTGGACCCATGAGATCTATCTGCATTCCCCAACAATCTGAATTTTGTTCAGCCGGCAAAAAGACTTACGCAAACCCTGGAAGAATCCGCTAATCTTCGCAAATTTTCGCTAATCCTTTTAAAATTCGCGTGGATTAGCGTAGATTAGCGGATAAAAATTCATTCTGCGTAAGTCCTTATTTTATCTACACTGTGTATCGCTTATTCCAACTGTCTGGGAAGGTAAGCTTGTTCCCATAGACAAAGCGAATCATCTGCCCGTGATGTTGGATTTCGTGTTCAAGGAGATCGAATGCCAGGTTGATCTGTACGTCAGTCAAATCTGCGAAGTCAATTTCGTTCATTCGCTTATGCGTTGCATCCAAAACGGCAAGCACAGATTGTTTAACACGCGGCGTTGCGAGGCTGCATGAGAATCCCTTCCAACCGCCTGTCTCGATTGCTTTGGTATAACTTTCACGAGCGCCGACGATGCACCATAACTGACCCGCGATTCGGTTGGATGGCAGACTCGGTAAATCCAGGTTCAGGGAACCTTCATCGAGATGCGCTACAAGATCGTGCGTTAGTTTGAATGACCGATCCAATTTCGCTTTTAGATGTTTTCTCATGAGTATCTCCTTAACCTTACCGTTATGTGCTGGGAAGTGTGCGCCAAATATACAGCCAATCCAATCGTTTGACAATAAAAATCCCTCCCGCCAAACGGCGGAAGGGATTCACTAATTACTATTTATTGTTTCGTGTTCTTTTCAGCAATTCCTCTATCTGGATGCAATGTTCGTCTTCATGCCGGGCCATTCGTTGTGCATAACTCAAGACAGTTTGTTCCCGTCCTTTGGTAGTTGCAGTAAATGTCGCTCCTCGCGACCAGTCCTCGGTGCTTAACGATTTCAATAATTTTAAGAGTTCACCACGCTGTTTGGTAAATGCTGCCACGGAAATCTGAAATTCCTGTTGGGGGTAATCCCTTTTTCTAATCCAGGTACGCGGGGACATGTAGCGCAAGATTGGGTGATCCTGTACGATCATCGCTGCAATACTTTTGCCCCACACATCTGCAGAGGCGCGCAAATGCGCAAGAATATCATTGACAGACCAGGGTTCTTCATCAGAGTTAAAATGCAACCGAATTTGGTCGAGACCTTTGGTTGAGGATTTAATGCGGTGCGGCGTGGCTGTAAGAATTTTGAGAACTTTCTTGATTTCAGAAGGGTCAACTTCCATTTCAACAAATCCTTTAGAAGACAGGCAATAGCTCTCGGTATACTGGGCAACGCCAAATATACAGCCAATCCAATCGTTTGACAATAAAAATCCCTCCCGCCAAACGGCAGAAGGGATTCACTTCTCACTACCCACTACTCACATCACACTATCCCCACACTCCACTCAATTATTCGGGCAGATGATACAGCTTGAACGTGCCAACTTCAACGAGACCCAAGCCAGCGGATTCGGTGATCCATTCCTTCTTGGCGTAATACTCGCCACCTAAAATCTCCCAATCTTCCATTAGGAATCCACCGTCCGCCTGACTCATTTCGCTTTCGTGTGTGACCAGGTAGACACCCGTCCAAAATGGAGAGGGCGGGCTATTAAATGGCGGTTGATCCTCACATAGGATGGTAAAACTTTCAGTGGTATTGCCTGGATAATAAACAAACTTGAAATCACGGACATAACCAAGTTCGTCCGTGGGAGATTTCGTGTCCGAAATGTAGGCCAGACTGATCGCTTCAAAGGTACTGCCGCCACGGGCGCTGGTAACAGAGCATCCTTGTGTCCTCCAATCAAAGGCGGTATTGACCAGCGGCGCCTGCCCCTTCATTGTTACACCTTCGGGGTTGAACTGTATTTTGATCTTCGATTCAACCGTCGAATCATAACCGTCGCCGCCATCCTCGAATGTTGCGTGTGACTCAAACCTCATTTCAAACGTCAGGCACTTGCGCGCATACTCACGGGCTTTTTGGATCACAGGAGGAATAGTCCCCTGCTCGGAAAAACCCAACAGTTGAAACTGGCGTTCCAGTCCCAGCCAGGCGGGGATGATGCGATGGATGATGTGCTGATCGCGGCAGAGTTCGTATTCCTCCTTCATGCAAACATCCGCAACAGTCTCCATCAACCCCGCATTGTCTATTAATGCGTTCCCCGCATCGCTTTCAAACCCCAACAATTGTTTCTGTCGTTCAACACCAAACACGGTCTGAAGGGCCAGCCGCCCGGCCGCGCAGCTTTCACCGGCAGCGGCAATGCGCGGTTTGACAACCTCTTCCTCATATTGTTGGAACGCGCTTTCAAAATCGATCTCGCTATTTTCATTTCCCAAAAACTGCTCCTGGCGTACTCTGGCCAGCTGTTCAGCCACCGCACTCTGCAAGCGCGCCTCGGCGTCACCGCCAATGCGCGCCCGCACAGGTTCGATATCCGCAAGAAAACCCTTGGTCACGCCGTAACCGCTAAAGTGCAGCAACTGGATTTTTATCTCGCGTGAATCGACCACCGGCGAGGTCAGAGTCAGGTTTTCGCCTGTACCCTGATAACCAAAGAAAATCTGCTGGTCAATGGGAATTTCCTGGGTGGGTATGATGGTCAGCGTCACAAAATCATAAAATTGCAAGCCTTGAGGTTCAAGCTGCACGGCGTAGGGATTGCTGCCGAATGGCATCCCGTCCAACTGGCTGACCGGGATCATACGGATCAGCGTGTCGGTTACCAGCGCGCTGGCGGGGATGTCCAGCCGAAAGGCAGTCCCATCCGCGCCGGTGACGGTCAACGTCCCACCCGAGGCTGGGATGACTGCTTCGATCTGCCGCTCAGTGCTTAGGGTTGGTGTGACACTGAACGGTTCGTCGGGAGTTTCGAAAACATATTGCAATTCGGGCGGCGCTTTGCTCCCGCTCCCAAACAACATACCCGGCAAGGCGCAGGCAGCACCAACCAACAAGATCAGGAACGAAACAAATAAAATCAGCTTTTTCATAACTGCCTCCGTGTTAAATCTATATGGGGACTTGTATCTACGAAAACTTTTCACACATGGAATTTATACGGAATAACGATCTCCCGAGCTTGGTCAACTATACCGCACTCGGTTACAAATTGCGCTTTTTCTGAAGGTGGAAAACGCAATTTGTAACCGTGGGTATTATATACAACCAATCCAACCATTTGACAACAAAAATCCCTCCCGCCAAATGGCAGAAGGGATTTTCTTCTCACTACCCACCGTCCCGTTATTTTGCTCTCATTCGATTATTGCGCGCATTATGTTCCACCTCTGCAAGCCCCAGCGCTTCCATCAGCGGCGGGATGTACATCGCAAAGCGCCCCTTGAAACCCTTCTTGAGTCCGTACCAACCGCCGATGGGATTTTTCGACGAACGCGCCCAATGTTCCACAGTGCCTTCGACAGTTTCCTGTTTCTCGTCCTTGCTTCCCAGTTCCATCCAATCGCCATGCTTTTTTAACATGGCATGCAGGTCTGCAAGGCAGCGATAGTCATAATGCAAAACGGTTGTGCCGACCGTGCAGACGATAATTTCCTTCCCATCTTTTGTATCCACGTACATTTCATATTCCGATGTTTGGGGAGGTGTCTTTAATTTCCAGGGGTTGTCTTTCGTTCTCTTTTCCATTTTTAATTCTCCTTCATATCATTTTTTTGAACCTTGAATGGTTTCCGCTTCTTTCTTTAGGTCTGCCGCGAATTGCTCAAAAGATTTATCAAATGACGGGATCATGTTCGCAAACAACGGGAAAAGCGGACCTCCGATCTTTTCGGACATCGCAACGAGAACACCTCCTTCATTTTTATCAAGGGTGTAAACACGGCTTCCCATATTGTCGCCCCAAACGAGTCGTTTTCCGGGCACAAATTCCTTCACTTTCAATTTGAAAGTTCGCTTTTCATCCAGCGTGGACTTGAGTTCAATCGTCCCGCCTTCTTTGATCTCGCCTTTCAACGAAACCACAGTCGAATTCCATCTTGGGATATCGGACGCGTGAGTCAGCAATGCCCACACAATGGATGGGTCCGCCTGAATATTCACACTGACGGTTGTCTCCCGGCTGAACATTCTCTTGTCTGTAACTGCTTTTGGATTTGTCTGCTGATTCATTTCTAAACTCCTTTTCTTATTTAGACGAGCGGGAGACTGAAAATGATAGGCTTTATTCCCCCAGATATTTTTCCATCACCTGCCTGTTATGCTCCAAATGATGCAGTTGCAATTCCGCCGCCCCAGATTCAAAAGGATCGAGTTCCTGCAAAATCTTCATCCGCAAATCGAACAATTCCTCTTTGCTTTTGTTCTCAGCATCTTTTGCCATCTCAATCTTCACCAATTCCTCCTGCGCCTTTTGTTTGGGATTAAAGATGCCGTTCAACTCCGTGCATTGATGACAGATCCCCTGCTTGTTGATCAAAGAACAGCGCTGGTCGAAAACCTCGATCATCCTGCTGCGGCTTGTATGCAGATAATATTTCACCATTGCCTCTGTCTGGTTGAGGATACTGGCAATTTCCTTCATTGAGAAACCGTACACTTCCTTTAGAAGCAAGGCAAGCTGCTGTTCAAGCGGAAGCGATTTGGAAACACAGGTAAAACAAAAAGCGATGTGTTCCTTGATCTCGAAATTTCCCTGCGGCGATGTTTCTCTGATCTGCATGGCCTCCTGAAAAAATTGAGGATTGCCCAGCGCTTCCTCCCTGCAAATATCCGTCACATTTTCAGGCCATCTTTTCTTTGCTCTCAACAAATCCCTTGCAAGGTTGGACGCAATGCTAAAGACCCATGTCTTCAAAGATGATTCGCCTCGAAAGGTATTCAGCTTTGCATGGGCCTTGATATACGTCTCCTGCACGATGTCTTCCGCATCTTGTACGCTGGCAGTCATTCTCAAAATAAAAGATTTCAGTTCCCCCTGAAAAGTCTCAAATTCTGGCGTGAGTTTATCAGTTGCCATTTCTTTCCAATTACCAATCACTATTTACTGAATCACTGGTAACTGATTACTATTCTCTTGCCCTTCCCCATACAACTTGCGATGCACCACACTCAACGCGCGGACTTGCTCCGCGGCGTGATACGATGACCTCACCAGCGGATTCGACTCGACCCACTTGAAGCCTATGTCCATGCCGAAGGCTTTCAGTTCGGCGAATTCTTCCATTGTGTAATAGCGTTCCATCGCAAGGTGTTTCTTGCTGGGCTGTAAATACTGGCCAATGGTCAGAATGTCCACGCCCCAAGAGCGCTGGTCACGCATCACTTGTTTGACTTCATCCATCGTTTCGCCAAGGCCAAGCATAATGCCGGATTTGGTCAGCACATCGGGGTCGAGTTTCTTGGCATTGGATAATGTCGCCGCCGCCCACTCGTAATTATCCTGCGGCTGGACGGTCTTGAACAAACGCGGCACAGTTTCCACATTGTGATTCAAAATTTCAGGACGCGCATCCATGACGATCTTCAAAGCTTCCACTGAACCTTTGAAATCGGGAATCAAGACTTCAATCGAACAGCCCGGCAGCACTTCACGAATGCGCCGAATCACCATTGCAAAGATCGGCGCGCCACCATCACGCCGTTCATCGCGGTTGACCGATGTGATGACCGCGTGTTTCAACTCCATTGATTTCACGGCTTGCGCCACGCGTTCGGCTTCGCCCCAGTCCATGAGTGTAGGCTTGCCGTGTTTGATATCGCAGAAGGCACACGTGCGTGTGCAGACATCACCGAGCATTAAGAACGTGGCAGTGCCGCTGCCCCAGCACTCGCCGAGGTTCGGGCACATCGCTTCTTCGCAAACAGTATGCAGCTCTTTCGAGCGCATCAACACTTGCAGTTTTTCAAAGGTCTCGCCCGATGGCGCGCGCACCTTGATCCAATCCGGGCGGCGCAATGGGCGTGACTCTGTTTGGGCGGAGACTCTGTCTCTCGTAGGGGTGGCAGGCATAAGGTCCTCTTGATACGATGTCGTTGCGAGCGCACTTTGCGAAGCAATCTCCAACTCAATAGGAGGTTGCTTCGTCGCGAAGAACGCTCCTCGCAACGACATCTATTTCTTCTTAACGATCAATCTCAATCCACGAACTTCGACAACTTCAACTGAATCGCCCTTACTGATGGGTTCTGACTCAGCGGATTTTTCCGCGCTCCATAATTCGCTTCCCAACTGGACTTGCCCCGCCTCACCCACCGACGTTCGGGCTGTTCCTGTTTTCCCATGCATTGACTCAACCCCGGTCTGGACCGGGCTATGCTGCACGCGCAGCGCAAGGAGAAGTATGCCGAAAAATAACAAGCCCAGGAAGACGCCCATGGCAATCACAAGCGGCACAGATACCTGCTGGAATTGCGGAGTGCCCGGCGAATTGAACAGCACAAGCGCGCCAACTATAAATGAAGCAACACCCGCCGTAGTGAGCGCGCCATGCGTGGGCGCTTTGATATCGAGGATGAAAAGCACGAAGGCAATGATGAGAAAGATACCCCCGAACCAATTGACGGTCAGCACACCCATGCCATAAACCGCCAGCGTCAGGCATGTTGCGCCAATGAAACCCGCGAACCATCCGCCGGGGCTGGAGATCTCGATCAACACTCCCTGCACACCGATGGCCAGCAATAGGAATGCGATGTTCGGGTCGGTGAGCATGAGCAGAAGTTGTTCGATAAAGCTGATGTTTAGATCCTGTGTGCGGACATCCGTTGTGTTGAGCGTGCGCTCGCCATTGTCCATTTGAACAGTGAAACCATTCAGTGATTGAAGCAGGTCTTCCGTATCATCAGAAATAAAATCAATCAGCTTTGCTTCAAGAGCCTCCGTGGCTGTGACGGCTTTCGCATCATCGATCATCGCCTCGGCAAGTTGAATGGCATCCGGGCCGCGGCGTTCCACCAATGTGCGCGCCTTAGCTTTAAGATCTTCCTTGATCTTTTTTTCCAGCGTGGATTCTATATCCGCGCCTGAGCTGTCAATCGGGCTGGCGGCGCCAATCACGGTGCGCGGCGACATGGCGGAGGCATGTCCGGCCATGGTGATCAACGCGCCGGCGCTTGCCGCCTGCGCATCCTTTGGCGAAACATAGATCACCACCGGCACTTTACTATTACCAATGGCTCCGATCATTTCAGACATGACACTTACACTTCCGCCCGGCGTGTTCAGTTGAATGACAAGCACTTCCGCGTTAAGCTGTTCCGCTGACCGAATGCCGCGTTTAAAATATTCCAACATCGGAGGCATGATGGTACCGTCAGCGGTCATGATTATTGCCAGAGGTTCATTGCTTTGCGCGTGAACCACTGAAAAAAATGCCAGCACGGTTAAAACAAGCAGAAATACACGGATTTGTTTCATAATGAAAGATTATACCCTTCACGGGCACTTTGTAACCCCAAAGCAAAGACGGGCTTTAATTATGGGTTATTGGGAATCGCCGTGATAAACCATTTTCTGTACACAGATTTCACGGGAAACACGGAAAAGAACAGATTTTAAAGGTCTTTCCGTGCCGTCCGTGCTATCCGTGTACAAGAATCACGGCAAATCCCAGAGAGCCTTAATTATGGATTTATTGTCAGGTAGAGGGTGCGCAGACTCAGCAAAATGATGATGATGCCCACAGTGATCATCAAGGTTTTAATGGGAAGTTTTTGCGAAATCTTTGCGGCGATTGGCGCGGCAATGGCTCCGCCGATCAACAGCCCCAATATGATCCTCCAGTATTCGCCAAAACTTAAAGCAATGATGAATAAAACAGATTCAGAAAATGTGACAAAAAACTCCGTGAAATTGACGGAACCGATCGTCATACGCGGATGTTTGCCGTGCGCAACCAGTGTGGATGTAACCACCGGTCCCCAGCCGCCGCCGCCAACTGCGTCGCAAAAACCGCCAAACAGTCCCAACAGGCTGACGCGGGGTCCGTGATATTCATCCATTTCGTGATGATGCTTCATCGTGAAGGCCTTGTAAACGATCACGCCGCCCATAATAAGCAGGTATGCCGCAATATACGGCTTGATGAGATTTCCATCTATTGTTGTAAGCACATACGCACCCAGAACGCCACCGATCACACCGGGCACAAGCAGGCGGCGGACGAGTTTCCAATCCACATTGCCGAGCTTCCAATGTGAAAAGCCGGAGATGCCGGTTGTGACCACTTCAGCCATATGTACACTGGCTGAAGCCGCCGCAGGCGGGATTCCCAAACTTAATAAAAACGTATTTGAACTGACGCCATACGCCATCCCCAATGCGCCATCTATCATTTGAGCAATAAAACCAACAAGAACGAATACCAGGATATCTAGATCCATTAAATGTGTCCTTCTTAAAATTGGATGTTCAACTTTCGCGATGAGTTGTTTTCGAGAGAGTCTCAGCGATCAAGAAGAACACATTCGTGTTCAACAGAGGAACATTATAACGCCAATGCAATGGCGGCCTCTCGGCCGCCGTGTTTTATATCTGTCCTTCAAGATAGGCCCGTGTGCGTTCGTGTTGTGGATTATTGAAGACTTCCTTTGCGGGGCCTGCCTCAATGACTTCACCGAGATACATATAAATAACATAGTCCCCAAGGCGTTTGGCCTGACGCAATGTGTGTGTCACGATTACCGTGGTGTATTGCTGTTTCAATTCAATTAAACGGCTTTCGATGTTTTGCGAAGAGATCGGGTCCAGCGCGGAGGTCGGTTCGTCACCGAGGATGATCTCAGGTTCGACAGCCAGTCCGCGCGCAAGACAGAGGCGCTGCTGCTGCCCAATGGAGAGACTGGTCGCGGGATCATGCAACCGATTCTGGACTTCGTCCCATAAGCCTGCGATCTCAAGATAATGCCGCGCCGCATCCTTGTATTCCCTGCGGTCTTTCTTCATCCTGTGAATGTTCATTCCATAAAGGACATTATCGAAAATCGACATCGGCAGCGGCGCGGGACGCTGCGCCAGAAGCCCCACCACCTTGCGGACTTCAGTTACATCCACATCACGGTCGTAGATATTTTTTCCATCAACGAGAACTTCGCCGGTAAGTTGTGTCCCTTCCGTGAGTTCGAGAAAACGATTGAAGGTTTTTAGCAGGGTGGTCTTGCCGCAGCCGGAAGGCCCCATGATGACAGTGATCTGATTCTTGGGAATTTCGATATTAACGTCTTTCAGCGCCTGTTGCTTGCCGTAGTAAACGTTGAGATTTTTTACTTGAATATGAGCATCCATATTATTTCCTTTTTTAGAGCGCCAGGGGTTGCACAACCAGCTGCCTGACTCCAGAGTTATTTCACTGTATATTTATTCAACCGCGCAGAGAGCCAGCGTGAGCTAAAACTGACCACCAATACAATAACCGTGAGGATCAGAGCGGCGGCATAACCGCGTTCACGGACTTCAGGATAAGGGGAGCTAAGTTGAAAAAAGACTGCCAATGGCAATGAAGCCGTGGGGCGCATCAATGAGGTGGGAATACGGTCGGTATAGCCTGCCGTAAACAATACGGAGGCCGCATCACCGATCCCGCGGCCAAAGCCTAATAAAATAGCCGTGGTAATTCCAGGCAGCATTTGACGTGTGACAATTCGCAGTGCAACTTCAAATTTTGTGGAACCCAGCGCGAGCGCGGCATGTTCCAGATCTTCCGGCATGCGGCGGATGACTTCATCCATGGCGCGGGTCATGATCGGCAGTTCGATGAATGCAAGGATGATGATGCCGGCCAATAAGGAGGCGCGCATACCGAGGGAGATCATCAACGCGAACCCGAATGCGCCGTAGACAATGGACGGGATGCCCCAAAGCACATCCAGCGAAAGGCGCACATACTGTCCCCATTTTGAATCGCCCAAATAAGTTTTTAGATAAATGGCAATCGGCACACTGAAGATCATGGCAAGCAGAGTCCCGCCCGCAGCCAGATACAACGAACCAATGATGGCGTTCAATATGCCGCCACCCTTGCCCATGTAATAACCGCCCTTCGGGATCTGCGAGACCATTTCCCAGGAAAGGGACGGCAGGCCGCGCACGACCACGATCCACAGGATCAATCCCAGCGAACCAGCCACAATAAACAATGAAACCCGCATGATGAATTTCATGAAGGTTTCCACCAAATGGCGTCTTTGCCAACGTTTTTTAGTTAAGAAGCCCATTTGCGCCTCAACATTCGCTGGATGACCAGCATGGAAAGGATATTAAATATAAGAATGACGATCAGTAATACAAGCGCGGCGCTCAATAACGCAGCATCATACAATGGAATGGACATCATCTCACCGTAGTTGTTGGCGATCAAAGCCGGGAGCGGATACGCCGAATCAAAAATCGAAGTCGGTACCTGCGGGATGTTGCCGACCACCATCAACACCGCGATGGTTTCGCCAAGCGCGCGTGACGCTCCAAGCACGATGGCGGCGAGAATCCCCGGTGCGACCTGCGGCAATATGATGTTTCGAATTGTCTGCCAGCGTGTTGCGCCGACTGCCAGAGAGGCGTGACGCAAGTCGTTTGGGACTGTGGAAAATATTTCGTACATGACCGAGATGATCAACGGGGCGATCATGACTGCAAGCACGATGCCCGCGGAGAGGATTCCAAACCCTGTCGGTTGGTTGACTTTGAAGATCGAAACTGAACCCAGCCAACGGTCGAAGAGAGGCGCGAGCACGTCATCCACAAAAGGGACGATGGTAAGCAGTCCCCAGACTCCGTAAACCACGGGTGGGATGGCGGCCAGTAGATCCAAAATGGGCTTGGCAAATGAACGCATTTTGACATGAGCATACTCTGCCAGATAGATCGATGCCAGCAGGCAGAGCGGCACGGCCAGAACTACACCCACTGTCGTGACCCAGAGTGTGCCAAGGATGAAGGGCCAGAATCCAAACTGTTCGTTATTGGGTCTCCAGACCTCGCCAAAAAGCAGGTCGGATAACCCGTAGGCGCTGATGATCGGCCAGGAACGAATAAATAACGCGATGGCGATGAAGAGGATGAGCAGGACCGGCAATAAAGTGAATACAAAAAACGTGCGCCGCGCGGCCTGATC
This sequence comes from Anaerolineales bacterium, assembly GCA_013140605.1. Lineage (GTDB taxonomy): Bacteria > Chloroflexota > Anaerolineae > Anaerolineales > Villigracilaceae > Villigracilis. Next base: position 141,644 of record JABFSL010000001.1, read on the forward strand.
CTGACGAGCGCGCGTAGAGACAGAAGGCCGGGGAGGCCGGCCTTCTGTTTGTTTGTTCGATTGTTTTGAAAATGTGGAATTGCTTTGACTCATTTAAGTTTTGCAAGCGACTCAGCTTGTTGTTCAGGAGTGAGCGGCACGAAACCTGCAGCTTCGAGGTATTGCTGGCCGTCGGTCAAAATCCATTCGATGAAAGCGAGGGTCAAACCTTCGGGCTTGCCCAACGTAGCAAGGTTCTCGAAACGAGCGGGGGGTGATGGATATGTGCCATTTGCAACAGCGCCGAACGCATCCTCCTTGACCTTGTAAATTTCAACAGCATCAGCCTTGCCATTCTCATCAATATCAATGGGCGGAATGACGATGCCCGGGACAATATTACCATTGCCAAGGTCAAAAATGCTGTTCAAATTGCCATAGCCAATGCCCAGAGGATCCTTGATGATCGTATCCACCATGGCAGGTTCGCCGTTCACGCCAACGCCTTTGAGGTCTTCCTGCGCCTCTCCGCCTGTATATTTTGCCCATTGGTCGGCGGCTCCTGAGGCGTCGGAACGGGTGAAGACATGGATCTCGTCTGTGATGGCTGGGTCGCCGATCACTTCGCCCCATGTCTTAATTTCTTCGGTAATATAAATTTTATTGAAAATTTCCTGGGAGATTCCCTTCTCGAGAATTTGTGCCGCAACAGGATTTTCAGAACTGATGATCGGGAAGACCGCATCCTTGGTGACGGATACCCAGAAGATTCCTTGGGCAGTCTCCTCATCCTTGATCGAGCGGGAGATCATGCCAATATCCACTGCCTTGGCGATGGTATCGGTCATGCCTTTGCCCGCGCCGCCGCCTTGAACATCGAATTGAACATCGGGATGAATTTTGGTAAATTCCTCAGCCCAAACGGTCATCATGGGATAAAGCGCGAATGCGCCGGATACCGAGATGGTTCCACTAAGTGCCCCTTCGGCGGAAGGGGCTTCCGTAGCGGCGGGACCCGTTGAACCACAGGCCGCCAAAAGCATGGATGCGGCTGCAAGTACGGATAACAGTGTTAGGGTTTGTCTTCTCATCATTTATCTCCTATTTGTTTGAGTATATTATAAAGTCTATAGTACTAGTATGCTTTTAGGGTAAATAAAAAATGTACAAGACCTGACAGGTTTACAAAATAACCTTATTGACAGGAAACCACCTGGCAAAACCTGTCAGGTCTCACCCTATTTCTTCGAAGCGAGTTTTTTGCGGACCGCGTTCTGTCGTTTGGTCACATCAGCAAGGCTGGTGTTATCCAAAATATCGGCAATGGCATTTCGCACATCACCCATCACAAGGCGCAGACCGCAAGTCGCTTCATCGGGACAGCCGCATGGCTCATAAGACATGTGACTGACACACTTGACAGGAGCTACGGGACCATCCAAGACGCGGAAGATTTGTCCGAGGGTGATCTCTTTGGCAGACCTGGCCAGGTAATACCCGCCGCCGACGCCCATTTTACTGTGAAGCAGTCCCGCGTTTTTGAGCGTTAGAAGAATCTGCTCAAGGAATTTGGGTGAGATCTGCTCGCGTAGAGAGATCGCTTTGATCTGCATCATTTGTGGGGTGGCGCTTTTGTCTGCGGGTTCCGCCAATGCGATCATTGCCCGAAGTCCGTATTCGCCGCGTTTGGATAATCTCATATACTTGTTTTATATCCTAGTATTCCAATAGACTTTATTGATTACAATAATAATTCAGCGGCTGAACTATGTCAAGGACATTAATACCTCATTGATTTCTGTACCTGTAGCATTATGGACCATATGGCTATAGCAAAGTCGCTTGACAAAATGAAATATGTCGCCCTGAGCGAAGCGACACTTGCGCCGCGCGCCAGTGCGGTGAGGGTCTCTACAACGGCTAAGAGACTCTTCGGTCGCGACGAACACGCTCCCTCAGAGCGACATAAACCGGACTTTGCTACAGCCATGTTATGGACCAAATACCCACTGGCTTTGAATCGGATAATATAATAAAATAATGTCAGGTAAGAAAAACACAGTTCATAATCTCCAGATAGAAATATTATGATGAAAAAACCATTGAATTGCATCTGTACACGGCGGGGTCACTAAACACCGCATCTTCCCCAAAGATAAACGGCTGACTGCCGTAAACGGTGAATTGGACCCCGCAGATTCAAAGTCGCTGCCAGCGGCTTATTTGCATTCACCGTTTGCGACACCGAGGAAATTTCCCCGGTCGCAGACAGCCGTTTTATTTATTTAATCGGGCAATCGTCCCACTATTTTAAAGGAGCATAAAATGAAAATTGCAAATGATGTCACAGAGTTGATCGGCAATACCCCACTGGTCCGTTTGAACCGCGTCACCGAAGGAGCAAAAGCAGTGGTTGTTGCCAAGCTTGAATTTTTCAACCCAGCTCACAGCGTGAAGGACAGAATCGGCTTTTCAATGATCGATGCCGCAGAAAAGACCGGCTTGATCAACAAGGATACGGTTCTCGTTGAACCGACAAGCGGCAATACCGGCATCGCATTGGCCATGGTCGCCGCGGCGCGTGGATACAAACTTATCCTGACCATGCCTGAGACGATGAGCAAGGAACGCCGCATCCTGCTGCGCGCGTATGGCGCTGAACTGGTGCTGACTCCCGGCCCTGATGGCATGGGCGGCGCGATCCGCAAGGCGGAGGAAATTGTTGCCTCAGACCCGAAGAAATATTTCCTGCCGCAACAGTTCAAGAATCCAGCCAACCCTGAAATTCATCGCAAGACAACCGCCGAGGAGATCTGGCGCGATACCGATGGAAAAATCGATTTTCTGATATCAGGCATTGGCACTGGCGGAACCATCACCGGCGTGGGCGAAGTGATCAAATCACGCAAACCATCATTCAAGGCAATTGCAGTTGAGCCGGATGCCTCGCCTGTTCTCTCCGGCGGTGTGAAAGGTCCGCATCCCATTCAAGGCATCGGCGCCGGGTTTGTACCGGATATTCTCAATACAAAGATCTACGATGAAGTGATCCGCGTTAAAAGTGAAGATGCGTTTCAGATGGCCCGTCGCATGGCACGTGAGGAAGGCTTGCTGGTTGGAATCTCATCCGGCGCGGCAACCTGGGCAGCTTTGCAGGTGGCGAATCGTCTGGAGAATGAAGGCAAACTGATCGTGTTGATCATCCCCTCATTCGGTGAGCGCTATCTCTCCACCGCGCTCTATGCGGACCTGGCGGATGCTCAGCCAGGCCTTTAGTTTTAGTTGCGCTGCTGGTACTTTCCCAACAAAACCGGGAAACCAGGTTAAATTTTCGGCTCTCCGTTGCTGGAGAGCCGAAAATAGCGGGAAATCCATTTCTGGCTGTGACTAATAAAATTCAATTTCGAAACTGAGAGAATAAAATGTTAAGAACAATTCGCAATGACGTTCAATCCGTTCTGGAGCGGGACCCTGCCGCCCGTAATGTGTTGGAAGTTTTACTATGCTACTCAGGTTTACACGCCATTTGGGCGCACCGCTTATCGCATAAACTCTGGGTGGGCGGTTTCAAACTAATTGCACGCTGGGTCTCCCAAACAACACGTGGACTTACCGGGATCGAAATCCATCCCGGCGCGACCCTCGGGCAAAATTTTTTCATCGATCACGGCATGGGAGTTGTGATCGGCGAAACCGCGGAAGTTGGAAACAATGTAACGATATATCACGGCGTTACCTTGGGCGGAACCAGCTCAAAAAAAATAAAACGTCACCCGACTCTGGAAGATAATGTGGTGGTTGGGGCCGGGGCAAAAGTGTTGGGCGCAATTACAATTGGCAAAGGAAGCCGTATTGGCGCGAACGCTGTCGTTGTGAAATCATCCCCGCCGAATTCTGTGATCATTGGTGTCCCCGGTCAGGTTCTGATACGCAGTCATGAACACACCCCAATTGACCTTGACCACAACCTAATGCCCGACGCGATCGGCGACACCGTGGCTGCATTAGTCTCACACGTGGAGGAATTGGAAAAAAGGTTGAATGGTCACTTTTCCAATTCGCCAGCCCTGCACATGTCCGATCATGGAGTATGGCATGGCGAAGACTTTGCAATTTGATCGCGCCTAAATGAACATTTGAGAAGTCTGAAAACATATCAGGGGCGAGAGCATACAGGAGCAGGGAGGTAAGATCAAGCCTCAAAATTCAGCCACTGAATATTGACGTGGTGAAAAAACTCACTATAATTCCTTTTAATCAGGCATATATAAGCTGAAACAATTTTTTGCCTGCAATGAAGTTTTTGCGATATTAGTAACTACCAATAAAAGGAGTTAAAAAAATGAAAAATAAAAAGCTTGCGATTGTCGCTGTGGGCGGCAACTCCCTGGTCAAGGATGAAAAGCGAAAATCATCCCGCCACCAATACATAGTCGTCAAAGAGACCGCACATCACATCGCCGACATGATCGAAGCGGGCTGGGATATGGCCATTGGCCACGGAAACGGCCCCCAGTTGGGATTCGCCTTGCGCCGCTCCGAAGTTGCCTTTCGAGCTGACGGAGTCCCTGCCGTTCCGATGGACATTTGCATCGCTTTAAATCAAGCCGAAGTTGGGTATGCCCTTCAGCAAAATTTACAAAATGAGCTGTTCGCGCGCGGGATCAATAAACAGGTGGCCACCATCCTCGCGCAAATGCTGGTGGATGAGGATGACCACGCCTACCGCCTGCCCCCCACCAAACCAGTCGGCAGTTTTATGAAGGAAGACGAAGCCAAACACCTTGCTGGACAATGGGGCTGGAATGTGACCGAAGATGCGGGCCGGGGTTGGAGGCGTGTAGTTCCCTCTCCATTCCCCAAGAAAATCCTGGAGATCGAAACCATCCGCACTCTGATCAATGCCGGCGTTGTGACAATTACAGCAGGCGGCGGCGGCATCCCCGTGATCGATGAAGGAGACGGCCAGCACAGGGGAATTCCCGGCGCAGTTGACAAGGATTATGCCGCCAGCCTTCTTGCACAGGAATTGAAAGCCGATCTGTTTGTTGTATCCACCGCTGTTGAAAAGGTTGCGATAAATTTTGGCCGTCAAAACCAAAGATGGTTCGACAAAATGACGCTTTCGCAGGCGAAAAAATATCTGGCGGAAGGAGTTCATTTTGCGCGAGGCTCGATGGCTCCGAAGGTTCACGCCATTGTCTGGTATCTCGAAAACGGCGGAAAGGAAGCCGTCATCACCAACCCTGAAAATATCGGGAATGCGCTAAATCGCAAAACAGGCACATGGTTTGTGCATGATGGCGCTCAAAAATTTGTTGTGACCGCAAAGATTGGGGCGGCCAGGCCAAAGACAAAAACCACCATCACTAAAAAGGAAGCGGTTCCTGCCAAGGCAGAAAAATGAGCTTGAAGCAAAGAGTTCGTGATGCCTGGAATGTTTTGATTCACGGCGCCAAAGTTGCGCGCAAACGAAAATCCATTCCACCTGTCAGCGCGGAAGATATTGCCGACGTGAAAGTCTTTTTCCCGATGGATAAATTTTTTATCCTCGGGCATTCACGCTCGGGCAACACATTATTAATGCGCCTTGTGCGCCAGCATCCCGAAGTCCATGCCAATTATCAAGGCACATTTTTCGCGCGCCCGCCCGGCCTTGCATCTCTGGTAAACAGACCCGAAATTGAAGAATGGTTTACGCGCGGAACAAACCGCTGGAATCGCGGACGCGACCTTTCCCCGCGTGTCCTGCGGGCCATCGCTGATTTCATCATGGAAAGCGACGCGCATCACGCCGGCCCAACCAAACATATCGTCGGCGATAAAAGTCCCACCACAGTGACACATGGCAAGGCAGTGCGCGACATGTTCCAGGTTTATCCCGATGCGCGCATGGTGTACATCGTGCGTGACGGGCGCGATGTGATGGTCTCTGACCGATTTAGAAATTTTGTCGAGGAAAAATTCCTGCGCAAAGGGGATGACAAGATCATCGCGGCTCTGCGCGCGGACCCGAAGCTGTTCACTGGCGGCGGGAGTTCGATCTTCACTGAAAGCTGGTTGCGCAATAAAAACCAGGGCGCCCCAAGCTGGGCCGACAACCTGAAAGAGTCAGCCGCTGAAGGGAAGCGCCTTTACGGAGATCGTTATTTCCCAATTCGGTACGAAGATATTTTGGCAAATCCCTTTGAAGAGCTGAAAAAGCTATGGCTGTTCCTTGGCGTAAAAGATGTTGACCCCGCACTTGAGAAAAAATTACGCGATGAAGTTGCCGATAACCCGGACGAGAAATGGCAGGCGCAGCGAAATGACTCACTCGCGCCAATTTTAGCAAAAGGCCATCCCGGTAACTGGAAAACCTTTTTCACCCAGCGTGATCGTGAAATTTTCAAGGAGATCGCTGGAGAGCAGTTGGTGGAGTGGGGCTACGAAAAAGATTTGAATTGGTAAAAAAAATCAGTCACTGTATAAGTGACTGATTTTTTTTCATTATCCCCCTATTACCTGGATCAATAATTTTTCGGCACTTGTCACGCCGTGATTAATACATCAAGGCTCTTGCAGATCACGATTCTGCAACAAATCCATGCTTGACAAATTAGAACAAGTGTTCTATATTAGGGGTAGTTGATCCTTCCTGTCATTGGTTCCAAAAAGGAGATTTCCCATGAACCGTTCTCTCAACATTCAAATACTTCCATTTTTGAAAAGCACCGCCCATAAACGCGGCGCGATCTTTGGAAGTATTCTCATCACTGCCCTGCTTGCGTTCGAAGTATTCAATTTCGGCACGACTTCATTCGCGTTGCGGGATGTTCTCGGCGATCTAAAATTCGCCGGAATGCAATGGTCGGCTGTTCTGGCCGTTGCATTCTGTGGCATCGATTTTGCGGGAATTGCCCGCATCTTCACCCCCGAACAGGGCCGCGATGAACCTGCCGAAGTTTGGTACCTCTTTGGAGCCTGGCTTCTCGCGGCGGCATTCAATGCCATGTTGACCTGGTGGGGCGTTTCAGTGGCGATCCTCAACCACAATGTTGAAGGAGGCTCGCTGGTGGGGCAGACTGCCATGATCAAAATCGTCCCGATCTTCGTAGCTGCGATGGTTTGGCTGATCCGTGTGCTTATTATCGGTACATTCTCTGTGGCAGGCGAACGTCTCTTTACACTTGCGGATGTCCATGACCGCTATGGTTCCTATCGAAACAACCCGGCTCAAGCCACTCAACCTGCTTATCGGCCAAATAATCAGCCGAACACTAATTATCCCCGTCCTGCGCCCAAGCCTGTCTCGAGTTATAACGTGAATCGTCCGACTGCCGAGCCCACGTATCACCCAATTGGCATGACTGCCATGGGGCGCAGTGAACAAAATTCTTCGTCTGTACGAAGATAAATAATTTTCCAAATAAAAGAGATGTCCGAAAGGGCATCTCTTGCGTTAATGATTGTGTAGTCGGGAGACCAACCCCATCAGCAAGCTGATGGACTCCAGAGGTTACTCAAATTCGTCGAGCGTACTTTCGCCGTGGATCATCACGTACAATCCGCGCGGATTGCCATCATTTTTATCAAAGATGAAATCGGTGATGATATATTTTTTTTCAAACGCAGTCTCAAAAAGTTCGCGGGTGAAGAAACGCCAATCACGGGCAAGCGCAAAATCCTTTGATTTGAGATCAGGGAAATCAACAGGGATCTCGGCAAGCAGCAGGCGATCCTCAAAGGGCGGAACATGCTCGGGTGGTTGAAGCAGGCCGTTCGTTAAAGGCTGAAGCGAATAAAAGGGATGCAGACCCGAGCGCGTTATGTGAGTCAACTTAAGGGTGGGGCGTGAACGTTTGCCCAGTCTGCTTTCGACGCGGCGGGTGTTGATCCACCAATCCACTTGAAAGCGGTCGGATGGAAGGCCGGCATTCAGGCCGTCGCGCATGTCGCCATATTCAGAGCGGCGATAAGTGGAGCAGACCGCGCCAAGTTTTGCGATATTGAGATAGGCGTTGCGGCTGAGCAGTGGATCATACGTCCACGTGATGCGATCGAAGCTTTGACGACGGACCATTTGCCACTGCGCTCGTTTGAGCGCAAAGCCAACGCCATCATCGCGATGATCTGGGTGAATGCCCATCATGTGCGAGCAATGTTTGGGAAGCGGGCCGTCTGGTGTGTTTTCAAAACCGGGGAAGCCAAAGACAAAGCCGATTATTTTTTCATCGATGAACGCGCCAAGTACAAGTCCGCCATTATGCACAGCGGTAATGAGCATGTGCAAAGGGACAACGTCGGTCTCGGAGCCGGGCCAAACATCACGTTGAAGCTGCTCCACGAGACGCATTTCTTCGGGCGTTTCGATCAGATGAATTTGGAAGTCGGTCATTTTTAGCGGGGGCGCAGGGATGAAATTCTTTCCGTGACATTGTTCCATGCGCGTTGATACCACGGTTTGCGAAGCAGGTAATCGAGGCGGTAGGAAAAACGCGCAGGCATCAGGCCGAAAACACGCGGAAGGGAATCAATGGCACAGGTGCGGTTTACGGCAAAGTAATCGAGCCAGAATGATGAAATGGGAAAATTGGGGATCACGCCTTCGAGAAAAACCGTGATCGCACGCAACGTGATCGGAGACAACGGCACAAGATAGCGGCGGCTGTGTGTGGCATCCATGATGGTTTCGACAATCTGCTGCAATGTGAAAAATTCAGTCCCGCCAAGTTCATAAACCTTATTGAGCGTATCATCATTTTGAAGCGACCATAACACGCATGTCACCAGGTCTTCAACCCAAACCGGCTGAACAACGGTCCGCCCGCCGGATGTGATCGGGAATATGCCCGGCGAAGCGCGAATGATCCGCGCCAAATTATTTGTAAAATGATCCTCAGCGCCGTACACCAGCGAACTGCGCAGGATCGTATAAGGCACCTTCCCGTTGCGGATATGTTCCTCGGCAATTCCCTTTGCCTTGAAAGCGGGATATCCTGAAGCGCGCGCTGCGCCAATATGACTGAGATACACGATCCTGTCAACGCCCGCATCTGATGCGGCCTCAACGAGATTTTCAGTGCCTTGAATATCTGCCACTAAAAGATTTCCGCGGCTGCCTTGATTCTCCGCGCTGGCAAGGTGGATGATGGTATCCACATCACGCAGCGCCGCGCGCAAACCGCGCACATCCGCCAGGGACACCACCGCCACTTCCACAGGGACGCCTTTCGGCAATTTCGGCGTACGCGGCGAAGGGCGGATCAATGTCCGCAGTGGATATCCAATGGATGAAAGCTGCCGCACCACCGCACGTCCGATAAAACCTGTTGCACCTGTAATGAGAATCATGAAAGAGATTATAGCAGAGGGGATGACAGTCAAAGAAATAAAAAATCCCGCAAAAGCGGGATTTAGTGGGCGCTGAGGGACTCGAACCCCCGACCCCCTCGGTGTAAACGAGGTGCTCTAACCAACTGAGCTAAGCGCCCGGGTGACCAGCATTATAGCATGTGAATCTGAAAAATGAAAAATGTTTTTCGCCTGCGTTATAATCGCATTACTTACATAGTATCGCATAATTTAGTAAACTGGAAAAATGTTTTCCGCCCGCAATTCCATCAAAACGTTTACTTATTATGAGACAAGCGATAGACAGGAGAGAACCCATGACTGAATCAAAACCATTGAACTGGTCCCCTACTTCCGATGTTGGCTATTCCGTGATCCGCCGCGGTGACGGCGGCATGACATTGACATTCACCGATCTGTCAGATGCCACGCTTACCCACTGGCATGATTTTGCGCTGGCGCATTTACTCGAAGCGGATCGCCGCACGCGCAATCTGTATGATCTGCGCGCCGTAAAACAAATCCCTGAAAAAGCCATCCGCATGGCAGTGGATGCGAACAGTGACCCGTCCGCGCGCAATATCCGCGTGGCGGTTGTGGTGGCGGACCAATCCGTTGCGGATGCGGTCCGCAGTGTGGCCGCTGGTTCTTTGCCGGAAACAGCTTCGGCCATGAAGATTTTCACCGACATTAACGAAGCCGAAGCCTGGCTGGCGCGTCCGCTGGATCAGATTTAACTTCGTCATTGCGAGGGCGTTCTTTGCCCGAAGCAATCTCCTACATTATGATGAAGATTGCTTCGTCGGGGAGAGTGCCCTCCTCGCAACACTTGCACCGCACGCAAGTGCAGGTGTGACGTAATATCTTGATGAAATCACCTTCCCTACAAATCGGGAGTTTTACATTCAACTGGGGTTCCCGCACGTATGTGATGGGAATCTTGAATGTGACTCCCGATAGTTTTTCCGGTGATGGGCTATTATCCCCCTCTCCTTCCGGGAGAGGGGCTAGGGGTGAGGGTTTTGCCGTGGAGCAGGCGCGGAACTTCCTCACCTACGGCGCGGATATTTTGGATGTGGGCGGAGAATCCACACGACCCGGCTCTGCGCCAGTCAACGCGGATGAAGAGATGGAACGTGTCATTCCCATCATTCACGCATTGAACAAAAATTTCCCCGAAGCACTTATTTCAATTGATACTTATAAAGCGCAAGTTGCTGAAGAAGCGATTCGTGCGGGCGCGCATATTATCAACGATGTGTGGGGCTTGCGCGCGGATGATGGACTCGCGTCTGTCGCGGCGAAATATAAAACGCCTGTCATTCTGATGCATAATCGCAGCAACCCAGCCAGTGTGGAAGTCCGTGAGAAATTTGGGAATGCCTATATCGGCGCGGAGTATGAAAACTTAATTGAAGATGTAAAACGTGAATTATTGAATAGCGTGGAATTGGCGCGCAAAGCCGGAATTGCTGAGTCGCATATTGTTCTGGATCCAGGCGTCGGCTTTGGAAAGACGCGTGAACATAATCTGGAATTAATTAATCGGCTGGGCGAGATCCGCGAGCTGGGATATCCCATCTTGTTGGGGACATCCCGCAAATCATTTATCGGATTCACTTTAGACCTGCCCGCCGACCAGCGCGTGGAAGGCACTGCCGCCACTGTTGCGGTTGGCATCACGCGCGGCGCGGACATCATCCGCGTGCATGATGTGAGAGAAATGGCGCGTGTTGCAAAAATGACGGATGCGATTGTGAGGGAAAAATAATATGGAAGATTATTCAAAAGAACTTCTCCGCTCTGGGATCATCGAAGCGAAATCAGGCAATCATGAATCCGCCCGCCGCTACCTTGACCGCGCCATTTATATGACAAGCTCATTTGACATACTTGCTGAAGCTTGGTTTTGGATGGGCGAAGTGACCGCCGACCTGGTTGAGAAACGCAAGGCGTTGGAAAATTGTCTATCACATGATCTGCGTCACGCGCGGGCGCGGCGCGCGCTTGCGATCCTCGATGGAAAACTCAAGGCCGATGAAGTGATCAACCCCGATAAATTGCCAGCTGCGCCGGAAGGGCTGCGTCAGTCGAACGCGGACAGATTCATGTGCCCCAAGTGCGGCGGACGCATGGCCTTTGCGCCCGATGGTCAAACGCTTGTCTGCGATTATTGTTCACGCAATCAGGTTGTCGGCGCAAATGCGCAGGAAGCGGACGAAAAAGATTTCATCATTGCCATGGCAACCTCACGCGGACATGGCAAGCCGCTGCAGGAACAGGTCTTTCATTGCAATGGCTGCGGCGCGGAATTCATATTGCCGCCGAATCAAATTTCGGCTTCATGTGTGTATTGCGATTCTCCGCATGTGGTGAGCCTTGAAAAAACAAAAGACCTGCTCGCGCCGGATGGGATCATTCCACACGCGTTCAATCAGAAACAGGCCGTAAAACTTCTGATCAACTGGGTTGAAAGCAACAACATCAAGCCCGGGAAAAAAGTGGAACTGCCGCGCGGACTGTATCTCCCATTGTGGACTTTTGACATTGGCGGCGTGATTGATTACACGTATGAAATGATCGAATCTGAAAATGAAATGTTTAGAGAACGCGGCCATCAGGAAGTTGTTCGCTTGAAAGATCAATATCCAATTATGGTGGATGACCTGCCGCTTCCCGCCTCACGAAAACTGTCTTCTGTTTTCTTGAAGCTGATCGGCGCTTTTGACATGAAAACCATCAAGCCGTACGACCCACGCTTCCTCGCAAGCTGGCCCGCTGAAATTTACGATGTACCCATGGCTGATGCCTCACTCGATGCGCGCAGTCAGGCGTACAAGCGTTACAAGGATAGACTTCCGCATTTGCTAAATGGGTTGAACATTGTACACACATCATCACAAAATCTTATGGTCGAGTCGTTCAAACTTAATTTGCTTCCTGTGTGGATGACAGAACTTCCGTTCAACCGACGCGAACATCTGGTGCTGATCAACGGTCAAAGCGGAGTTGTGGCAAGTAATATTTCAGATAAGACGCAAAAGAAGGAAGAATCTGAGAACGGCGGGTTGATGGGGTTTCTGGCTGACCTGCTTGATAATAAGTAAACATAAATACATAAACACGTCTGCAAAAATATCCTGTTTACTTGTGTACCCGTTTACCTGTATACTTTGCTCATGCCCTCCACCCACCCAATTCTCCGCGCCCGCCGCGAGCGACGACTCGCGAAACAACGTACATCATCCAACCGCACGCGCGGAACCTTACTCAGTGTGGGGATCGTTCTTTCCCTTCTTTCCGCAGCGTTGATCATTCTGGGCGCATTCGTCTACGCGGACATTACGCGCGATCTTCCCTCGGTTGAGATTTTGCCGCGCCTGCTCAACCCGCCTAATGGGTTTCTTCTTCAACCAACAAACATCTACGACCGTACAGGACTGCAATTGTTATTTACGTTTGCGCCAACGAACACGCCGCGCCGTTACATTCCCATCAACGAACAAAATCCACAGCATATTCCGGAAGATCTAGTTAATTCATTAATAGCAGTTGCCGACCCGCAATTTTGGTCGCACGCAAAGCGTGGTTATGTAATTCAAGATTACAACAATCCCGATTCACATCCGACCATCGCGCAGAAACTTGTCAGCGAATTGATCCTTTACAACGAACCACCGTCTCTGCGGCGCGCCATCCGCGAGCGGATTCTCGCGGCGCAGATCACCGCGCAATTCGGGCGCACGCAGATCATGGAGTGGTATCTCAACAGCGCGAACTTCGGCAATTATGCTTTTGGCGTCGAGGCCGCGTCTCAGCTTTATTTCGGAAAATCTGCCGAACAGCTTACATTGGCAGAGTCCGCCATCCTTGCGGCGGCGAGTGAAACACCGGCGCTTAATCCGCTGGATGCGCCGCAGTTGGCGTTGCAACATGGGCGCGAAGTGATCTATGTTTTGAATGGGCTTGGGATTGTAAATAACAAGGATACGATCACTGCGCTGGCAGAGACTCCACAGATCGAGTCTGCGCCTCCGACTCCGCCCGAGTTTGCTCCTGCTTTCGTCAACATGGTCCTGTCCCAATTAGAGTCGCAAATCCCGCGTGACCGGATCGAACGCGGCGGATTAAACATTATCACCACGCTCGATCATGAACTGCAGGAACAATCCGCTTGTGCGACGGAAGTGTACGCGGCCCGCATGGCAGGTTTAACTGAATCAGAAAAAGATTGTAAGTCGGCAGGGTTATTACCTTCACTTCCTCCCGCCGTCACACTTGTTGACTCATCCGCGAGCGCATTGATCCTCGACCCAAATAATGGTCAGGTGTTGGCGCTGGTCGGTGAGACAGTTCAAGGCGTGGAAACTCCACTCATGACCGCACACCAACCCGGGTCCAGTTTGGATGCGTTTGTCTATTTGACAGGATTCACCCGCGGCTTGAGTCCAGCCTCGCTGACGTGGGATATTCCCCCCTACGGGGACTTTGCCAACGAAGGAAACATCCAAAACTTTGACGGTATTTATCACGGGCCTGTGCGTTTGAGAATTGCGCTGGCGAATGATTACCAAGTGCCAGTGGAAACGTTGAAGGCACAAATGGGAATTGAAAATGTGACCAGCATTACATCGTCGTTTGGAATTGATCTGAACGACGATGTGAACATGCTGAAGCTCGCGGGCGCGTATGGCGTCTTTGGAAAACAGGGAATTTATTTCGGCCAGAATGTGGATGATGAATTTTTGCCTGTCACAGTTTTGCGTGTTGAAGGCGTTGATCATACGGTGCTGGTGGATTGGGCATTGCCGCAAGCCAAACCTGTGTTGACGCCCGCGCTGGCCTATTTGATGACGCATGTATTAAGCGATGAAACCGCGCGCGGCCAATCGAACCCGCTTGAGATCGGGCGGCCTGCGGGTGTGAAGGTTGGGCAAACATCCGATGGACTCGATGCGTGGGTCGTTGGGTATACACCGTCGCATGTGGTCGTTACATGGACGGGTATGCATGGTGAAGAGATAGTTACACCACGATTCCCATCCGTGTTGTGGAATGCGTTAATGCAAGTGGCCTCTGGTGATTCTCCTGCCAACGGTTGGACCGCGCCGCAGGGCGTATCCACAATTACAGTCTGCGATCCTTCGGGAATGCTGCCAACACAGGATTGCCCGAATTTAGTGAGTGAGATATTCCTGAACGGCAGTGAACCGATTCAGGCAGATAATTTATTCCGTGAGTTTTCCATCAACCGCGAAACAGGCTTGCTGGCTACTGTGTTCACTCCACCTGAATTAATTGAAACACGCGTGTACATGCTCATCCCTGAAACTGCGCGCGATTGGGCGGTAAGCACAGGCCTTGAAATTCCGCCAACTTCTTATGACGCCATTCAAGCGCCGCCTGTGAATCCGATAGCCAATATCGCCTCGCCTGAATTATTTGCGGATGTGAGTGGAGTTGTGAAAATCATTGGTACAGCTTCAGGCGAAGACTTTTCATATTATCGTGTGCAAGTGGGCAAGGGATTAAATCCGCAGGAATGGATTCAATTGGGTGGCGATGTTACGACTCCCGTAGAAAATGATGTTCTGGCTGAGTGGGACACAAAAAGTTTGAGCGGATTGTACGCTGTGCAGTTGCTGGTTGTGAGAAATGATCAAGTGGTGGATACGGCGGTCATTCAAGTAACCATCAAGTAATTTATAGAGTAAAGCTGAATTATAAAAAGCCGCTGAGATTTTTCTTCTCAACGGCTTTTGCTTTTACTTATTACTTTTTACTCGTTACTTTTAATTATCTCGCCAGCACCTTCGTCATGTGATAATACTCCATGCTCACCTGGCGTTTATTGCTGATCACATCCAAAAGCGGAATGAAATCCACGCCCTTGCCTTTGAGCCCGGTCATTACGCCGTGTTTACCTTCCATGAGCGCTTCCACAGCTTTCAACCCCATGCGTGATGCCAGCAGACGGTCATAGGCGGTCGGTGAGCCGCCGCGTTGAATATGACCGAGGATCGTCATGCGCGTTTTGAAGCCCACATCCATGTTGTCGAGTTTTTCTGCAAGATCGATCGTGCGGATGCTTGAGCCTTCGGCATTAATAATGATGGCATGGGTCTTGCCGCGTTTATAAGCTTCCTCCACCGCCACAGCCACTTCATCGGCAGTGATCGGAACTTCAGGGATCAGGGCCACTTCCGCGCCGCAAACAATGGCCGCCATTACAGCAAGGTACCCGCTGTTGCGTCCCATCGTTTCGATCAAAAACGCGCGCTGGTGCGATGACGCGGTATCGCGCAATTTGTCCACGGCTTCCATGATGGTGTTCATGGCCGTATCCGTGCCGATGGCAATGTTCGTGCCCCAGATGTCATTATCAATACTGCCGGGAATGCCGATCACTTTCACGCCTTGCTGCGAAAGCGCATACGCGCCATTCATCGAGCCTTCACCGCCGATCACAATCAGCGCATTTATGCCCGCTTCATTCATTTTGCGGATCGCATCGCGCTGACCGGACGGTTCCATGAATCGTTTGCTGCGACTGGTGAGCAAGACCGTTCCGCCGCGCTGTAAGATTCCGCCGACAGAGCGTTCGTTCATATTACGGAATTCGCCATTGATCAAACCTTCATATCCATTTTGGATTCCAATGACATCCATATTATTCGACAGCGAAGTACGGACCACGGCGCGAATGGCCGCATTCATACCGGGCGCATCGCCGCCGGAAGTTAATACCCCAATTGTAAATTTCTTATCTGGCATCTTCAATTTCTCTCTTGATTTGGTATGTGTCAAAATCACGCGCCACAACCACGTTTGGGAAAACGGATTGCGCTTCGGCAATCACATCTTTTTCACGATAGCGGCGCGAAATATGCGTAAGGATCAGCTTCTTAACCCCGGCTTTTATGGCGAGTTCCGCGCCCATGCGTGCGGTGAGATGCGAGAACTGTTTCGCCATATCCGCTTCTTCATCCAGGTATGTGGACTCGATCACGAGGGCATCCGCATCTTTGCAGATATCGATCAGGTTATCTATCCTGCCGGCGTCTCCCACAACCACGAATTTACTGCCCTTTTCCCACGGCCCCAGCACATCTTCAGATGTGACACGGCGGCCGTCAGCGAGTGTGATCTCTTTGCCGGCAACCAACTGTCCGCGTTCGGGACCGAACGGCACGCCGAGTTCATCCGCTTTTTGTGAAAGAAACGGCCTGCGCGCTTTTTCTTCAAAAACATAACCAAAACAATCCGGGCCGCGGTGGGTGACAGGGAAAGCGGTCACGGTGAAATCATCCGCTTTAAAGATGACACCGGGTTTTATTTCTCTTAATTTCAAAGGCATGGGAGTTTGCTGGCCGCGCAGAACCACGTCATAGAGAAGCGTTTTTACACGCTCCAGTGTACTGCGTCCGCCGAAGATCTCGAATTCATCAATCGCTTCCCAGCGCATGAATGTGGATAGTAGTCCGCCCAGCCCAAGGATGTGGTCAAGATGACCATGCGTTAATAGCACGCGCGTCAGCCGTTTAAAGCCGATGCCCGATTGCAGGATCTGTCTTTGTGTGCCTTCGCCGCAATCAATTAGAAAGCGATACTCGTTATGAGAAACGATCTGCCCCGAAAGCCCGCGCTTTGCAGATGGCGCGGAAGCGGATGTGCCAAGAAATAGGATTTCGAACAATGTTAAGTCCTTACGATAATTAACAATTAGCCACAGAGAGCATAGAGAAGTTCTTTGAGTTTGTCTCTGGTTTTCTCTGTGAACTCTGCAGCAAGTTTTTTTGAGAAAATTTATAATAACGCAATTGTACCTTAAAGAAAACAGACCATTTGTGCTATAATCTTTTTTGAAGTTAAGAGTTAAGTGGAAGTCAACAAGTTCAGAAAATAATGCCCAATTCCTAATCCCTAATTCCTAATTTAATTCATGCCTCTTTTAAAACCCACCACCCCTCCCAAGAAAAACACAAAACCCGCAGGCAAAATCCTCCCATCCAAAAAAGGAGATGCGCCGCGAAGCGGTTCCGCCTCAAAGGGCAGGTCACACAAACCCCCGCCGCCTCCGCTGCCGGCGCTTTCCTGGTGGGAAAAACTTTCAGCGGAACGCAAACTCGATGTGGTCGGCATCATCCTCACATTTATCGGCGTTATTATTTTTCTGGGTTTGATCTCCGCCAACCGCTCTGTCTTCATCGGCGGCGCGATCTTGTTTCTTTCGCAAATTTTTGGCTGGGGCGCTTACATCCTCCCGCTTGGTTTGCTCATCTTTGGGCTTTGGCTCGTTCTCCGCAAAATAGAACGCATCCCGCCGCTTTCATTGGAACGCGCAGTTGGCAGTACCATTCTTTTCCTTTGGCTGCTCACCCTCCTGCATCTTATTACAACTCTCGGCAACGCAGATGTCGCCGAAGCTGTGGCGTTAACCGGCAAAGGCGGCGGCGCAGTAGGCGGCCTCTTCCAACGTGGACTCTCAGCCGGGCTTGGAGAGGGTGGAACTTATGTGGCACTGCTCGCCTGGCTCATTATCGGCATCGCAGTCACTTTGGATAAACCAGTACAGGATTTATTCTTCTGGCTCACACCGTTGAGGGATACATTGCGGAAGTGGCTGAACAAACCCATCGCGCCTCGCGCTTCGCGAAACCTCGAACCTGATCCTGTTCCAACAGAAGATTTCACCCCGATAGATTCTGCCGCCATGCCCGTGATGGAGCCGGTTACGGTAAACAGCATCCAACCCACGCGCACCACCAGCGGACAGAACATCATCCACTGGAAACTTCCAGCCGTCAGCGATATTCTTGATTCAGGCAATGCGCCCGCCATCAATGAAGATTTCATTCAACAACGCGCGCGATTAATTGAAGAGACACTTGCGTCCTTTGGCGCGCCGGCCCAGGTAGTTGCGATCAGCCGCGGGCCATCAATCACGCAGTTCGGAGTGGAGCCGCTATTTCTTGAGACCCGAGGCGGAGTCCGCACCAAGGTCCGCGTCAGCAAGATCGCATCCTTATCCGATGACCTTGCGCTCGCATTGGCTGCGCCGCGCATCCGCATTCAGGCGCCGGTGCCAGGCCATAGTTATGTGGGCATTGAAGTTCCAAACGAAGAGATGGCGATGGTGGCGCTACGCGATATTTTGGAAAGCGACATCTACAAACGCAATGCCAAGCCTTTGAATTTTGGTCTTGGCCGCGATGTGGCAGGACTTCCGATCATTGCCAGCCTTGAGAGTATGCCGCATATGTTGATCGCGGGCACCACCGGTTCTGGAAAATCTGTGTGCGTGAATTCCATCCTGACTTGTTTTTTGTTGTTCAATACACCTGATGATCTGCGCATCGTTTTGGTTGACCCCAAGCGCGTGGAGTTGACCGGCTATAACGGCATTCCGCATTTACTTGGCCCCGTTGTCGTTGAAATGGACCGTGTCATCGGCGCATTGCAATGGATGACGCGCGAAATGGACAAGCGTTATCATCTGTTCGCACAGGCAGGCTCGCGCAATATCATTGACTACAATGCCAAGATGAAATTGCAGGGACAAAAGAAGTTGCCGTACCTTGTCATCATCATCGATGAGCTGGCCGACTTGATGATGATCGCACCGGATGAAACTGAAAAAACGATTACACGCCTCGCGCAATTGGCGCGTGCCACCGGCATTCACATGATCCTCGCCACACAGCGCCCATCGGTGGATGTGGTGACGGGCCTTATCAAAGCGAACTTCCCCGCGCGTATTGCTTTCGCGGTTGCGTCCAATACCGACAGCCGCGTTATTCTTGATCAACCCGGCGCTGAAAGATTATTAGGCCGCGGCGACATGTTGTATCAAGCGCCGGATGCGCCATCCGCCGCGCGTTTGCAAGGTGTGTTCGTTTCAGATCATGAGATCCAAAATTTGGTTGAATACTGGAAGACTCAGGCTGGTGGAGCAAGTCCGTATGCGGTGGCTGGCACTCCCGCCGATTCTGTGCCAACCGGCGTTCTGCTTAAACAGACCCAATTATGGGATGAAGGCGCAAAGTCAGATAATGATCCGCTCTTCGATGATGCCGTGGAAATTGTCCGCAAGGAAGGCAGGGCATCCGTTTCCATGCTGCAAAGAAGAATGCGCATCGGTTACACCCGCGCCTCCCGCATTGTGGATATGATGGAGGATAAAAAGATCGTCGGCCCTCCTGAAGGTGGTACGCAAATGCGGCCGGTACTGGATTATGGTCAGACCGCACCGCCAAAAGATGATGGCGCGTAGTTTGACACAGTTAGGCGGTTAGTCGAGGAAAATTTATGGATTACAGTCAAACCATTCAGGACACAATACACATACTCCGAACGACCAAACTTGTTTGGGTTTTTGGACTACTTTCGCTTCTCACGACAATTACATCCTCATTAGCACGATTTGTACCCGACAATCTGCTATTCGCTTTTATCTATATACTCGCAAGCTGGGCAATTTTATGTTTTTCTCTCGTCGGTGTAGGTGGCTTTATTTATGTAGTCTATCAAAAAATCTTGGGGCAAAATTTTACTTTTTCTGATATTTGGTTTCATAGCAAAACTAATTTTTTTACTATCATCGGGTCATTATTTCCAGTAATTTTTCTAGCTTTCCTCACTTCAATTATTTTTGAAGAAGTACTACTTAACTCTTCGCTTCGCTGGTATATAACGTTTATAGGAAGTTGGTTTATAGGTGCGGTTGTTATTTTTAGCATATGTGCAATTATGATTAATAATGTAAATGCTATGCCTGCTTTATGGACTGGATTTCTTATCGCGCTTAGAAATTTTTTTCATGTTTTGATAATTGCTTGCACAGCACTCTTAATGCGGGCATTGTTTGCTAGTTTGACGATAGGAATTCTTCGGATTTTTGAATATTCCTCTACTCAAAAAATTATGGGCGTTTCCATTCAACCAACACTACTCTGGGTATTATTCCGAATTCTAATGATTCCAATTTCAGTGTTCTTGACACTCGCGTACTTAAAATTTACCGAAAAGATTTCTTATCCTGCACTTTCAAACCAGCAAAACGTAGCCTAACTAAACGGGGTTATGATACATAGTATAATTTCATTCACTATTCCCTCGGAGGAACAATGACTGAAAAGAAAATCCGCGTGTTGGTTGCCAAGCCCGGCCTGGATGGGCATGACCGCGGCGCAAAAGTTGTTGCGCGCGCGTTACGCGATGCCGGCATGGAAGTGATCTATACCGGCCTGCGACAAACCCCGGAAATGATCGCCGAAGCCGCGCTTCAGGAGGATGTGGATGTGGTGGGGCTTTCCATTCTTTCCGGCGCACACATGGCGCTAACTCCACGCGTGATGGAATTACTCAAAGCCAACGGACAATCGCATGTTAAGGTTTTTATTGGAGGCATTATTCCAGACGAAGATCTTCTTCGTCTAAAGGAAATGGGAGTCACCGGAGTCTTTGGTCCCGGCGCTTCCACCGAAGACATCATTCGCGATGTTCAAATGGCAGTTGCAGGATAGCCAGCCAAAAAACACAGAGACTTATATGCTCTGTGTTTTTGTTGTTATTTTAAAGATTACATTTCTATGACGTATTCCCAGGCAATTCTTGGCGGTGATAGACTTGCATTAGCCCGCTTGCTCACGCAAGTGGAAAATGATGTACCGGAAAGCCGCACCGCATTGATCGAATTATTCCCACACACCGGCAAAGCGCATTTGATCGGTGTGACCGGCGCGCCGGGTACCGGCAAATCATCGCTGGTGAATCAACTGGCATTGTATTATCGTAAAACCAAAGAGAAACGTGTTGCGATCATCGCAGTTGATCCTTCCAGTCCGTTCACGGGCGGCGCGGTGCTGGGTGACCGTGTGCGCATGCGCGATCTTTCCGGTGATACCGGTGTGTTCATCCGCTCGATGGCAACACGCGGTTCGCTCGGCGGGCTGGCGCAGTCCACAGCAAACATGGCGCAAGTCTTCGATGCGGCCGGGTTTGACATCGTTATTATTGAAACAGTAGGCGCGGGCCAAAGCGAAGTGGATGTGGCGCGTCTCGCGCATACAACTCTTGTCGTTGAAGCGCCCGGACTTGGCGATGATATTCAAGCCATCAAAGCCGGCATTTTGGAAATTGCGGATATTCTGGTCATCAACAAATCAGACCGCCCCGGCGTGGAAAATACCGAGAAGGCATTGAAGTCCATGCTGGAGTTGGCGCATCCAACCGAACGAGTCTTTCAACATCACGGTCAATCCATGCGGACGGCTGCTCCCAGGCAAGATTCATCTTCAGCGCCGATGTGGATTCCACCTATTCAAAGGACGGTCGCCACTGAAGGCAAAGGCATTGCTGAACTGGCGGAGTCCATTGCGCTGCATGTGGCATACTTAACTCAAAGCGGCGGATGGGGTCTTCGGGAACGCGCCAGGCTCGAGGTCGAGTTGGAAGCGTTGATCCGCGAAAAGCTGTTGAATCGTTTTCGGGAGGATGTCCCGCAAAAGAGGTATGACGAGATCCTTGAAAAAGTTATCCAAAGAAATATTTCACCGTGGGAAGCGGTGCGGATGTTGATCGATAAATAATATTTTGCTTTTGCATAAGCAGCATAAAAGAAGGAAAATTAAATGCACCATGTTCATCACGATTTGAAAGTATACGGAGGGATCAAACTTTTTGTAGGTACCGGCTCCCCGGAGCTTGGACAAAAAATTTCAGATTATCTCGGTCAACCTGTAAGCGAGCGTGAAGTGATCGAGTTCCCAAATGAAAATCTGTTTGTGAAATTGCAGGGAAGCGTACGCGGCCAGGATGTATACGTGATCCAAAGCACATCTTCTCCGGTGCATCGCAATTTGATGGAATTGCTGATCATGATCCAGACACTGCGTTTGGATTCTGCCGCCCGTATCACGGCAGTTGTGCCCTATCTATGCTATGGTCGTTCAGATAAAAAAGATCAGCCGCGCGTGCCCATCACCGCGCGTTTGATCGCGGATATGCTCGAAGTTGCCGGCGCGGACCGTTATATGACTCTCGATCCACACGCGGGACAGGTACAGGGATTCTTCTCCATTCCCGGCGATGTGCTGACCGCATCCCATTTGCTGGTCGGGCATATCAACAAGAACCTTCGCGCAGAAATGCATGACCCCGTTGTGGTTTCCGTTGATCTTGGCTTTGCCAAAAAAGGCCGCAACTACGCCGCAGATATGGATATGCCGATTGCATTCATTGAAAAACGCCGCCACGGAAATGATGCGAACGCCGAAGCGCTGACCCTGATCGGTGATGTAAAAGACCGTGATGTGATCATTGTGGACGATGAAGTGGACACAGGCGGATCCATCGCCCAGGCTGTGAATGTTGTTAAACAAAATGGAGCGCGCAATATATATCTCGCATTTGTCCATGCCATACTTTCACATAATGGCGCAGAACGTCTGGCAGCTTTACCGATCAAACATATCATTACAACCGATTCCGCTCCGCTCTCGGCCGATAAAATGAAATTTCTGGAAGGCCGCCTGACCGTGCTTTCTGTCGCGCCGTTATTGGGCGAGGTGATCAAGCGCGCACATGAAGGCCGCTCGGTTGGAGAAATGTTCAATGAGTAGAACGGAATGGCAGCGACTTATGGGGGCACAAATTTTTCGCTATTTACTGATTTTTCTAATCACATTGGTTGTAGCTTTTTCCATCGCCATAGTCTTTTACATAAAGCAGGGACAGGATGCGCGAGTATTCTGCTCTGCAGCGTATACTTCTGCTATTGGTAAAAATCCATATAATGTGAAGGATTTGGGACTCGATTTTTCCTGGAACTATCAACCTTATCTGCTTACTCTTTTTCAGGCCATATGTCCACCTCCTATTGATTTTCAAAATTTATATCCACTCTACTATACTCTTCTTTTGATTGGTGGTACTGCGGTTTGGGAGTTGAAATCGGACTGGCATCTGGGTTTTTTATTAGCATTCGGTGGTTTTTGGGGATTTGGCTGGACAATAATTACCGGCAATATTACAGCAATTGAATTCTTTCTGATTTCAATCGTTATTGCTCTGCTAAATAAACAGCACTGGTGGAAAGCTGGGTTAGTGTTAGCCGTTGTTGCGAGTTTCAAATTATTGACAATCGCTTATTTAGGTTTACTCTTGTTCATTCCCAACGCACGTCCCCGCCGATTTCGCGTTCTCATCCTTTCTTTGTTTGTATTTATTCTAACCTTTGGCATCTCGTTATTTCTATATCCACATCTCATGAGACCCTTCTTCGAGCAGATTCTTGGGCTTATTCCAAACCAACATAATGTGTGGATTGAAGATGGAAGTAAAAATAATCTACCACTTGCCTTCTTGCTGACTAGTGCGCTGGCGCTCATCGGCGTTGATTTTCCGTTCCTATTATCTTCCATTGCCGTCGTTTTAATACTGATTCTATTTTCTTTCTGGCCTTATAGAATATTTAACCTGATAAATTTTGCAAAAGATCACTTCACTGAGTTCTTTTGTATTGGGTTATTGGGTATTACGTTAGCCCTGCCGCGTCTGAAACCATATTCGTTCTTGGCGGTAATACCGCCTCTTTTCTATTTGATTCGCCTCCAAAGCAAAGAACGTCAAAATCTTGTACTAGCCATTTCTGTTGTTTTTCCTATTATCTGTTTTTTCGTTCGACTGTTCCTAACAGGCGATAATGCCTATCTTACGCTTCTATTTACCTATTCGCCAACAATTTCCCTGCTTGTAATTTTTATAATGATATTTCATTTTGTTGCCAATCCCCAGCAGATCACACATGCCCGAACTACCTGAAGTTGAAACAATCGCACGTGCGTTGCAACCAGACCTCATCGGAAAAACCATTCTTTCCGCCGAGGTCCGTTGGGCGCGTACGCTTGCCACGCCTTCATTGATCCAATTTAAAAAACAAATTGTCGGGCAAAAGATACTGGATGTCTCGCGCCGCGCAAAATATCTCATACTCAATCTGGAAGATTACAATCTCCTGATACATTTGCGCATGAGCGGGGATTTAATGATAAGAGAAGGTAAAATTATTCCAGAAAAGCACGACCGCCTTTTGCTGAATCTTTCAGATCATCATTATCTGGCATTCAATGACACCCGCAAATTCGGCCGTGTCTGGCTGACGAGCCAACCAGAAGAAATCCTTGGTAAACTAGGCCCGGAACCATTTGGAAAAGTCTTTACAGCTCAGTGGCTCTTCGAAAATTTACACGCGCGCAAACGTTCCTTAAAACCGTTGCTGCTTGACCAAACCTTTATTGCCGGTCTTGGGAACATTTATACGGATGAGTGTTTACACATCGCCAATCTGCATCCATTGGCATCATCGAACAACGTCACAAAAGAACAGGCCGCAGCATTGCACAAGGCAATCCGCGCCGTTTTAAAAGAAGGCATCCGCCGCAACGGCGCCAGCATAGACTGGGTGTATCGCGGCGGCGAGTTTCAAAATTATTTTCGCGTGTATGGCCGTGACGGACAACCCTGTTCTGTTTGCGGCACGACGATACAAAAGCTGACAGTTGGTCAACGCGGCACACACATTTGCCCAACCTGCCAGCCTATGAGGTAGCGTTATGACCATAAATTTCACTCCAACCCCTGTTCTTTATATATTCATCGGCTTGATCGTTGGAATATTGATCGGCTGGGCCATTGGCTTTTTCGATTCCAATGGCCGCGCGGATAAAAAAATAAAGATCGCTGAAGCAAATGCAGAAACAAAGATCAGGGAGGCCGAGAAAAAGATCGCGCAAGCTGACGAACAAATTTCACTGGAATCCCGCCTATCTCCCAGCGTGAAAGATGACCCCGGTCTTTTGCGCCTCAAAAAAAATAACGGCCGCATCACAGTTGAAATGGACGGCGCACAGCTTCCTGAGGTGTTATCTGCGGACAGGAAAAAGCGTTTGATCGAACTGATCTCAAACTTTCGTCCCTGGCTTGAAAGTGGCGGACAAAGTCAACAGGCCGCTGCCACGCCCGCCGCACCGATCAACGCTTTGCGTCCGTCCACACCCGCTTCTGTACAACCACAAGCCCAAAAGCCCGAAGAAAAAAATATTGCAACACTAAGCATCGTCAATCAAATTGACACTGTCCTGCAGACACGATTAATGAAGACTCAATTTGCAAAGAGCGGCATCCGCTTGCAGGAATCGGCGCTGGGCGGCGTGGAAGTTTATGTGGGCCTGCAAAAATTCTCCACTGTGGATGATGTTCCTGACGAGGCCATAAAATCCGAGATCCGCGCTGCGATTTCAGAGTGGGAAGAAAAATTCACGCCGGGTCTGTAAACAAAACTACGCGATCACCGCGCCTTCAAATTTGAGCAGCCACTCCTTGGTGGGCAGACCGTCTCCGCCGCCATAGCCGTGTAGTTTTCCATCCTTGCCGATTACGCGGTGACATGGAATCACGACCGGCATGGGATTGGTTGCATTGGCGCGGCCAACTGCGCGATAGGCGTGCGGTCGGTCAATTTGCGCGGCGACTTCAGCGTAGGTACGTATTTCCCCAAACGGAATTGCATAAACAACTTTCAAGGTTTCCTGTTGAAATGGCCGCAAAGTTGACCAATCAATAGGGAAGGTGAATTCATGGCGCTTTCCTTTTAGATATTCACCCAATTCTTTTGCATAGGGTTTTATTTTTGCCTGATTTGGCTCAACAGCACATTTGAAACGGCGTAAGTACGAATCCAGCCGGGGTTGAGAATCTGCCCATTCAACGGCGAGCAGGCCCAAGTCGGAGACAGCGAGGCGGAAATCCCCAAGGGCAGTGTGATTCAGTTCACCAAAATAAATTTTCAGGGTAGAGAAAGCCATTTCGTGATCCTCCGCAAGAGAAAAATTATAAAAAAAATTTGCATTCCTGTTAATTGTCTAACAATCGTAGGGCAATCGTAGGTATTGCGTCAAGTACTATTTGGACAACCATGATAAATTTACTTTTGTAAGGTGATTTCTCTTCTCCTCCTTTCAAAGAGAACCGCGGTCGGCGTCCGCGGTTCTCGTCGTTTAAGTCGGGGACGTTGATTGGCAGTATAATCGCGACATCAAACTCTTGCGAGGGTAACATGACTGTACAAATTACAATTATTGGTCTTGGTCAAGTGGGAGCTTCAATTGGATTGGCGCTCGCGGCGCATAAAGACAGCGTTGTGTGCGTGGGACACGACAAGGATTTTTCGATCGAGCGCGCCGCGCAGCAAAAAGGTGCCGTGGATAAAACTGAACACAACCTGCCCAAAGCTGTGCAGGATGCGCGGTTGGTACTGCTGGCTTTACCGGTGCATCAAGTGCGTGAGACTTTGCAGTTCATTGCCCCCGATCTCATGCCAGGCACGGTGATCGTGGATACCTCTCCAATCAAATCTGGAGTGGCAAATTGGGCGCGGGAAATTCTTCCTGAAGGTTGTTACTACGTGGGAATTGTCCCGACTATTGCCGCTGAATTTTTACAGGAAGCAGGCACGGGGCTGGACTCAGCCAAAGCTGATCTTTTCAAAAATAGCATTTTCCTCGTTGACGCACCCGCCGGCACACCGGGCGATGCGATACAGTTGGTTGCAAACCTCGTGAGTTTTCTCGGTGCAACCATCATGATCGCCGATATTGTCGAGTCAGATGGATTGATGTCTTCCGCATATCTCCTGCCGCAATTGGTCTCCGCCGCCTTGTTGAATGCGACCACAAGTCAGCCCGGCTGGAAGGAAGCCCGCAAAGTTGCCGAGCGCGCCTACCATAACACCACATCCATTCAGGATGATTTTGCGACGTTGCACATGCTGTCGTTGCATAATCGCGAAAATGCCACGCGGGTTCTGAACACGATGATCAGTTCACTCGTTGATTTGCGCGACGCGGTCGAAGAGGGAAATGAACAGGCTTTAAAAGATTATTTAAAAGCTGCTCATCGTGAGCGTGAAGAATGGTTGAATGACCGTTTTTCCGCCACCTGGGCGGACAAGAAAGCTCCGCCGCTGGAAAAAATTCCGCTCAAAGAGAGATTGTTAGGGACGATGTTTGGCAAGTCACCAAAAGACAAGAAATGACCTGTTATTGTTACATCGTTGAATGTTCAGACGGAACGTACTACACCGGCTGGACAACCGACCCGCACAGACGACTCTCCCAGCACAATAAAGGGACTGGCGCAAAATACACCAGCACGCGCCGTCCTGTGAAATTGGTTTATCTGGAGCCCCAGTCAAACCGCACCGATGCAATGAAGCGCGAACTTGCGATCAAAAAAATGAAGCGGGTTCAAAAAAGTAAATTGGTTGAAAAGTATGAAGCCAAGTAAACAGGTACACAAGGCCCCGAGATATTTTCTCAGGGCCTTATTTTTTACCTATTTACTTGTTTCCGTGTTTACCTGCTATTCCGTAAACAACGGCAAATGTCCCAACGATATGATGTGCATCCATTGAGCGCGGTCGCCTTCAGTGAGGATGGCGGCTTCTGCAACCACATTTGCATTCGCCTTATCCAGGATCATTCGCATGCCTTGCAAGGTGGATCCCGTGCTGATCACATCATCCAAAATCACAACTTTTTTACCCGCTATAAGATTTAAGTCTTTCTCATCCAATATCAACACCTGCGGCTGACCTGTTGTAATGGATAATGTTTCCGCCTTGAGCGCGTCGCCCATATATGGTTTGTATGATTTACGCAGAACTATATACGGTTTTTTTGTCTCGACCGAAAGCGCATACGCCAGCGGAATGGATTTCGCTTCCGCGGTTACAAGGATGTCATATTCAACTTCTTCAAGCTTTTTCGCCAGTCCATGCGCGCAGGCCTGCACCAACTCGGTATCGCCAAGAATGTTCAAGATCGCAATCCGCAAACCGGGTTTGATCTCGAACAAACGCAGTTCCCGTTTTACACCAGCGATCTCAATCGAGTAAGTTTCATGTTCGGACATGTTTGTCCTCCGTAAGGAAAAATATTTTTTGCGCGTGTAGTTTATCATAAGTGAAGGCGGCGATCACTTTTCGGACAGCTGTCCATAGAAAATTTGTGCTATACTCTGCCCATGCCAATTATCCGCGCTTCTGAAATTGGAAGTTATCTGTATTGCCGCCGCGCCTGGCGCTATCACAAAGCTGGAGTCAAATCGGAAAATCAGGCTGAAATGGCCGCAGGGACCGAATTACATCGCCAGCACGGACGGAAGACCCTCTCCGCGCTTCTCCTTCGGACCATTGGCATGGTACTGCTTCTTGCGGCAATTCTTCTGCTGGTGGCATTTTGTACCGCGCAATTATAGGAAATCAATGTCAAATTTATTAAGTCGTCTCGGCTATCTGCAAACCCGTCGTGATCGAACGCCCAATCTCGATCTGGCGCGTGACCTTGTCGCGCGAAATGACATCACCGGCATTCGCGAGATCGCCGAAAACATGTGGAACGATAACAAACATATTCACAGCGACTGCATGAACGTAATGTATGAAATTGCCATCATCGACCCAAATCTTGTTATGCCGTATGCGGCAGATTTTATAAAATTTCTAAAGGGCAAACATCAAAACATGGTGCGGGGCGCGATCACAGCACTCGCGGAAATCGCCAAGGTCAGGCCTGATTTCACATTCAAGCATTTGGATGATATCAAAAAGATCAAAGAGACAAGCTCCGAGATCACCCTTGATAAATCCATTTCGGCGCTGGCGAACACATCCGCTGAAAATGAAGAGTACGGGAAAGTCATCTTTCCTTATTTGCTGAATCATTTGTCAACCTGCCGCTTCAAGGAAATGCCCGAACACGCCGAGAGGATATTACCCGCCGTGAACGAAGACAATAAATATGAATTCATCAAAACTTTGGAAAAAAGAATTGAAGAACTTTCAGGCTCAGATTTCACAAGACTAAAGAAAATACTAAGAATAGCGGAAAAACTTTAAACATAAACTCAGGTGTCTGAAGTGCTATACCTTGCCCTTGCTTTATTAATCTTTGCCCTTTTCTTCTTTCGCAAATCCTCGACCCAGCGAAAGGAAGCTGGTTTGCCCGGCGGACGGATCATCTATACCGACACGCATGGATGGGGAAAAGTGGAAAAACCGCTTTATTACTCCGCGTTGGAATTGACAGGCAAGCCTGATTATCTCGTGCAGAAAAACGGAACCATTATCCCAGTGGAGGTTAAGTCGGGTCGCGCGCCGGAAGCTCCGTACGACTCACATATTTATCAACTCGCATCCTATTGCCTGCTGGTGGAAAAAACTTATGGCACACGCCCGCCATATGGAATTATCCATTATGAAAACCGTGACTTTGCAATAGATTACACCCACGAATTGGAAACAGCCTTGATCGACCTGCTTGTGGAAATGAAACGCGATGAACATAAGAAGGATGTTCCGCGTTCGCATGAACAAGCCGCGCGCTGTGCCCGCTGTGGATATAAAAATGTTTGCGATCAGCGTCTGGCTTAAAAGCAATTCAACGTTGTGACATTACAAAAGGTATAATTTCGTCATGTCTGCCTCCTTCATTCCCAAACGCCCTATTGTCACGGCCTATCCTAAAATGCCGGAGGCCTTTGCGGAAGCGGAAGCCATGTCTGCCTTTCTCAAGGAAAAAGGCCTGGAAGCAGATCATGGTTCTTTATATGATGAAGAACTGCGCAAGCGTGTGAAAAAAGGCGAGTACGACATGCTCATTGCTGTCGGCGGTGATGGAAGCGTATTACGCGCCGGTCACTTATGCGCCCCCAGCAGGGTGCCGATCCTCGGTGTGAATCTTGGCCGTCTGGGTTTCATGATCCAGGTCGACCGCAAGGAATGGCGCGGATACTTTGAAAAACTATTCAACGGTGAAGCATGGATCGAGAACCGCATGATGCTGCGCGCAGAGCACATCCGTGCGGGCGAAAGCCTCGGCAGTTCGAACGCATTGAACGAAGTTGTCGTTGCCCGTGGACAGAACCTGCGCCCCGTTCGCTTGACCGCTTCAGTGGATGGACGGCGCCTCACCAGTTACGTTGCGGATGGATTGATCGCGGCCACAGCCACAGGCTCCACGGCATATGCGCTCGCCGCAGGCGGACCCATCCTGCCGCCGGAGTTACGAAATATTTTGATCGTCCCCATTGCACCGCATCTCTCAGTGGACCGTGCGGTGGTTTTATCAGAAGGCTCTTCGGTCAGCATTGTTGTTAATAGTGAAAACTCCGTTCTCAGTGTGGATGGTCAATTGCCGACACCGTTGATGGAAGATGATCAGGTAAAAGTAACCGCCGCAGATGTGACCGCGCAATTTGTCCGTTTTGGAGACCCGGGCTACTTCTACCGCAACCTCACAGCACACATGAATGAAAATTCCTTAGGATTTCCACGATGACAGAAACCATACCCACCACAACAGATACACTTTATTGTTATGTTCACCCAACCCGTGAAACCATGCTGCGCTGCAAACGCTGCGAAAGACCGATCTGCGCAACCTGTGCGCAACGCACGCCCACCGGCTACCTTTGCAAGGAGTGCGTGAATCAGCATAAAAAAATATTTGATACCGCGCTTTGGTATGACTACTTAATTGGCCCCGGCATCATTTTCACTCTCTCCTTGATCGCAAGCGGATTGCTCGCATTTATCGCGAACTTTATTGGTTTCTACATGATATTTGTTGCGTTTGCAATCGCGGGCGGCGCGGGTGTATTCCTCTCCAATATTGCATTAAAAGTGACAAGTAAACGCCGTTCACGCCCGCTCTTTATTGCCTGCGCAGCGGGTGTTGCGCTTGGCGCGATCCCCATCGGTTTAATTCTGCTGCTATCAGGCGGTATGCTCCCCGTCATCTCAATTGGAATTTACGCTGTCGTCGCCACATCCACCGTATACGCGCGGCTCGCAGGGATTCAGTTATAGCCTATGCTCACCGAACTTCACATCCAAAATTTTGCAATCATAGACAAGCTTGATCTGCGCTTTGACTCCGGCCTCATCATCCTTACCGGTGAAACGGGCGCGGGCAAATCCATTATCCTCGATGCGGTTGTCATGCTCATCGGCGGGAAAGCCGATACGACTTTTGTGCGCACTGATTCAGACGCCGCATTTGTCGAAGCGGTGTTCCAGCTCACAGGTCCAGAAAAAGAAGCGGTGCACTTCATCCTCAACCGCGAAGAGCTAATGGATGATCCCAATTATGTAACGCTCATGCGCGAAGTCCGCAAAGAGGGGCGCAGTGTGGCGCGCATTAATGGTCGCACGGTGAATGTTGGATTGTTGAAGGAATTAGGCGCGCTGCTGGTTGATATCCACGGACAGGCGGAGCATCTCTCACTGCTCGATCCGCGCGCACACCTTGGCCTGCTTGATCGCTACGCGGAAGTTGGTCAGCCCCTTGGCGACTACCGCCAAACTTATCATGCGATATTGAATCTTCGCCGCGAGCTGACGGATCTTCGCAAGGCACAATCGGATGCAGACCGCCGCATCGAAATGCTCACTTATCAAGCCGAGGAAATTGAATCTGCCGGGTTAAAGGCGGGCGAAGAGGAGGAACTGCGCAAAGAGCGTGATCGTTTAGCCAATGCAGAATCGCTTGCAGAAAATGCACAGGAAGCCCTGGCGGTGCTGGATGAAGGTTCACCCGAAACCCCAGCCGCAACAGACTTGATTGGTCAGGCCGCGCAGGCGTTGGCGACCCTTGCAAAAATAGACGCGGGTCAGGCAGAGTTGGCGAATCAGGCCGAACTTTTGCTTGACACGATCTCGGATGTGATTCACAGTTTGCGTGACTACCTTGAAGAAATTGAATTCAATCCCAAGCGCCTCGACGATGTTGAGGAACGTTTGGATCTGATCCACTCACTTACCAGAAAATATGGCGGCGCCATTCCCGCTGTGATCGCATACGGCGCGGACGCACGCAAACAACTTGAAACCATTACGGGCGCAGCTGACCGCATCAATGAATTGGAAATGCAGGAAGCGAAGTTATTGGAAAAACTTGCGAAACAGGGCGGCGCGCTTTCTGAAAAACGCAAATCTGCCGCGCTTGAAATGGGCAAGGGAATCGAAGCCGAACTTAATGATCTAAAAATGCAATCTGCGCGGTTTAGTGTTGATTTCCAGACCAAGCCCGATGCGAACGGCGCGCCCATGCAGGATGGCACGCGCATCGCATTCGACCAGAACGGTTTCGACCGCGCGGAGTTTTTAATCGCGCCGAATCCCGGTGAGGGATTGAAACCGCTTGCAAAGATCGCATCCGGCGGTGAAACCTCGCGTTTGATGCTTGGATTAAAGAATATTTTGGCAAAGGCTGATCAAGTCCCATCACTGATCTTCGATGAAATTGATCAGGGCATCGGCGGGCGCGTGGGCATGGTGGTTGGTCACAAACTTTGGAATCTATCCCGCACACATCAAGTCTTCTGCGTGACTCATCTTCCCCAACTTGCGGTCTTTGGCGACCAGCATTATCAGGTGCAAAAACTTGTGGATAAAGGCCGCACACTGACGCGGGTCGAAACCCTGGAAGGCGAGCCGCGCCTGCTTGAACTATCGCAAATGCTTGGAGAAGTGGGCGAAGGAACATTGCGCTCGGCGCATGAATTATTACAGATCGCAAGACAAATGATAAAAGGCAGCAAATAAAAAAACTCCCGCGAAAATCGCGGGAGTTTTTTGAAGTTATGCTGTTACCAACCATTAAATTAAATGATGAGCGCTAGGGTGAGGGGGGCACCCTAGCGCTCATCAAGGTCAATATTACTATAAGGATTAATTTCTGGCAAGTGATTTATCTTAAAAAATGATTAGTCTTTTCAGTGCCCCGAGTAGGAATCGGACCTACATCTAAGCCTTAGGAGTGCTTTGTTCTGTCCATTGAACTATCGGGGCGAGCAGCAAGATTATACACAAAAGGAAGAAATATATCCATGCGGCGACCAACAATTATGTTTAGCATTTTAACCGCACAATATTTACAAATAAATCTCTAACGGATATTCTCCGCAGATGGTGCTAAAATTTTTCCTATGAACACCACCCGACCACCCTGCTAAGTCTTAATTCAAACTGAACCACTGGTTCACAAAGCCCAACGGGCTTGTTTTGCATTTCCCCTAATTCGTAAAAAAACAACGCCTGATGATCTCGACGGTGCCTGACCCGACCGTCTATTTTCGTTTAAGTCCAGGGCGCGTGCTCCACCTGCTCCAATCTGTCTCTATTCAACCATTTGACAGATTGGAGGTTTCTGATGGAAACAATTCGGGGCAAAGCGTCCCTTAATTCGCATTTTGCCACGCTGATAAATTTCCGAACCACTTCGTCATCGGTGTGGACTCGTGCCGCGAGAATCTGCACGAATACTCGCGCGCGAAGCTGCCAAACCTGCTCTACATCATTGCCAGCGCGCAAAACTTGCCGCATGAATTAAGCGGACTGGTCTCACACATCACCATCAACTTTCCGTGGGGCAGTCTGCTTGAAAGTTTACTGACTGGCGACATAAGGTTGATGCGCGGACTCGAGTCCATTTCACGTTCCGCTACAACAATTGAAATTCGACTGAACGGCGGCGCACTCACCGAAGCCGGCTGGGGTCTCGAAGCTGGCGCGGAGAAAATTTACAACAACCTGATTCAAGCAGGCTGGCAGATCAATGTTCCTGCGTTGATGAATGCCAATGCTCTGCGGAGTTTTCCCAGTACCTGGGCAAAACGCCTTGCCTTTGGGCGCGATCCGCGAGCAATTCAATTAAGTGGATGCTTTGAATAACAGTGCAGGCCACATCTGGTTGAGTACCAACCAGATGTGGCCTGCACACCCCTTACCACAGCACCTATTCCGCGTCAGCTCCCTTTTTGGAAAACTCTTAGCATATATTAATACTGATCTTGTCCAGTTAGTGCTATTCTAAATTAATAAGTCAATATTGGTAAATTTTACAAAAGGAGAAAAAATGGAAAAATTTGCTTGCAAGCATCTCGGTATAGATTGCGACTTTGTCGCAACAGGATCCACCAAGGAAGAAGTAATGGACAAAGCCATGGCACATGGTAGTACTGTCCACGCTGACTTGATGAAAGGTATGACTGAAGTACAATTGGCGGAATTCGCCCAAAAGTTGGAGGCCTCGATCCAACCGATCTAAGTTGAATATGAAATAAGAAAATGCTCCAAGCTAAAAACTTGGAGCATTTTGATTCATCTTATCTTTTATTTCAAAACCTTCACGACATTTCGCCCGCTTGCCCCGCTGACTCCGCCTCCGCAGAGATATAAATTATCAATCGGCGTCTTGTCATTCGACCAGCCCGGGATGGGTCGCATGAACATGAATTGATCGAGCATGAATAGTGCGCGGCGCAACCTTGCGGATGCTCGACGCGCTTGATCATTTCAATTTAAATTCAAAAAATTCCACCACCATTTGAGTAATCTCTTTCCGTGATGGGTTGATGGTCTTGCCGCCCACTGGCTTGAAACTGTGACCTGCATTTATTACAGTCACCAGTTCGGCAGGCACGCCCACCGCCTGGAGCGCGGCAAGCAAGATCTGCGATTGCTCGATGGGAACGAGTTTATCTGTATCGCCATGCAGCATAAGAAAAGGCGGGTCCTCTGCCGAGACGTAGGTCACGGGGCTGGCGAGAGCCGCGTCGAAACCATCGAATACGCGGGATGCGCCTTCATATCCGCCTTCGAATTGGACAGTCAGATCAGTGGGACCGAACATGGACACAACGGCTTGAACGCGGCTGGAATACTCAAGATATTCCCCAACATCGAATCCCGCGCTTTCGTCCGTTGTGCCAAGTAGGTTGACAAGATGCCCGCCCGCGCTTCCGCCCCAGACGCCAATGCGATTCGGATCAAGATTATATTGACTTGCCTGGGCGCGCAGGTAACGCACCGCGCATTTGATATCCAGAATCATGGCTGGGAAAGGATATTCCGGCGCGAGGCGGTAATTGACAGACACCACTAAAAAACCCGCGTTTTGCAAAGCTGGGATTTCCTGCGCGCCTGAGCCTTCTGCTTTATCCCCATTCGACCATCCGCCGCCATGCACGTACATCGTCACAGGTAAGGGAGATTGATCCGACAACGGATAATAAAGATCCATCTTGAGCGCCACGCCGTCCATGGTGCAGTACGTGACATCCGACATGCTTGGCGTGGCGGCATTTCCGCGCGGATTTTGTTGGGGCGGATTGTTTGTTGTCGAGGGAAGGGAAGACGCTGCAGGCTGGATCGGCAAAACAGGCGTGATCGTCTCCAAAGGGGAGGCTGTTGCCGTTTCAACGGGCAGATTTGTGGCGGTAGGCGCGCCCGCCACACTGCAAGCCAGCGCGATAGCCGCGAGAAGCGTGAGAAAAAAATAAAATCGTTTCATTTTGCAATCTCCAAAATATTTTCCGAAGTGACCACTGCCAGATTCGCGGCGGCATAGGCGACCAACTCCTCGTAGGCGGCGAAGATGGCGGATTTATCCTCATCTGTGCGCGGACGGGATGGGTCGGGCGCATTTAGATCAAACGGCGGCGAGAGCGGCCCACCCTTTTTGCCTTTGTCCATTGTGAAATAAATGGATGACCATGACTCTGCCCCACTGCGATAAAAGTTGTTCTCGTGGATGAGCGACGTGATGAACGGGGCGCGTTTGTAGGTCACGCTTGAAGCGTGACCTACCCAATCTGCGAGTTGGGTTTGCAGCATCTTCGTCGGGTTGTATTGATCGGCTTCAGGCTTGGACATGAAGTTCCACCAGAAATTATCCGTGCCGTCTATGATCGTAGTGCGCGTCACGCTGAAATCACTGGGACGCGCGAGCAGGTCATTGACGTATTCGAACGGCTGATCCACTTTTGTGCCCGACTCGTGATAAAGCAAAGTCATTTGTGCGCCAAGGCTGGCATAGACACGTTGCGCAGCATCCTTTATGCGCTGGTTGCCATTCGGCGATGGCGCGACGACGGGTTTGCGCCCAAAGATTTGCGCCACGTAGGTATAGCCGCCGGGTTGCGAGCGATCCAGGTCGCCCGTTTCGAGATCCAAGGCGTAGGTTTCATAATCCAGCAGGGTTTGGTACAACTCGTCATCGCTGAGTCCCTGCAAACGGGAATCGAAGCCTGTGTAGAGCGGGTGCGGCGGGCGGACGTGGTAACTGATGGTCATGTCCGAATTCTTGAAACGTTCGATCACATCGGGGCGTTCTTCGGCAAGTTTGCGAGTCACTTCGGCGGTGAAATAAAAATCGCCGCGCACATTGTAACGTTCAAACAGGTCAACGAGTTGGAGGAGAATATCCGCGCTGTCTTCGGTATTGATCCAATCGTGGACGTTGATAATGAATGAGATGTAGGCGCGCCCCTCACCCTGTCCTTCTCCCAAGGGAAGAGGAGATGGTTGGGTAACAGGAGCAGTTGTCGGCGGAGTCTGAGGCGCTGTTTGGATGCAGGAAACTACGATGAAGGCGAGAAATGCGAAGGCGTGGAAGAGTCGATTCATGAGACATCCTATCTCGGGGCAACACCAGGGTTGGCGGCTTCCCAGACGGCGTAGGCGTCTGCCATTTCGGAGAAGGTCGCCCACTGCACTTGTCCACTCGCAACCAGCGGGTCAACCACTTCGGTTAAAAACTTTTCGATCACATCATACGGATGTTGCGGGTTGCCGCGGAATTCTCCGGGATGTATGGTGAAGTGAAAGACATTAACCTTGCCCGCTTGGGAGGCTTCGAGCGAGGCATATAAACTTTCCTTGAGATATTCGAAGTAAGCTTCATCACCGCCCGTATCCTCAGAACGCCGTGAGGCAGCGAAATTCGATTTGTCATACTGGCCTTCGGGTAAAAAGATAACTGCGCCATTGGGATCATGCTGAGTGAAATCAACGAGATTGATGCCATCGGTTCCACCTGAGGGACGCCAGGAATTGACGCCCACAAACTCAAGCGGTGTTTCCTGCAATTGCGGATTTTTCCAATCGCTGTTCACGTCGAGACCCGCGCATTGCGCGGCTTCATAAATATCCACATATAAATTTCCGCCGCTCCAATAGCGAATATCCGTCACACCGCTGGCTTGCGAGATGTATGAAATTTCCTCTTTCATCACATCGCACCATTGCTGCACAGAAAGCGCTTCATCATTTTTTCCAAGATGCGCATCTTCGTGAAAGTGAAGCGCCATCTCATGTCCGCGTGACGCGAGGTCGGCAAGAATTGTATTGCCCGATTCAATCGCAACGGTTGTGAACGGCGATTGTGCCTGAATGGTCATACGTCCGCCGTGCGCCTCAACCATTCCCGTCACAGTGAGAATAGCCTGTATGTGCCTGTCGAAGAGTTGCGTTTGACGATAATCGCCATTGCCGCCGCCGTAACCTTGCGCGGTTTCGCCCAACGGCTCAATATGCATGCCGATGGTGAACAGGAGGACGGCTGATTCAGAATTGGCAGACGGAGCCGAGCCCGCGTCATTCTGGATATTTGTGCTGGTTGCTGTTTCAACAGGTTGATTCGCCGCTGGGGCATTTTCTGCGGCAGGCGCACCGAGACTGCAGGCGAGCGAAAGAATAATGAGCGTGGTCAATGTGATGAGTGAACGTTTCATGGCGAACTCCTTTTCTATAAAATATACAGGTTCGTTGTGTACAGGGAGTTTTGCAGGTGTAAAATCTTTGTAAAAAAACAGGTCGAGCTTTATACCCGACCTGTAATCTATTTCAAAACCTTCATCACATTCCTTCCCGCCGTCCCGCTGACTCCGCCTCCGCCGTGGACTCCACTTCCGCAGAGATATAAATTGTCAATTGGCGTCTTGTGATTCGACCAGCCCGGGATGGGTCGCATGAACATGAATTGATCGAGCATGATCTGACCGTGATTCAGATCGCCTTCGGTGAGACCATAGGTTTGTTCAAGGTCAAGAGGTGTTAGAGATTTACGATTTACGATTGACGATTTTAGATTGGGAAAATATTCGGCGAGTGTATCAATCGCGATCTTTTCAACCAAGTTTCGTTTTTCATTCCACAACTCTGAAGTGCGACGGCTGGCCGTCGCACTTGCAGGAGCAAGCTCCTGCACTCCAGAGTTAAGAGCGTATGCGGCGAATTGGAAATGAATGGAAACTACATTCCCAGAAGTTGTCACTTCAAGATAGGGCTTCTCGGAAATTTGATGATACTTCGCTGCGTCGTAGGCTTGTTCCAAATATTTGATGGACGGCGCGACTACCACCGTTCCATCGGGAATGCCATGTTTGCCGTCAGTAAGTAAATGGACTTTTGCAACCGATCCACGCATTTTGATGGATTGGACATTCCATACGAATTCGGGCGGGAGATTCATTGCGCCGACGAGTGTCAGGAAAGTATGTTTCGGGTCAGCAGCGGAGATGATGTTTTTCGCGGAAATCTCTTCGCCACTCTTCAACACCACACCCTTACATGTGTACATGTCTACTTGTATACGTTCTACTTCCGCGCCCGTGCGGATTTCTCCGCCAAGTGATTTCACTGCGCTGGCGAGTGCTTCAGTAATTTTTCCAATGCCGCCTTGCACTGAGACATGCGACAGTCCGCCGCGATTGGACCAGTTGTGCATGAGGGTGTAGCCTGTGCCTGCGCCATACACGCCGAGAGTCAATCCGTGAATGCCAAGGGATGCGATTGCGGCCTTGACCACATCCGACTCGAACCATTCGTCCACGAATTCGTCGGCGGTCATGGGAATGCCGCGGACGATTCGCATCATGTCCTTGCCGCCCATCATGCGCAGGTCAAGACCGAGTTCGGCTAGTGCCATGCCTTCGCTGAGATTAAATCCTTTTGGCAGGCGCGGCATGATTGTGGCGTTGGCGGTCTCGATGAATTGAGTCGCTTTCTTCATAAAGTCCAGAAAGGGAATCCAATTCGCCGCATCTTTTTCGGAGTAGCGTTTGATGGACTCAACTGTCTTTGCAGGATCAACGTCGAAGACGAGGTGATTGGAGTCCGCTTGAAGCGAGATGAATGGTTTTCGGACGGAATCAACTACAAGTCCGTGTGAAGCGAGGTTGAGATGTTTGACAATGTCTGGGCGCAGAGTCCCGCCTGCGTGGAGGGAGTCAACGGTGAAATCGTCGCCGAAGGATTCTGTCACAACCTGCCCGCCGACAATGTCGCGTCGTTCGAGAACTAAAACTTTTTTGCCCTGCTTTGCAAGATAGGCGGCAGCGACCAAACCGTTGTGTCCCGCGCCGATGATGATGGTGTCGTAGGTTTTCATTAGATGCCGTCCTTCAATGCAAGTTCTGCGGCGAATTTGCCGGGCGAGCCCATGATGCCGCCGCCCGGATGCGCCCCCGAGCCTGCAAGGTAATAGCCTTTGATGGGCGTGCGGAAGCCTGACCATTTTGTGGCGGGGCGCATGAAGAAGAGTTGATGCAGCAGCAGCTCGCCGTGGAAGATGTTGCCGCCGGTGATGCCTGAAATGCTTTCGATGTCCAATGGCGTGAGGACTTGTTTGCCGATGATCGCGCGGCGAATGTTCGGCGCGTAGCGCTCGATGGTGGAGATGACCGCTTCGCCGAAGGCTTCGCGCTTGGTGTCGTCCCAGCCGCCTTCGATATCGTACGGCGCGTACTGCACAAAACACGACATGACATGCTTGCCGGGAGGCGCCATGTCGGGGTCGATCATCGAGGGGAAGATCATGTCGACGTACGGCTCTTTCGCAAAGCGACCATACTTCGCGTCGTCGTAGGCGCGTTCGATGTAATCAATGCTCGGGCTGATGGAAACCGCGCCGCGATGCAGAACGTTCGAGTCGGGTAACGCGGTGAATTTTGGAAGTTCGCTCAGCGCGATGTTGACCTTGCCTGAAGAACCGCGCGTGCGGAATTTTTTGATCGAGTGAGTTAGATCATCGGGTAGATATTTTTGGTCAACGAGTTTTAAGAATGTAACGAACGGGTCAGCGGAGGAAAGGACTGCCTTCGCATAAATCTCATCGCCGTTTTCGAGCGCGACTCCGACTGCGCGTCCACCTTTAACGATGACCTGCTTCACGGTTGCGTTGAGTCTGATCTCAGCCCCGAACGCTCGCGCCGAACTTGCGATGGATTCGGCGATACCGCCTGTGCCGCCTTTTGCGAATCCCCAGGCGCGGAACGCGCCGTCAATTTCGCCCATGTAATGATGCAGCAAAACATACGCGGTGCTTGGTGAGCGCGGACCTAAGAACGTGCCAATGATTCCGCTGGCGGATTTTGTTCCCAGCAGCGCGTCGGTCTCGAACCATTCTTCGAGCATGTCCGCCGCGGATTGGGTCATGATCTTTGAGAGACCATACAATTCCTTTTCGGTCAGTGTCGAAGCGAATTGACCGAGTTTGAGCAGTCCCATTAAATCTTTGGGACTCAACGAAGTCGGGTCGGGAGGTAACATGCCCAAAATGGGCTTGATGGCTTTCGCAAGGCGTGCCATGCGGCGGCCATACTCGTCATAGGCTTCAGCATCCTTGGGTGAGTGACGATAGATTTCGCGGCGGGTGGTGTCGTGATCGTCCCAGCCTGCAATGTAGTCGCCATTGTCCATGGGAGTGAAGGTGCTGGGCAGCGGCAAAATTTTCAAGCCGTGCTGGGGAAGTTTCAAGTCGCGGATGATCTCGGGGCGTAATAAACTCACCACATAAGAGAATTCCGTGAATTTGAATCCAGGGATTATCTCTTCAGTGATCGTCGCCCCGCCGACCATGTGTCTGCGTTCGAGCACAACAACTTTCTTGCCCGCGCGCGCCAGATATGCGGCAGCAACAAGTCCGTTGTGCCCACCGCCGATGATGATTGCGTCGTAATTATTATTTGTCATGGATGATTCCTTTTTTATTTTGGAAACTGTTGAGAAAATCCATCATCGAAAATATCCTTTGGGAAAGATGGAACATTGTTATTTTCGGTATGAAATACCAGAAAATTAGGGCGAGAGAAACGTGGGTCAAAATTCTCGCAGAAGACAACTGCGCTAAATTCAGGAAACTTTGAAAGGACACGCCTGTTTATCTCGGATTCCAATTTATCTATATTGGAAAAATACTCGAAGAGAAGGTTTTGTTCTAGAAATATCACAACAAGCCTAATAACTTTCTCAGGCTTAGATTCGCGATACAGTAATTGATCTTTTATTTGCTTTTGAGCCTTCCGACAAACTCCTTTTCCTTCAATAGATTCCCAATTCACACCAAGATCTGAATTAGGCAACACTTCGATCTTCAAGCCCTTTTCTGCAAGTCTCACAAATATTTGATTGTGTATATATCGCCCATCCGCACGTGCTTTTCTGTATTCACCGTATATGAAATGGAAGTCCCCATTTACATTCCAATCAGGCGAGATTTTTCCAGCGCCGATAAGACTTAATTTGTCAATTAAGTGGTTAACAAACCCTTGTAATTCTTCTTGCGTCCAAGAAAATGGGTCACTTCTATAAATTGTTACTGCCAGAGGGAAGTTACCAACTGTTGATTCTTCTAGTAATTTTTTAATTTTCTTGGCTTTTTCTTCTTCTAGCACACCTGTATTTCGCTCGTTATCAGGATAATCTATTTTACCGTTGGCAAGTTCCAGTTGTTCACAAGTAACAGTGAGATTTGTATTTTGTTTCTTCGCTTCTTCCTTCCACTGTTCAAATTCAAGGCGATTAACATATTTCCAATCGCTCTCTGAAAGGTCTCCCGTTGGAGAGTCTGGCCTCTTTACTTCACATATACATACAAGGTTTTTTCCAACAATGCGAAAATCTGGGGTGCCTTCTTTTTCTATTTTCTTAGGCTTTCCAACGCACAATCTTTCTACAATCAAGCCACGAGATTCAAAATAGTCCGCCATGATTTTTTCATCAGGATTCAATTCACAATCTGTATGTTTTGATTCAGGAAACTTTGCACACTCTTTTTTCATACAATTTCCTATGTTTATCATCTCTTCTTCACAAGTTCATAGAACCTGCTGGTTTCGACACCTGCACTTGCGTGCGGTGCAAGTGTACGCCCTTCGCTAGCGCTCAGGGCCACTCAACTAGCCACTGATCACTGATTACTAATTACTGATTACTTCTTTTTCCACTCTGGCTCATAGAACGGCAACTTGACCACTTTCGCGGGCGCGTGCTTGCGTTGATGTTCGACGGTGATTTCCATTCTCACATCCGTACCGAGTTCGTAATATGGTTTCTGCAAATGCGCGAGCGCGATGTACTTCTTCAACAGCGGCGACCATGAAGCCGTGGACGCGTATCCCACCTGCACATTGCCAACCAAAATCGGCATACTGGCGCGGATCGCTGTGCCCGGAATTTGCGGCGGCAGGCCCACTTCGGCGTACAACTGCTCCATGCCGACCCAGTCAATCTCGATGCCAACCATCTTCCACGCTGAGCCTTCGTGCTTCTCTTTTTCCAGCGCCTTGCGCCCAACGAAGTAGCCGGGCTTATCAAGTGCAACTGTCCAATCGAGTCCCAGCTCAAAGGGAGATGACTTCTGCGATTCGATCCACGCATGGCCCGAAGAGGTGTAATCCACATCGAGCATGAACAGCCCTGCTTCGACGCGTGCCATATCGAGCGCGAGGATTCCCACGGGCGTGATCCCGTAATCCTGTCCCGCTTCCATCAACACGTCCCAAACCTTGATCGCGTCCTTCGCGTCCATCCAAATCTCATAGCCAAGGTCACCTGTGTAACCAGTTCTTGAAATGGTGACTTCGACTCCGCCAAGTTTATTTTTTATCAGACGAAAATATTTCAGCCCATCGAGATCGGATTCGCAAACGCGGTTCAAAACGACCCGTGAGTTGGGTCCCTGCAAACTGAGAGACGCCACGCTGTCAGAGACTTCGCTGATCTCCACGTCGAGTCCGACCGCATTCATCATCAGCCAGCGGATGTTCGGCTCCGCGGCAGTGAGGCGGAAGGTAGTCTCATCCATCCGCGCAACGGTGCCGTCATCGATCAGCTTGCCTTCATCATCGCACCAGCCTGTGTAGTAGACTTGTCCCACGCTCATCTTGTGGATGTCCCGCGTGGTGACGCGATGAAGCAGGTTGGCCGCGTCCTTACCTTTGATCATATACTTCATCAAAGGGGTCACATCGATCAACGCCGCCGCATTGCGAATGGCCCAATACTCGCGGTCAATGGTCAGCTCATACGAGCCGACGACAAAATATCCCGCCCAACGCCGCCAATTCTGCGGCTGGCACAACGCGGACGTTCGTTCATGAAATGGGGTGTAGCGTAGTTTTTCCATAATTAAACTTCCTTTCTAAATAAGTTCGAAGAGTCTTCTATCAACAAAACCCCAAAAATTTTCTTGATGATATATTTCTCTTGTTTCATGATCCCAATCAACCGTTGTCAATTCTCCAGTTTTCAGCTTGTAAAAACATTGCTGATTTCCCAGCCCGTCGGGGAAAAACTGCAATAGATATTTAGGGTCAATGGCGAAATTAAAATCCGGGTCATCTTTAAAAAATGAATTAAGCGTATCCAATTTGTTGTCTGGCAAAATACAGTGTGAACTCCAAAATATTTCCAATGACCACAGGGTCCCAAAACCATTATGAACTGAGTAGAAAACTCTTAAATCATCAGGCAACTCCCATCCATCTGAAATTACATTCACAGGTAAGATTGGCGTATTAGTTGGCTCTCCACCGCATAAAAATGTGTCTTCATCTATCGCGTAAATCAAGAACCATTTGTTGCTTTCCAGAAGAGCATAAATACTTTGGCAATTCTCAATCAGACGATCAAGAGTAATGGGAATTGCTATTGGTTGAAATATGTTTTTGATGAAATCTTTTTGGACTTGTTTTTGAACAATTTGCCAAGGACATTCCAGCGGAAAACTACCATATTCAAATAATTCAAATGAACTTTCATGCCAATAATTTTTTAGGTGTTGAATAATTTTTAAACCCAGAGAGTTCATATTGTTTTGCTCTCATTAAGATTTATTTGAATATTCCGCCGGTGCAAAGAACACGATCACCGTCAACTCTTCCTCGATCGAGTGGAAGCGATGCTCCACATTCTTTGCCACATACACAATGGACCCCACCTGCACGGCGAGATTCTCGTCTGCAACCTTGATCTGCGCTCTGCCGCTCACTATGTAATAGACCTCATCCTCTGTGTGCGGTGACTGGGGATCTGTCCCGCCGGCGGGGAGAACGTATAGTCCCATGCTCAAGTCCGTGACTTTGAGGAATTCGAGATACAGTTTGTCCGAGTCGGCTCGTTGGGATATAAGTTGGGGGAGTTCATAAGCTTGCATGGGATGCTCCTGAATGGGCAAAATTGTATATTATATATAATTTTAAGACAATGGACATTTGTCACTTTAAGTTATTTTGAACGCCAGAAACTCGGTCAATTTCTCCTCCATTTTTGACCTAGTAAATAGTTCACATGACCTACATAATAGGTCATGTAGTAATGACAACAAAAAAGGCAGACCAATGATCTGCCTTGAGTTTGAAAGCTATAGAATTACTTCCAGTCGCCCAATTCCTCTTCAAGTTTTTCGATCAACTTGATA
Organism: Anaerolineales bacterium; assembly: GCA_013140605.1. GTDB lineage: Bacteria > Chloroflexota > Anaerolineae > Anaerolineales > Villigracilaceae > Villigracilis. The sequence goes on from JABFSL010000001.1 coordinate 186,559, forward strand.
TATTTTTCAGTGCCTTCCTTTAAACTCCCTTCGAAGACAATATTATTCATTTCTTCAGAGACTTTATGTTCTTCTTCCACAGAAATGGTTTGCTCCAACAGCGGGTAGATCAGGTTCTTGAGCCGCTCCAAATGCTGACGGACTGTGGATGTGTATTCGCTGGTGGCCCAGCCTACATCGGAGCGGGCAACTTCATCACCTGACTGCCAATGGTTTGCGGCTTTTAATATGATCTCAGCTGAATCATGGCTTTTCTGCTGGTCATTTCTGATTGCGGCAATAGGACCGCCATCGGCAGGGAAGCCACCTTCATCCAGGGCCTTTATGAGCAGCTCCTCCTTGCGAAAGAATCCCTCTTCAATAAATTCCTTTATAAAACTGTGCGCCGTGATGAAGAAAATGGGACGGGCACGTTTACTGGTGCTTAACATCACTGAACCACTTCCAAGCACGGCAAGGAAACGGGTAATGGCTTCCTGGTCGGCGCGTAAATATTTTGTAATGCGCATATGTTTCCCTGATCTTTATTGGATTTGTAATTTCGCGGAGTATACCACGCTGTAAAAGGGAAGGGTGCTTCTATTGCCGTGGGATCCATTATCCGTTTCGAGCAAAGCGTACGAAGCGCGAAGGCTTATTGATAGCAGCAACTGTAATGAAGATAGCGATTATAAGAGATCATTTTCAATATTTTATGTGATTTTTAACACAATAAAGCGTTCTACTATCCGAAATATCTAATCTGAAGGCCATATTTGGGGGGCATTGTTTAGACAAGTAGGCATTAGAAATCCACTTACCTGTGGATAAGTGCCTGCAATCTGTGGAGAACTACCCTGCCCTGTGGACAATATGCCCATTTGTTCGAATATTTAATTGAAAACTATAAAAAGCCCACCCCCATATATGGGGGGTATTATTCTTATTGCCCAAAATATAGAAATCTTCAAAAAACATGGTTTCAGACATTTTTTCTGTGGAGAAGTTTGCCGTGAACTCTCCACAGGAGTCGAATGCTTGAAAACGGAATCAGGCCGCAGGTCTGGGGGAAAGCGCGGCAGAGTCTCCACGGGTGGTGATGATTCGGTTTTGTCCACAGTATCCACAGGCCCTACTACTATTACGATTCCATATAAATATATATATAC